>JAZLGK010000190.1:0-23870 GCA_045616265.1 Candidatus Limivicinus sp. | reverse complement strand
TTCAGATTGCGCAGAGATTTTTTCGGCAGATGAAATAAAAAGCGCAGGGAATACTTTGTGTATTTCCGAGCATTTTTATGAAATATGACGGAAAAAGGTCAAGCAAGATGAGCACAGGAGAATTTTTAGAGGTGCCCTTATATAATTTATCCCCTCTGCATTGGCAGAGGGGATAAATTATATAAGCATATCAGAGCTGGGGACCTGCTGCGACGAGAGCCTTGCCTGCTTCGTTGTACTCGTACTTGACGAAGTTCTTGATGAAGCGGCCTGCGAGATCCTTTGCCTTTGCTTCCCAGTCGGCCTTGTCGGCGTAGGTGTCGCGAGGATCGAGGATGCCGGTGTCAACGCCGGGCAGTGCGGTGGGAACAGCGAGGTTGAAGTAGGGGATGACCTTGGTGTCGGCATTGGGAATGTCACCGTTGAGGATGGCGTCGATGGTGCCGCGGGTGTCCTTGATGGAGATGCGCTTGCCGGTTCCGTTCCAGCCGGTGTTGACGAGGTATGCCTTTGCACCGCTCATTTCCATTCTCTTAACCAGCTCTTCGGCGTACTTGGTGGGATGCAGCTCGAGGAAGGCCTGACCGAAGCAGGAGGAGAAGGTGGGGGTAGGCTCGGTGATGCCGCGCTCGGTACCGGCGAGCTTTGCGGTGAAGCCGGAGAGGAAGTAGTACTTGGTCTGCTCGGGAGTCAGCACGGAGACGGGAGGCAGAACGCCGAATGCGTCAGCAGAGAGGAAGATAACGTTCTTTGCTGCGGGAGCGGCGGAAACGGGGCGAACGATATTCTGGATGTGGTTGATGGGATAGGAAACGCGGGTGTTCTCGGTGACGGACTTGTCGGCGAAGTCGATCTTGCCGTTTTCGTCCACGGTGACGTTCTCAAGAAGTGCGTTGCGCTTGATGGCGTTGTAGATGTCGGGCTCGGATTCCTTGTCGAGGTTGATGACCTTTGCGTAGCAGCCGCCCTCGAAGTTGAACACACCGTTGTCGTCCCAGCCGTGCTCGTCATCGCCGATGAGAAGACGCTTGGGGTCGGTGGAAAGGGTGGTCTTGCCGGTGCCGGAAAGGCCGAAGAAGATAGCGGTGTTCTCGCCGTTCATATCGGTGTTGGCGGAGCAGTGCATGGAAGCGATGCCCTGCAGAGGCAGGTAGTAGTTCATCATGGAGAACATACCCTTCTTCATCTCGCCGCCGTACCAGGTGTTGATGATGACCTGCTCACGGCTGGTGATGTTGAAGACAACGGCGGTCTCGCTGTTGAGGCCGAGTTCCTTATAATTCTCTACCTTTGCCTTGGAAGCGCAGTAGATGGTGAAGTTCGGCTCAAAGTTTGCAAGCTCTTCCTCGGAGGGCTGGATGAACATATTCTTTACGAAGTGTGCCTGCCATGCAACTTCCATGATGAAGCGGATAGCCATGCGGGTGTCCTTGTTTGCGCCGCAGAAA
Organism: Candidatus Limivicinus sp.; assembly: GCA_045616265.1. GTDB lineage: Bacteria > Bacillota > Clostridia > Oscillospirales > Oscillospiraceae > Limivicinus. The sequence continues at coordinate 22,422 of JAZLGK010000190.1, read as the reverse complement.
GCGTCCATAACATAGAGCTTCTTGCCGGACAGTTCGTTGACGGCGATTTCCTTAACGGCCTTCCAGCACTCTTCGGAGGCAGGATGGTTGTCGTTCTTGTAACCCTCGGTGGTCCACCACACGGTGTCCTTGGAGTTCTCGTCAACAACGATGAATTTGTCCTTAGGGGAACGGCCGGTGTAAACGCCGGTCATGACGTTGACAGCGTCCAGCTCGGTGAGAACGCCCTTGTCAAAGCCTTCAAGGGAGGGATCCATTTCGTCTTTGAACAGCTCCTCATAGGAGGGATTGTGAATGATCTGGGTGGTGCCGGTAATGCCGTACTTGGTGAGGTCGATAACTGACATGATCTGTATTCCTTTCAAAAAAATAAAAATTAAAACTTACTGAAAAGGCGGGAAAATCCAAAAAAGACCCTTTTCCCGCATTTTGTTATTACATATTATATTACGCTGAATTTCAATGTCAATGCGGGAAGAAAACTATTGTTAATATTCTCACTTTTACACAAAAATACCCCCGCGTAGAGAACGTGAAAGACTGGTAAAACTGTGCAATTTTACAAGGCTTTGGCTAAAAAATCTGTGCACAATACAGATAAGTCAAAAATGCGCTTTTCCGGAGCAAAAAGTGTTTGACGGAAAGGAGCGGGAAGAATATAATTTGTCGGAAATACAGATTGACGAAAGAAAAGAAAATAAAATGAAATGAATAAAAAGCTTATTGTGATCATGGGCGTATTTTTCGGTTCCGTTTCGGGAATTTTCGGGAGATTTTCCGATTCGTCCTCGACGGTACTGGTGCTTTACCGAATGGTCTTTTCGGTGTTGATCGCCTTACCGCTGACGATGGTTAAAAACAAGGAGGAGTTATTCTCCGTCCGGGGCAAGCCTCTGATATTTTCTGTTATCAGCGGTGTGTTTTTCGGCCTGCATCTGGTTACATATTTTGAATCCGTAAAGTTTACGAGTATTTCTTCCAGCGCCACGCTTGTCTCCACGGAGGTTTTCTTTGTGGCGTTTGCGCTTGAGTTCCTTTTCAAGGAAAAGGTGAGCAAAAAATCGTGGTTCGGCATATTGATAACGTTTCTCGGCGCCTGCCTGATCGCCGCGGGAGACTTCGCCGACGGCAGCGATGTTGTAAAGGGGGATCTGCTGGCGCTGCTGGCCTGCTTCCTGATGTCGGTGTATACCCTGATCGGTCGGTATGTGCGGAAAAGCGATGTTTCCACGAATACCTATACCTGCATCGTCTACACAGCCGCCGCCGCAACGGTGGGCATTCTTTCCGTTCTGACCGGTGAGGTGCTCTATCCCGTCAGCGGCAGGACACTCCTGTGTGTGCTGGCACTCACGGTATTCTGCACCTTTCTATGCCACAGCGTTTACAGTTGGAGTCTCAAATTCGTTCAGGCCTCCTATATCTCTGATGCAAAAATGCTCTCTCCCGTTTTCGCAACAGTCTGGGGACTGCTGTTTTTCAAAGAGGTTCCGGGTGCCCTCGGTATTCTCGGCAGCATTGTTGTCATCACCGGGGTGCTGATCTATTCCAATAATCTCGCGGCGGAAGAGAATGCCGGAACAAATGAGAGTGGAGTTAAAGTGGAAAGTGGAAAGTGAAAAGTGAGTCAATGGGGACGGTTCTTGTTGACTCCTTATTGCTTTTCGAGTGAGTCAGAAAGAACCGTCCCCATTGGCTCCCAATGTGATGACTGGTTTCGCAATGACAGTGCCGGGAGGGCGAGCGGAAATTTCACATTCCTCTTTCGGAACGGTCAAGACCGTTCCCTACCGTCCCAAAAGATAATAAATAAATTTTCACTTTCAATACTTGAAAAAAATTATTACATATGGTAAAATAAAATGACAAATAGAAATCAGCTCAGTCAGCAAAAAGGAAAGCTATGGCAAAGACGAGGAAAAACATAATACATAACCGGGAACGCAGGAGAGATTTTGCGCGAAGTCTCTGCTTTCTTGCACCCAGCTTTCTGGGCGTGGCGGTGTTTTTCATCGTGCCGTTCGGCGTTGTGGTATACTACTCCGTGATCGACGGGGTCGGTTCGAGAAATTTTGTGTTTCTGGACAATTTCATAAAGCTTTTTCATAACTCCGCCTTTATTCTGGCGGCGAAAAATACGCTCAGCTTTTCCGCGCTGGCGGTGCCGCTGGCGGTGATCCTGTCCATCGTGCTGGCGCTGATGCTGGAAGCGCGCATCCCGGGCAAGTCGCAGTTCCGCACGTTTTTCCTCAGCCCCATGATGGTGCCGGTGGCCTCCGTGGTGCTGATCTGGCAGGTGCTTTTCAACTATAACGGTACGGTGAACGAATTTCTGCTGCTGTTTGGAGCGGATAAGATCGACTGGCTCCAGTCCGAGTACAGTCAGGTCGTCGTCATTCTGCTTTTCCTGTGGAAAAATTTAGGCTATTTCATGATCCTTTTCATGGCGGGGCTTGCCAATATCCCGAAGGAGCTTTTAGAGGTGGCGGACGTTGAGGGCGCGGGAGAGCTTTATAAATTCTTTGCTATCAAGCTGCGTTATCTCTCACCGACCGTGCTTTTTGTCACGATCCTTTCGCTTATCAACTCCTTCAAGGTCTTCCGCGAGGTCTATCTTCTGACGGGCGATTATCCCTATGAGACGCTCTATATGCTCCAGCACTTTATGAACAATACCTTCAACTCTCTGGATTATCAGAAGCTGTCCGCTGCCGCCGTGGTCATGGCGATCGTCATGGTCATCCTGATTGCGATACTGTTCAGGGCGGAGGACTGGTTCGGAAAGGACGTGGAGGGATGAAGAAAAAGCATTATTTCTCCCGGGGCGTGATGTTTGTCCTCTGCGTTGTCTTTGCCGTCATATTTCTCCTGCCGACGGTGCTGACCATTACAAACTCCTTCATGTCCGAGTCGGAGATTCAATCCAACTACGGCATGATCTTTTCCACCACCAGCGGCGGCTATGTGTCGAAGACGGTCAATCTCAAGTTCATCCCCGACAAGGTCACATTTTCCCAGTACATAAGCGGTCTTGTGAAGTCACCGGAATATCTGCTGAAATTCTGGAACAGCGTCTTTCTCGTCGCCCCGATCGTGATCCTGCAGGTGGGCGTAGCCTCCGTCGCGGCGTACAGCTTCACCCGCTGGCGCGGAAGGGTACGTAGCGGCATCTTCTTTTTCTACGTTATTCTGATGCTCATGCCCTATCAGGTGACGCTGGTGCCGAATTATCTGGTCTCCAAATGGCTCGGCATACTCAATACCCGCCGAGCGATCATCCTGCCGGGAATATTCGCGCCGTTTTCGGTGTTCCTGCTGACAAAGTTCATGCGCCGCATTCCCTATTCGCTCATAGAGGCGGCAAAGATCGACGGCGCGGGCGAGTGGCAGATATTCACGAAGATATGTATTCCCCAGTGCCGTTCGGCGCTGTATTCGATAACGATCCTTGTATTTATCGACTACTGGAACATGGTCGAGCAGCCGCTTATTCTTCTGGAAAACGCCGAGGAACAGCCGCTTTCGGTGTTCCTCTCGTCGATAAACTCCGGAGAGATCGGTCTGGCCTTCGCTATGGCGACGGTATACATGATCCCCACGCTGCTCATCTTCCTCCACGGCGAGGAATATCTGGTGGAGGGCATAGCCAACTCCGGCAGCGTAAAGGGGTAAAGATATTAATGCATAATTCATAATGCATAATGCATAATTACACATGGCTCACGGTAGGGAACGGTCTTGACCGTTCCGGGAAATCACGGCATCAGGGCGGAACGGTCAAGACCGTTCCCTACGGTGCTCTTGTTGAGGTGACACTTTCTCCAAGTTTGGCTGAGCCATGGAGAGAAGCTTTCACGAGATCGAAAGAGGTACACTATGACAACAGAAGTAAAAAACAGAACATGGGTAAAGGACGCCGCGATCATATTTCTTGCGGTGCTGCTTGTGCTGACGTTTTTCTCCCGTACCATCCTCAACGCTTCGCTGACCGAGGTGGCGACACAGCAGGTGAAGTCGGGGACGATTACCGCCAAGGTGCGCGGAACGGGCAAGGTGGTCGCCAACGGCAATAATAATGTCAAGTCCAAAGCCACCGTGACCATCGCCAAGGTCATGGTGAAAACCGGCGAAGAGGTCAAGCCCGGGGATGTTCTGTTCGTTTTAGGCGCGGGAGACAGCGTGGAGCTGGAAGCGGCAAAAAACACCCTCTATGAGCTGGAAGCCAGCTACGACGCCGCCGTTGCCGCTCTGCCGATCGGAAGTACTTATGCCAGCGAACAGGCGGCAATAAACGCAAGAACTCGTGAGGTAGAAATTGCGGAAGAAAATTTAAGAATTGCTCAAACAACTCAGTCAGATGTTGCCGGTGACAGTGATAGAAATGAAAAGATAAAACAAAAACAGCAGCTCGAAAATAAAATTGCTGAAGAAACAGAAAAATATGATAATCTAAATAATGAGTATACAAAGCTGAATTCGATAATTAATGAACGAGAGAGTTACTATGCTTACGTAAAAAATGCTTATGAAGAGCAAAACGCAATAGCAATAGCAGAATCTGCTCTTGCTACAGCAAGATTAAGCAAAGAAATTGCTGACGCAAATTACGAAACTGCGAAGGCAAACTATGAAGCTGCAACAGATATGGATAAGGAAGAAGCTCGTATAAAACGTGACGCTGCTGAAAAAAGTAAAGAAATTGCGGAAACTAATCTAGCCACTGCAGAAGAAGCATATAATCTTGCACTTGGAAGTCCTGCAAGTAATGGGATAACGGAAGCGGATGTGGCAACAGCAAAACAACTTTTACAGGAAGCACAGGATGATTACAAAGAATGGTGTGCTACGAAAGTTAAAATCATAATTGGTGATGAAACTATAGAAGAAGGGAAATTTGAGCTTCTAAACAGATTAAATGAGCGGGTACAAAACGACACTGCCGAATTGAATGCACTTAATTCCTGGCTGACAGTATGGAGTGAAGGTACAGGATATAATCTGGACATAATAGAGGCGGAGGCAAAACTTGAAAATGCCAAGGACAGCCTTTATGCCGCACAGGCAAATTTGAGTGAATCTATGGCGCGTGACGGGCAGACCGCAAACTCAGCCTATATTTCCGCTCAGGCGATCCGGAACAAGATCGACCGGCAGAAGGAGAAGATCAAGGAGCTTGCCGGCGAGGGCGAGGACAATGTCATTGAAGCGACCGTTGCAGGTACCGTGACGGAGGTAAACTGCTCCTCCGGCGACACGGTCATAAAAGACGATATCCTTGCGGTCATCGAAGTGGCGGACATGGGCTATACCGTGAGCTTTTCCGTCACGAACGATCAGGCGCGCCGCCTCAGGGTGGGCGACGAGGCGACCATCAGCAATTTCTACTGGGGCAACGAGATCAAAGCGACGCTCAAATCCATTGCCACCGACAAGGAAAATCCCCAGAGCAAGAAGCTTCTCACCTTTGACCTCGAAGGCAATGTTACCGCCGGGTCGGAGCTTACCGTATCCGTGGGACAGAAGAGCGCCAGCTACGATCTTGTGGTGCCCAACAGCGCCATCCGAAGCGACAATAACGGGCAGTTCGTTCTGGCTGTCAGCGCGAAGAACTCCCCCCTCGGCAACCGCTATATCGCAAAGCGCGTCAAGGTCGATGTCCTTGCGGAGGACGACACGAACTCCGCCGTCACCGCCGAGCTTGAATCGGGTGATTTTGTGATCACGACAACCTCCGCCCCCATAAGCAGCGGAGATCAGGTCCGCCTCGCCGACAGCGCGGATTGATTATCCTGCAGTTCGATGTAGGGGAGGATACTATCCTCCCGCCTCAAAAGCAGGATCATTTCAATTCGTGATTTTAATCGCCGCGAAGCGGCACCATAATTCTGCGTTCTGCATTATGCATTCTGCATTGCTATGCGGGAAGCTGACAGCTTCCCCTTCATTCCGGATTTCACGGAATACATAACGGACATATGGAGTAAAGCATGGAAAAAACCGACGCCAAAAAGTCAAGATTTCTGAAAGACGCTGCGAGCGTCGCTCTTGCTGCGCTTGTTTTGCTCATGCTCATGTCCGGTATGCTTATGAACCACTTTCTGCCGGAGGTAGAGGTCGGCACGGTGGGCAGCGGCACGCTTACCACGGCGATCCGGGGTACGGGTGAAGTCGTTTCCGCCGGGAGTACGAAGATAACCTCTCCTGCCGTGCGTACTGTCAGAACGATTGAGATAAAAGAGGGGCAGCAGTTGAAAAAGGGCGATCTTCTCTTTACCTTCGAGCATCTTGAAGACGGGGAGCTCGAAGCGGAAATGGAGATCCTCGACCAGCTTTTTTCCGAATATAACAACTATGCCCTCCAGACTCCCATGCTGACGGACTACAACGGTTCCGTGTGGGATGTTGATATTAACGGATTGGTAGAGCACGTGCCTATAACCAAGCTTGAGTATTACATAGGAGTGTCCCAGCATTACGCGGAGGTTGCTCAGTATACGGAGAATAAAGCCGAAGCGGAAAAATACCAGAAGTACTATGATGCATACAAAACTACTTATGATTACGCAAGAGGAGTTATAGACAATACCCGAAATTACGAGACCTTTGCCATCGACGCCATTGATAAAACTCTTGAATATACCGAAAAAAGGATCGTCGAACAGCAGGAGCTCATAAAGGAAATGCGCGGCGAGACCGGCGAGGGCAATCTCTTTGCGCCCTTTGACTGCACGGTGACGCATATAAACTGTACGGTCGGGGAAACGGTGGAGAGACACCAGGAGCTGTGCGTCATTGAGACCGACAGCAGCAATCATACTCTGAGCTTTGTTGTGGCGCCGGAGCTTGCCGAGCTTCTTTCCGTCGGCGATGAGGCGACCGTCGGAAACGGCTACACGGAAAGCGGAATAAAAGCCGTCCTCAAGAGCATTACCATGGCGGATGACGGAAAAATGCTGACATTCTCCCTTAAAGGAAAGGTGTCCTCCGGCGATGAGCTGACGCTTTATGTGGGCAAGCAGAGCGCAGACTATGACATCGTGATTCCCGACACCGCTTTGCATACCGATTCCGCCGGCAGCTATGTGCTGGTGGTGGAGTCCATGTCAAACCGCCTCGGTTCTCAGTATGCCGCGAGAAGGGCAGAGGTAGAGATCCTTGCCTCCGATGACCGTAACTGCGCCGTCCGCGGCAAGGTGAACAGCGGGGACTGGGTAGTTATCAATACGGATTCCCCCATAGCCGACGGGGATCAGGTGAAATTAATGCATAATGCATAATGCAGAATTAAATGGACAATTGACAGTTAATGTACAACATCCCGTAGTGTCATTGCTGTGAAAGACTTGCGCACGACGGTGCGGCGATCCGTTCCCTTTTTCCGTCGAAATCTGCAATAATCCTGACTTTTGGAAATTTGGCATGAAGAAAAAAGCATCGAAAAACAGAATATTTTTTGCCGCTGTTTTTGCGTTTTTTCTGCTGGCGGGCATAGTGTGTTTTATCGCCGTGAGAAACATTTCCGGAATGCTTCTCACGCAGCAGGAGGCGAAGCGCTGGCGGGGCGGCAGCGAGACAGCGTATACACAGATAAGTTGTTTTCTTCCGGTCGATCAGAAGGTGACGGTCGAGGATGTGAACAGCTTCCGGCAGGTGATGATGAAACGCTTCAGGGAGGCATCGCTGGACGGCAATTCCGGGGAACAGCTTTTTGTGGACGCATGGAGCACCGCGGGAAAGGTGAGTGTATCCAGCGCCATCGGCAAAAGCGATGTGTATGCCTATGCCGTGGGAGGAAATTTTTTTCTGTTTCATCCTCTGCGCCTGAAAAGCGGCAGCTATATTGACGGAAACGACCTCATGAAGGACAGGGCTCTGCTGGATGAAGAAACCGCGTGGCTGCTCTTCGGCTCGTCGGATGTGCAGGGAATGAGCTTTAAAATAAACGGGCAATACTTTGTCGTGGCGGGCGTTGTCGAACGTGAAGACGATTTTGCCACGAAAAAAGCCTATACCGACGGCTTGGGGATATTTATATCCTATGAGACCTATGAGGAACTCACGAAGGACACCGGAATATCCTGCTATGAGGTCGTTATGCCGGAGCCGGTCAAGGGCTTCGCGCTGGGGATCACACAGGACAAGTTCCCGATCGGCCGCGGCGAGATCGTCAGTAATACGACCCGCTTTTCTTTCGGAAAGCTCATTAAATTGGCAGGGCAGTACGGTATGCGGTCGATGCAGAATAAAGGCGTGCTCTACCCCTATTGGGAAAATGCCGCCCGCTACGCCGAGGATATCGCCGCTCTGCTGACGGCGCTCTGTCTCGCTTTTCTGCTGCTGCCGGCGATAACCGTGCTTGTCATTCTTCTGCGCACGATCGTTTACGGAAAGAAGAAGCTGGAAAGCGACATTCTGCCGGAGCTGAAGGAGAACACGGAGGAAGCCATCCGCGCCCGCCAGTACGCCCATCTGCAGAAAAAGAAAAGAAGGAACTGATTTTATACACAATAAGCAAGCCTTAAATTCATGAAAAATTTACAAAAAATATATTTTAGAAATATTATGCTTGCAAAGTTGATAAATTATTGCTATATTTATAAATGATATGGATTGTTATACCCCAAGAAAAGATTCGGATATGATAAACCACAATTACAGGACGGCACAGGCAATCTGCCGTAAAGAACGAAAGGAAAAAGATATGAAAAAAATCGCAAAGCTCCTCGCACTGATCTGCACTGTGGCTATGCTTTTCGGCACGGTCGCGTTTGCAGACTCGGCACTTCCGCAGGCTGACATCGCTCAGCGTACTTCCTGGGAGAAGAACAAGCAGGCGGATGCAAACTGGGCTCCCGCAGTCAGAGAGCTTGAAAACGGCGTAAAGGTTCAGAGAACCCCCTTTGACACCACCGCTCTTGACACCCAGGCCGGTGATGTTGACGCCAAGACCATCAGATCCTGGAACAACTACTTCCTCAATGCCGACAACCGCGGCTGTACCGCCTGCCACAGCATTGAAGACGCACTGGAAATGATGGAAACCTACCACGGCATCATTTACTACGGCTACAACAACGAGCAGGGTCTCCAGAACTGCTTCGGCTGCCACTACTTCTACGATAACTATATGCGTGACGCGATCCACACCGTTCACCAGCGCAGCAATACCTTCGAGGCTATGGGCGGCAACTGCGAATCCTGCCACTACATCAACAGAGCCGATGACGGCACCATCACCTATGAGCGCTGGGACTATGTCAAGTATGACGTGCTCAGAGGTCTCAAAAGTGTTGCCGCAGAGGATGTAAACAGCACTTTCGAGTGGAACCAGACCGAGATCACTCCTCACGAGAAGATGTTCTTCAAGTCCACTAAGAACAACCCCGAGACCTGGACCTACAATGAAGACGAGATTCCCGCCGACATCCGCGACACCTGGACCGTAAAGTTCACCGGCGCTGTCAAGGAAGAGAAGGAATACACCATCAACGAGCTCATTGAGAAATTCGGCACCGAGAAGCGCGTCATGAAGGCACACTGCACGGTCAACGGCCCCGGACAGGGCATGATCTATCAGGCAGAGGTCGAGGGCATTCCCGTATCCAAGATTCTTGAGGAAGTCGAGCTCGACGGCGCGGTCATCGTCAATCCTACCGCTGCTGACGGTTACTGCTACCCCATCTCCGTAGACGTTATGAACAAGGAAGAGGCCCTTCTTGTTATCGGCATGAACGGTGATCCCATCTATGCCGACCAGGGCGCTCCCATTTCTTTCTGGCTCAACGAGCTGTCCGCCGGTAACTTCATTAAGCAGACCACCGAGCTCAATTTCGCCGCCGCCGGCGATTCCTGGGACTTCTACGGCGACTTTAATGACGCCACCACCGGTCTCCAGTTCGATAAGCCCAATGTGGGCGTCCTTACCGCCATGGACGGTCAGATCTTTGAGGCGGGTAAACCCGTACATCTCGAAGGCTATGCAGACGCCTGGAACGAGCCCATCACCAAGATCGAGTTCTCCTTCGATAAGGGCGCGACCTGGATCGAAGAGGAAATCGAGAATGCCAACACCGTTAACTGGGTCTACTGGAAGCTCGACCTCAACGATCTCGATGTCGGCTCCTATCTCATCAAGATCCGTGTCACCAGCCGGATGGCCGACGGTACCCTCCGTACCAATGAGGTTCCTTACCAGATGACCAACTTCATGTTCAACGTTCAGTAATCCTCTGAAAAACTTTTTCAACCCCTGCCGATCATAACCGGCGGGGTTGTTTTATTCCCGGCTTTATGTTATGATTATCAAGTAAAAAAGCACTTTATTGCGGAGGGAAAAGCTGAAAAATAATGAAAAAGGTCTTTAATTTTATCCGGTCAATGAAATTCGGTATGATCCTGCTGCTTATCATTGCCGCGCTCTGCTTTATTGCCACCTTTACGGGACAGGATAGAATCTATTCCCAATGGTATTTTATCGTGCTGTTTATCCTCCTTGCACTCAACCTTACCTTCTGTTCGGTTGTGAGAGTTGCCAATCTCGGCAGGGTGAAGAAGGGCCTTCTCCTGAGAGCCTCCAAAGCCGAAGCGGTACTGCAAGTCCAAAACGCCGACAAATGGCTGGAGGACAATCGTTTTCGGGCGGTCGGCGACGCTTATCTCAAAAACAGCATCGGCTTTCTGGGAACCTTCTTTACCCACGCTGCCATGCTGCTGATGACGGCCGCGTGTTTCTGTATTTTTGCTCTGGCTGAGAAGCAGGATTACAAACTGTATCTCAACGAGCCGGTCACGCTGGAGGACGGCACGACGATCTGCGCCGAGGCTTTTTCCACAGAAGACGAAAGCGGCTCCGTTGAATATACAAGCACGATCTCTGCACTTCTCCCCGACGGAACTGCCAAAGAGTGCGACATCCGCGTCAATCATCCTGCTAAAGTAGGAAGGTACAAGCTCTATCAGCAGAGCTTCTTCACCGCCGCGAAGGTCGGCGTCCTCACCGCTCAGGAGGAAGAGGAGGAGATAACCGTGCTGGATGAGCCGGGACTGTTCCTCACGCTGGACGGAGAAAACGGGATATATTATTCACAGCTTTTCGGCAATGTTATCGAAGAGAACGGCGAGGTAAAGGTCTCTTCGTCCGGCAATGAGCTTGTCAACCCCGCCTATGAGCTTATGGTCGTTGAAAACGGCGAAAAAAAGATGGGACTCACTTATCCCGGCACAACTTTGGAGGTCGGGGGAGTACAGTATACCTTCTATGATCCGGAGGTCTGCCCCGGCGTGCGAGTCAAGACCCAGCCGGAATGGACGCTTGTTCTGCTGTATCTCTCCTTCGCAATTATGACGGCGGGGCTGTTCCTGTGTTTCTTCGTGATCCCGCAGGCAGCGTATAAGAAAGAAGAAGGGCTCTCTATCGTCGGTACGAAGGACATCTCCGATCAGATCGATGAATATAAAGAAAACTCAGAGGTGTAAAAATGAATGTTTTATTTATGATAACCGTCGGACTGTATTTTGCTGCGACACTGCTGAATTTCGCCGGTATTTCGTTTAAAAAAGACGGACTTAAAAAAACCGCTTTCATCATCTTCTGTGTCAGCGCCGTTTTGCACCTTGCGTATATCGTCTGGCGCGGCGTTGTCGCCCACAGACTGCCTCTGAGCAATCAGTTTGAGTTTGCGACTGCGTTCTCCTTCGTAGTTGTTCTCATCGGAATGTTCCTCGGGCTGCGAAAAAAGGACAGCATGGGCTGGATCGTGACGCTTACTATGCCCATGGCGTTTCTGCTCCAGTCTTATGCAGCTCTCCAGCCCCGCGAGATCACCGAGCTGATGCCCGCCCTCAAGAGCGCGTGGTTCGGTCTGCATATCGGCTCTGCGGCTTTCGCGTATTCCTCGTTTGCTCTTTCTGCGCTGATAGGACTGCGGTACATCATTGTTGAGAAAAAGGCGGAAGAAAAGCACCTCAAACAGCTCGATAACCTCTCCTATAAGCTTGTCTGCTTCGGCTTCCTTCTGCTCACCGTGGTCATTTTCTCCGGCTGTATCTGGGCGGAACAGGCGTGGTCCACCTTCTGGAGCTGGGACCCCAAGGAGACCTGGGCGCTCATCACGTGGATCGTCTACGCGATCTATCTGCACCAGCGGCTCAGAATGAAATGGCGCGGCAGAAAGATGGCGTGGATGTCTCTTATTGCCTTCATCATGGTGCTGTTCACCTTTGTCGGCGTCAACACCCTTATGAGCGGTCTGCACAGCTACGCCTGATTATGAGCTCACAGAACCGAAAGAAAGTCAATCAATACAATTACACAGACTTAATTACGTTTTTTATTAACAAATTACAATTAATTATTGTATTTTTGAACAGACAGTGATATAGTAAAGTTGGTTTTAGCCAAAAAAATCTATATGGAGGAAACATCATGAAAAAATTTCTGGCAATGTTTCTGACACTGTGCATGGTTCTGAGCCTTGTCCCCTGCGCTTTCGCGGCAGGCTTCGTTCCCGGAACCTACGAAGGTTCCGCAATGGGCATGGCAAGCACCGTTAAGGTAACCCTCACAGTCGATGGAAACGGTATCACAGATGCAGTGGTCGATGCCTCCGGTGAGACACCCGCTATTGGCGGAGCTGCTGCTCCTACCTATCAGGCGGCTCTGATCGGCCGTTCCGATGCTGAGATCGACGCTGTATCCGGCGCGACCCTTACCCGCGATGCAGTTGCTGCAGCTGCAGCTCAGGCTCTCGAAGCCGCTTCCGGCGCAGCCGCCGCAGACGGTTCTCTCGCATTCACTGCCGGTGAATATGAGGCAACCTACGAAGGCTACAACGGTCCTGTCACCGTCAAGGCAAGCTTCAGCGATTCCGCTCTCACCGCGATCGACGTTGTCGCTTCCGGCGAGACCGATCATGTCGGTACTCTTGCATACGACATCATGATCCCCGAAATGATCGAGTGCAACGGCATCGGCGTTGACGCCGTTTCCGGCGCTACCTTCACCGGCCGCGCTCTCCTTCTCGCAGTCAATGACTGTGCGGAGCAGGCAGGATGCACCAATATGGACGCATTCCGTACCGCAAAGATCGAACACAGCGCAGGCGAGCCTGTTGACCTGTCCTACGACGTCGTTGTCGTCGGTGCAGGCGGCGCAGGTATCTCCGCTGCCGCACAGGCCGCACAGCTCGGCAATACCGTTCTCGTTATCGAGAAGAACGCTGAGATGGGCGGTAACACCCTCGTTTCCGGCGGTCAGTATCAGTCTGTTATGCCTTACCTGGTATGGGATCCCGCCGATCCTGATGCAACCACCGGCGTTTATGAGCACGACGGACAGACCTATGACAAGGTCAAGTCCGCAAACGGCTGCATCAACGAGCTCAAGATCATCCTCAACTGGAATGAAGAGCCCTTCGACGCAGACTTCTACAAAGATCACGAGTTCGTAGCCGGCGACACCGCAGAGCTTGCAAAGCACGGTGTTCATGCCGAATATCTCCCCGTTCTTCAGGCTCTGAAGAAAGAAATCCAGGCATATCTTGACTGGGCACAGCCCCAGCTCGACGCCGGTCTCGACGAGACCAAGCTCACCCTGTTCTCCACGCTGAATCTCCATATCTTCCAGTCCTACTATGGCGGACTTCGTCCCAGCGCAGATTACTCCGAATGGTGCTACGGTGATGTTGACATGGTCTCCCAGGTCGTCAATGGCGGCCAGGGTCTCAAGGAGTGGCTTGAAGACCAGGGCGCAACCTTCATCGAGAACACCCAGGCAACTCTGATCGGTGCTCTCTGGTACCGTGAAAACGAGTTCATCGGCTCCAACATCGACCTCGATGGCGACGGCAACATGGAAATGGGTCGTTGGGGCGCCTACTTTGCAGCTCCCTACACCACCCTCGTTAACGCAAACGAAGCAAACCAGGTCATGACCCGCACCACTGCCAAGGAGCTTATTGTTGAAGACGGAAGAGTCACCGGCGTCAAGGCCGTTAAGTTCGACGGTACCGAAGTTACCGCACATGCAGCCAAGGGCGTTATCCTCACCACCGGCGGCTATGCAGCCAACATCGAAAAGGTTCTTGCCGATAACGTTTACTGGGCAGAAGAGTACCTCACCAAGGACATTGAGACCACCAACCGTTCCTCTCAGGTCGGTGACGGTATCGACATGGCACAGGCTGTCGGCGCAGACGTCACCGGCATGGGCTTCACACAGCTGATGCCTATCTCCTGGGTCGACAACGGCGACCTCGCCTTCGGCGCAGGCACCTACGCTTGCTGGATCAATCCTACCACCGGCCACCGCTTCGTTGATGAAGGCTCCGAGCGTGACGTTCTGTCTCTGGCAGAATTCCGCAACGGCATTGAAGTCAACGGCACCAAGGGCGTATTCCTTGAATTCTACGACAAGGATCAGCCCATGCCCGCACCTGTACAGCTTGCAGAGGGCGATTACGAAGGTCGTTACTACCGCCGCTACATCAGCGAGCTTCCCGAACTCTTCGAGCAGCTCGGAATTCCCGCTGATCCCGCTGTTGTTGAGCAGACCATCCGTGACTACGACGCAGCCGTTATGGGTCTGGGCGAGTTCCCCGACCTCGACAAGGCAATTGCTGACCGTACCATCGGTAAAGCAGACAAGGACGAGAACGGCAAGTACATCCCCGAAACCTACCATCTCGAGGATACTCTCCTCACCGTCCGTCTGATGGCTCCTTCCACCCACCACACCATGGGCGGTCTCGTTGTTGATACGCAGCGTCATGTTCTTGACACTGACGGCAACATCATCCCCGGTCTGTATGCAGCAGGCGAAGTCACCGGCGGTATCCACGGCGGTAACCGTCTCGGCGGTAACTCCATCGTTGAGATCTTTGTTTCCGGCCGCACCGCAGCGCAGACTGTTCAGGCTGATAACGAGTAATTCCACACGAATCTATGGGAGCTGCCTTTCAGGCAGCTCCTTTTTGATTTCAAACTCCGCGCTATTTGTAATTATGTAATTGACAAAAAAAGCCGTGTTTGGTAGAATACAAACAATAGCATCGAGAATTCGATGACTGACAAATTCTGTAATTAAGGAGACAAACATGAAAAAGCTTATCGCTCTGGTTCTGTGCCTCGTTATGGCACTCTCCCTCGCCCCCATGTGCTTTGCCGATGACGGCGTCAATGAAGACATCACCGGCGATGTCATGATCTACACCTCCATGTATCAGTTCGTTATTGATATGATGGATGCAAAGCTTGCTGAGAAGTTCCCCAACTGCAATGTTGAGTTCTTCTACGGCGGCACCGGCTCCCTGCAGACCAAGCTCGCAGGTGAGATGGAGACCGGTACTCTCGGCTGTGACATGATGCTTGTTGCAGAGCCCGCATACTCCCTCGAACTGAAAGAGGGCGGCTGGCTGCACAGCTTCGAGGTCGAGGATGCCGATACCCTCCTCCGCTTCCCCTATGATGAAGACGGTTACTGGTACCCCGTCCGCGTCTGCAACATGGTTCTGGCCTACAACCCCGAGCTTTACTCCGCAGACGAGCTGCCCAAGACCTTTAAGGATTTCGCATTCGATACCTCCCTCAAGGGTCTGATCTCCATGGGCAACCCCCTGACCTCCGGCACCACTATGGCTGCGGTTGCCGCTCTGTCCGACAAGTACGGCTATGAGTACTTCGAGGCTCTCGGCAAGAATGACGTTATGATCGAGTCCGGCTCCACCGCTCTGGCAAAGCTCCAGACCGGCGAGTGCAAGGCCATCATGATCCTTGAGGAATCCGTCCTGAAGGAGCGCAAGGAGAATGACTCCAAGCTCGCCTGCATCTACCCCGAAGACGGCGTTATCCTCATGCCCTCTACCGTTATGATCGTTGACGAGGACAAGTCCCTCAACATGAACACCGAAGCCTGCGAAGCCGTTGCCAACTGGATCCTCAGCGAGGAAGGCCAGCAGCTCGTGCTCGAGGGCTATATGCACTCCGTTGCAGCCGCCGTTTCCGATGTTCCTTATGACTCCGTTGACACCAACGGCCTCATCGAGAAGGATATGGGCGTTGACTGGGAGCGCTGCTACAAGGATCGTGAAGAGATCCGCACCAAGTTCCAGGAGTTCGTCACTGTTGAGTAATTATTGATTTGACAATATACTCAAAGGGGGAAGCTGCCTCCGGCAGCTTCCCCTTATTTTAGCAATGTCGTCGACTAAACTTTTCCCTACGGTTTTTGTTAAATGATATTGCCTGTTTTAGTTTTTTATGTTGGGAGTGTACTTGGATGCAGGTACGAAGAAAAGACAAAACCGATCCGGCGGAATTGCGGTGCAAGATCGTTCTTGTCCTGCTGCTCGTTGTCGGCATCGCTCTGATTGCCGGCGGTCTGTGGGGTATCGGTAAGTATAACAGCTCCGGTTTCGATACGGAAACGGGCTTCCTGTATGTACAGGAGCTGGAAGGCAGTCTCGATAAGCTGTACAGCGGCAGCCTGAAAGCTGAATTTGATAAAATGGAGCCGGACAGAGCCGAAGAACTTACGAGGGTGAGCTATGAGCTTCTTGTCCATAACTGGTCGGAGGAGACCGGCGAGGACAGAAAAGCGACAGCGGATGAAGCTCTGGAAGGACTGGAAGGAGAGGCATACCGCGAAAAGACGGTAAAGCTTTTAAGTCTGACCTATTCTCTCACCGGCCCCAAGATCTCCACTTCTCAGCTGAAAGCGGTCAAGGCTTTGAGCAAGGATGAAAAGGAAGCGTTCCGAGCCGGTCTGGTGGACAGCATCCTCGATGAAAACGCGGAGCTGTCCGGGATTGCCGCGGATGTCTGCAAGAAGACTAAGGGCATTGATACAACTGCCGCCCTTATGCAGCTTTGGCTGACAACGGTCAACGAGAGCAACGAGCCACTGCCTACCGACTACACAAACGGTCTTAAAAAAGCGGTCCGTCAGGCGGATGCGAGAATCAATGCCTATCAGATGACCGTAAACGGGGATATTAACTTCTTCACACAGCTCTGCCTTTCTCACAGCAAGACGATCATTCTTATGGGCATTCTCTTTGCGGCGGATGTGCTGCTGCTCATCATCATGATGGCAAAGGATCACAACTGGACAATGGATTATAAGTGGGTGCTTATTTTCCTGATCGTTGATTTCCTTGTTGTGTTCCAGGTTCTGCCGCTGGTATATCTGGTGATCAAGGCGTTTTTCCCGGATGGAAAATTCACCTTTGAGGTGTTCAAGCGTCTGTACACCTATCCGATGAATCTCAGCGCCTTGAAAAATACGCTCATTGCCGCCGGCGCCGCCATGGTATTGGGGACGATCCTTGCTTTCCCTCTGGCATGGCTGGTGGGGCGCACAAACCTCTACGGACGTAAGTTTTTCCGCTCTCTCTTTGTCATGACCTATATGGTGCCGCCTTATGTGGGCGCTATGGCGTGGCTGCGGCTTCTCAACCCGAATGTCGGCACCATCAACAAGGTCATCCGTTTCCTGTTCGCCATGGGCGACGCACCGGGTCCGCTGAATATCTATTCCCTCGGCGGACTTATCTGGGTGCTTACGACCTTCTATTATCCTTATGCCTTTATTACGATCTCCCGCGCCATGGAGAAAATGGATCCCTCTTTAGAGGAAGCCTCGCAGATCTCCGGCGCGTCCTCGCTGAAAACAGTGTTCCGCATCACTCTCCCGATGATGACGCCCTCGCTGATCGCGGGCGCTCTGCTGGTGTTCGTATGTGCCATGAGCTGCTACGGCATCCCCTCCATCATCGGCGCTCCCGGCAAGGTGCATACCGTGACCACAAGGATCATCGAGTACAACGGTCTCGGCGCGCAGGGGTTGAGCGACGCCACGGGTCTTGCGGTTTTTCTGATGCTGCTGGCGATCATTATCCTCTTTATTTCGGATTTTGTCGTTGCCAAAAAACAGTATATCACCGTGTCCGGCAAGTCCACCCAGCCGAACAATGTTGACCTCGGCAAGTGGCGCGTACCGGTAACGGTTCTGGTGGCGATTTTTGCGGTCATCGTTATTCTCATTCCCTTTACGACGATTTTGACGACCTCCTTCAAGATCGACGTCGGCAAGACGCTGACCGATGCGGGCAACTTCACCTTCAACCAGTGGAAGACGATCTTCTCCCGTTCCGAGACCATCGACTGTTTAAAGAACAGCCTCATCTTCGGCGCGGTGACCGCCACGGTCGGTATCGTCATTGCCTGCACCATGAGCTATCTTCTGCAGCGCACCAGAGTCAAAGGCAAGAAGATACCCGACTTTCTCATAACTCTCGGCTCCGGCACTCCCTCTGTCGTTATCGCTCTCGGGCTTATCATGACCATGAAGGGTGACTTCGGCATCAATATCTACAACACCGCTTACATAATGATCATTGCCTACCTTATCAAGTATCTGATGATGGGCATGAGAACCGTTGTATCCGCCATGAGTCAGATCCATGTATCTCTGGAGGAATGCTCGCAGATTTCCGGCGCTTCGTGGTTCCGTACCATGTTCAAAATCACCGGGCCTCTGATCTTCCCCTCCATCGCGGCAGGCTGGTTCCTTATATTCATACCCAGCTTTTATGAGCTTTCCATGACAACTCTGCTCTATTCCAACTCCACCAAGACCATTGGCTTCCAGCTCTATGAGTACTGGACCTTCACAAGCCAGCCTCAGAGCTGCGCTATGGCGTTCGGGATACTGATGATCGTTGTCGTGCTGAACTTCGTTCTCAACAAGATAACCAAGGGCAAGTTTGCGATATAATACTGAAACCTGATTAAAACAAGACATGAAGTGTCTCGTTTTAATAGCCGCCCGCAGCGGCGTAGGTTTCGTATTAGACGGCTTTTGAAGCATTAACCGCGCACTGCGCGGCTCTTGAATGCTTCAAAAGGTCTGATAAAAATGTCTATTTTTATCAGACATCAGTATAAGGAGAATTAAGATGGCAAGTATTACAATAAAAAACGTAACAAAGGCCTTCGGGGACAATGTTGTTCTCAAGGAGTTTGACCAGAGCTTTAAAGACGGGGAGTTTATTACGCTGCTTGGCCCTTCCGGCTGCGGAAAGACTACGATGCTGCGCATGATCGCCGGTTTTGAGAAGCCGACGACAGGCGAAATATACATCGGAGAGAAGCTTGTCTCCTCCGCAAAGACCTATGTACCGCCCGAGAAGCGCGACATCGGCATGGTTTTCCAGTCCTACGCCGTGTGGCCGCACATGACGGTGTTTGAGAACGTGGCGTATCCGCTCACCATTCAGAAGAAGAAAAAGGACGAGATAAAAAAGGAAGTTGACAGGGTTCTGGAAATCGTGCATCTTTCCCAGTACGCCGAGCGCATTCCGAGCCAGCTTTCCGGCGGCCAGCAGCAGCGTGTCGCACTTGCAAGAGCACTCGTGGCGAGACCGGAGGTGCTTTTACTGGACGAGCCGCTTTCCAACCTTGACGCAAAGCTCCGCGAGAGTATGCGCTTTGAGATCAAGGAGATACAGCAGCGTCTCGGCATCACGGTCGTCTATGTCACGCACGACCAGACCGAAGCCATGGCGATGTCTGACAGAGTCATTCTTATCAACCGCGGCGTTATTCAGCAGGTGGCATCTCCGGCGGACATCTATGACCACCCGGCTAATCAGTTTGTCGCGGACTTTCTCGGAAAGGTAGTCTTCCTAAAGGGTGAAGTGAAAAGCGGAAAGATCGCGCTTGACGGTACAGATCAGTCCGTTGACTATGACGGGGACAAGACCGGTCGCGTGGAGATCGCCATCCGTCCGGAGAGAATTACCCTCTCCACCGAAAGCGGTGAACTCAAGGGTGTTCTCACCAGCCACTATTATCTCGGTGACGTGACCGACTGCCGCGTGAAGGTCGGCGAGGCGACTGTCCGCGTGATCACTCAGCCGGAGAGCTACCGCAAAATGAAGCCCGGCGACACGGTGTATCTCACCTTCCGCGAAAAGCTTGTCTTTGATGAAGACGGCTCACTGGATGATAAACTGAAAATCATGACATGAGAAAAAGCTCTCGGAAGTTCAGTTGAATTTCCGGGAGAGCTTTTATACGGTTTCTAATACGATTTAGAACAACTCATTTGCCAAGGGTCACAAACCGCTGACGGTATGTTATACCCTTTTGCCATTTTTATTGTACCACATCCGGCGAAGTTGTCAAGAACAAAAGGAAAAGCTAAAATTCTTTGATGATTTAAATTATAAAATCTGTACAAAATTTACCGGTTGTATTTGTTAACTCTGACTATTGATTTAAATCGTTAAAGATGCTATCATAATACCAACGAAGACAAAGGATGCGGTTCCGGTGAGAAGGGTCAGAAATAAGACCGTAAAATAGGATGAGGAGGAACGATCCGATGTGCTGATGTTTGCCGCTGTGTTTGAATTTAGCGGCGCTCACAACTGAAGAAAGAGAGGTAACCATGATGTTAGATACCAAGAATCACATGGAATGACCCTTGATCGTTGTAGGTGAAAGATGCAGTGATCGAGGGTCATTCCTTTTTTTATTTATTATTTAAATCTGTTTCACCGGATTGTATACCGGTTTATTATAAATCTACAGCGTGTATTCTGAGCTGTAAAATGCCTGATACTATTAACTGATAAAAAATAGACATTTTTACACGCTGCTTTTCATATCAGAACAGAATTATACTTGCCGTACCGAAATAGACCAGCAGAGAAACGGCATCGACAATGGTGGTGATAAACGGACTTGCCATGACAGCCGGGTCGAAGCCGATTTTTTTTGCCAGAATGGGAAGCGTACAGCCGATAACCTTTGCCACAAGCACGGTGAGCACCATCGTGCAGCAGACAACGGCGGCAACCGTTATCGTCACATCCGCGTTGCCGAGCATCAGCCGATCGATCAGCATGATCTTCGCAAAACAGGCGGCGGCCAGAACGATCCCGCAAAGCAGAGCCGTGCGGATCTCCTTCCAGATGACGGCGGGCAGATCGGAAAAATGCAGCTCGTCCAAAGATATGGCACGGATCACCGTAACGGAGGACTGGGAACCGGAGTTGCCGCCGGTATCCATCAGCATGGGGATAAAAGCGGTCAGAATGACCTGTGCCGCGAGAGCGTTTTCAAAATTCGTTATGATCATGCCGGTAAATGTGGCGGAGACCATCAGAAGCAGCAGCCACGGGATACGGTGCCGAAAGAGATCAAACGGCCCTGAGCGCAGATAGGTTTTTTCGGACGGCGTCATACCGGCCATGATCTCGATATCTTCGGTGGCCTCGTCTTCCATAACGTCCATTGCGTCGTCGAAGGTCACGATACCGACCATCCGGTTTTCTCCGTCCACGACCGGCAGGGCAAGGAAGTTGTATTTAGATAGCTTTTGGGCAACAGTCTCCTGATCGTCCGTTGTCTTTACCGAAATGACGTTCGGGTCCATGAGTTCACCGACGGTGGCCTCGTCCCGGCTGCACAGAAGCATATCCTTGATCGTGATATAGCCTAAAAGTTCGCGGTGCTTCGTGACATAACAGGTATAGATCGTCTCCTTGTCCACCGCGGTTCTGCGGATACGCGTTATAGCTTCGTCCACAGTCATTTCCGGTCTCAGTGAGACATACTCTGTGGTCATAATGGACCCGGCGGAATTTTCAGGATAGCGCAGGATATCGTTTACTTCCTTCCGCATTTGCGGGTCTGCCTGTGCAAGGATACGCTGCACTACATTGGCGGGCATTTCCTCTACTAAATCTACCGCGTCATCCACATACAGCTCATTTATGACGTCGTGCAGTTCGACATCGGAAAAGCCTTTGATGAGAAGAGCCTGATCCTCGCTTTCCATTTCAACAAAGGTTTCCGCCGCAAGCTCTTTCGGCAAAAGGCGATAGAGCAGAGGGATCTGCTCGGATTCGAGCCTGTTGAAGATCGCGGCGATATCCGCCCCGTTCATTGTTGTGAGAATATCCTTGATCGAGGGATATTTTTTGCTGCTCAAAAGTGACAGTAAAGTCTTTTCGAGCGTGACAGTGTATTCTGCCATTGTCCGTTCCTCCTTGTCTGAAATGTCATCATCAGGAAGCCGACAGGCAGACCAAAGTCTTACGATATTATATTTACGGAAGATCACCATGAACGCCGGTGATCCGCCTGCTACTTCGGCCTGCTGAACTGCCGATACTACTTCCGTCGTCCATGACTTTTCCTCCTTCTTGTTTTATAGTATTTGCCCGTTTGGCGAAATCATTGTAGCACCGGGGAAGATTTCCGTCAATAAACACTTCACTTGAGTTTCGGTGAAAAGTTATCCGCAGGAAAACGCCAAGTAAAAAAGTAGGTAAACAAGAAAAAAAGAATAAAAAAAGGGAAGAAATTCACTCGATTTTGTGGTATAATTGAATCATCACAAACAAAGAGACCAAA
>JAZLGK010000189.1:0-7935 GCA_045616265.1 Candidatus Limivicinus sp. | reverse complement strand
ACAAAGCCATTTGTGCCTTGTGCTTGTTTTTGTGTACTCTTTTTTAAATTTTTACATTTTTTCAGTGCTTTTCTTTGCTTTCACCTTGCCATCGTTGCCTGCTTTTTGTATTTTCTGCTATTGACCGAAACTCAAGATTCTCACCGTATATTTTTTATAACATCGGCGGCGCGGATTATGTCTCTTTCGCTGACGAAGGGAGAAAAGGACATCCTGACCGTCCCCGTCTCTATCGTCCCGGCGCTTTCGTGGGCGGTCGGGGCGCAGTGGAGTCCCGCTCTTACGCAGATGCCTCTCTCCGCAAGGCGGGAGGCGAAGCTCTCGCAGTCCGCTCCGTCCGCGGTAAAGGAGAGCACCCCGCTCTGATCGCCGTTCCCGGAGGCGTACAGATGAAGCCGCGGGTTTTTCTTCAGCTCCCGCACGGCAAGGGAAAGCAGTCTTTTTTCATAAGCCTCTATTCTTTCCGTTCCCCGGCGCAGCACGAATTCCATGCCCGCTTTCAGCCCCGCGATGCCGCAGACATTCGCCGTCCCCGCTTCGAGCCGTTCGGGAAGATACGCGGGCATATCCTGATTTTTGCTGTCCGAGCCGGAGCCGCCGTACAGAAGCGGCTTTGTCTCGTGATTACACAGCAGAATCCCCGTTCCCTGCGGTCCGAAAAGCGATTTATGCCCCGGCATAGCGATATACGCCGCGTCGAGCTTTTTCATATCCACCTCCAGGACCCCCGCCGACTGCGAGGCATCCACGATGAGTGGAACGCCGTGCATCCCGCAAAGCTCCGCGATCTCATAGATCGGCAGGATAAAACCGAAGACATTGGATACATGGGTGCAGATCACGGCTTTTTTCCCGGGGATCTCCCTTGAAAACTCTTCCAGCACAGCCTCCCGGTCAAAAAGCGCTCTTCCCGCGATATGAACATCCGCGCCGAGGGCACGGAGCGGTCTTGTGACGGAATTATGCTCAAAGCCGGAGATAAGGACTTTGTCTCCGCTCTTTATAAGAGAAAAAATCGCCGTATTGAGCGCGTGGGTGGCGTTGTGAGTGAAGACCACATTGGAAGGATCTTCCGTATTGAAAAGCTTCGCCGCCGTCTCCCGGCAGGCATACACCGTCTCCGCCGCTCTCTGCGCCGGGAGATAGCCGCCTCTGCCCGGGCTCGCCATCGTTTTCACGGCGTACATCATGCTCTCCGGGACGCCGGCAGGCTTTACAAGACTTGTCGCGGCGCTGTCAAGATAGATCATTTTTTCATGCTCCGATCTGCGTATATTCCCCGTTTTCCTCTCTGCGGTATATTTTCCCCTTTATAAGAGCGTTTCTTCTCAGGATCCTTTCCGCGTCGTCAAAGCGTCTGTAAAGACTTACCGCGTAGCCGCAGCCCGCTTCGGTCAGGCTCTGCGGCGCTTTCACGACCGAAGCGCCGATCCCCGCACGTTCCAGCGTTCTCTGCGCTCTCTGCGCCCATGTGAGCGTAGGGCACATGATTAGATATTGGGTCATTGAGATTACTCCCCATTGAAAAAATCTCCCCCGAAGCATCCTTCGCGCTTCGGGAGAGCGTATATAACAGCCGCCGTGCATCGGGACAGTTCATCCTATGCGCGGACGCTTGAGTTTGTTATTCAGTGTCAGTAGGGACGGTTCTTCTTGACAGCTTAAAGTGGAAAGTGGAAAGTGAAAAGTGGAACTATTATAGTGTGGAGTGTGGAGTTTGAAAGCGAAAATTTACCATTTCCTTATAACAAAAATTTCTATCGACTTTTTACCCCCCCGTTTTATTATATGAATAGCATTGTCTATAGTAAATATCATTCAATAAGCAGGAGGAATATAAAATGAAAGCAGCAGAAATGAAACTTGAAAAACTTGATAATAGAGACGTGATCGTTACCAGCGGACCCGTCTCTGACAGCCTTTTCAGATTCAGAGGTTATGATGACTCTGACAAAGGTAATGCGAAAGTAGAGTATGGTTATGACGGCAACACGATTTGGAAAATCGGAGACGGACCTGATAATCTCGTTGCTGCTTTAGACTCTGTGCTCGAAGGTAGTCCGGTGGAATCCAGTACACAAATTTTATTTAATGGCTATAGTGGATTTCCTGTCCTGGCTGTGGAAGAATAGGAGCTAATGAGGGTCGCGTTTTAGGCATTCCAGGCAAAGTTGATGGCATATATTCCTTTGAATCGAACAAATTCAAATGGATACAGGAACTCACTCAGTAATCAATATTTTTTCAACCCCGAGATTTTTCTCGTGGATTTTTTATGCCCGGGTGGATAGACTTCTCCCCCGGCTGCAGGGAACGGTCTCGACCGTTCCGGGAGTTTAAATTCGTAATTTCAACCGCCGCGCAGCGGCGCCGTAATTATGCATTCCGCATTATGCATTCTGCATTTTTTCAATGAGGCAGACTGCGTGGGCGGCGATGCCGAGTCCTTCGCCGGTAAAGCCTAAGCCCTCCTCCGTGGTCGCCTTGACGCTGACGCAGTCCGCATCTATGCCCATGGCATCGGCGAGAATACGGCGCATCTCGGGAATAAAGGACGCGAGCTTCGGGCGCTGGGCAAGGATCGTGCAGTCCACGTTGGAGACGCGATAGCCTTTCTCCTTCAGCTTAAACACAACTTTTTTCAGCAGCTCAATGCTGTCCGCGCCGAGATACCGATCGTCATTGTCCGGGAAAAGATGCCCTATATCCCCCATCGCCGCCGCGCCCAAAAGCGCGTCCATCAGCGCATGGGTCAGCACGTCCGCGTCGGAATGGCCTAAAAGTCCCTTTTCATAGGGGATCTCCACCCCGCCGAGAATAAGTTTCCGGCACTCGACCAGCCTGTGTACATCATACCCGTGTCCGATCCTCATAGTTTTCCTCCCTGCGGCGCTCCCGAAAAATTCGTAATTAATCTAATGCGGAATGCGGAATAATTCCACTTTTCACTTTTCACTTTCCACTTTCCACTTTTTGTTCTCTGCTTTTCAGTATGGCATTGGCTATCATAATGTCTCTCGCGGTGGTGAGCTTGATATTGTCCTCATCGCCCTCGACCATAAAGACCTTCACGCCCATCGCCTCGACGGCGGAGCAGTCGTCGGTAATGGGGACGTTTTTCTCGACCGCCCGGGTGAGAGCGCCCTTTATGAGGTCGGCGTGGAATACCTGCGGAGTCTGGACGCGAAGGGTCGTGCTCCTGTCCACCGTGCCGACGGCATAGCCCTTACCGTCAATGGCTTTGAGCGTATCGACACAGGGAACCGCCGGCGCCGCCGCGAGATAATGCACCGCCGCCTCGACGCAGTTTTCGATCGTCTCCGCGTCAATAAAGGGCCGCGCGCCGTCGTGTATGGCAATGATCTTTGCCTCGCTCTTCACGGCAAGCACGCCCGCAAGAGACGACTCCGCCCGCGTTTTTCCGCCGATCATGACCTTGGAGACCTTGGAAATGCCGTATTGTTTGCAAAGTCCGGCAGCTTCCTCCAGCTTATCGCTCCTTGCAACGACGACGATCTCTTCGACCGCTTCGCAGTTTTCAAAGGCCAGCAGCGTCCGAGCGAGTACGGGCATTCCGCCGAGCTCCATAAAGAGCTTGTCCTCGCCCATGCGGACAGAGCTTCCCGCCGCGACGACCACAGCCGAGCAGCGCGGCTCCTTATCCTTATTTCCAAACAGCTTTTCAAAAATCATAAACTGTTCCCTCATATTCATAGGAAATCATCATGCGTCGATGTAGGGGAGGATAGTATCCTCCCGCCGTACAGTGCCGAACGTCTGCGGGAAGCTGATAGCTTCCCCTACATTTCACTTTCCACTTTCACCATCAGCCTTTCAGCTGGCGTTTGCGGTAGAAGTTCATCATGCCGTCCTGCATATCGTCCAGATGCAGGAGCATCTTTCCCGCGCCGTAGGCGGCGCAGGATACCGCGTCGTCCACAACGACGGTGCGTATGCCGGTGCTGCGCTCAATAAGGCGGTCGATGCCGTAAATAAGGCTCCCGCCGCCGGACATGATGATGCCGTTCTTGTCGAGGTCGCCCACGAGCTGGGGCGGTGTGCGCTCCAACACGGCGTGGACTGCCTCCAATATTTTATTCATCGGCTCGACAAACGCCTCGATCAGCTCCGTGGAGCTGAGTTCGACCGTCTTCGGCAGACCGTTGGTGAGATTCTGTCCCTTGACCTCTTCGATCCCGGCGTCGGGACGCTGGATGATGCAGCCGATGCTGCGCTTGATTTCCTCCGCGGTCGTGAGGCCGATGCGCACATTATACTTGTTGCGGACATAGCGGACGATCGCCTCGTCAAAGCTCGCGCCCGCGACCTTGATGGACTCGCACTCCGCAACGCCGCCCACGGAGATCACGGCGATCTCGGTCGTACCGCCGCCGATGTCGATGATCATGTGCCCGTCCGGTTTGGAAATATCGATGCCCGCGCCCAGTGCGGTCGCCACGGCGGTCTCTAAAAGATAGACCTTTCTCGCGCCGGCTTCGATCGCCGCGTCGATGACCGCGCGCTCCTCCACGCCGTTGATGCTGCTGGGCACACAGGCCAGAATACAGGGCTTAAAAAGGCTGACGGTCGTGATGCGGCCGATCAGCTCCCGGAGCATCTGGGCAGTCATCTCATAGTCGGAGATCACGCCGTTGTTCACCGGTTTTATGGCCACGATATTGGCGGGCGTTCTGCCCAGCATCTTCTGCGCGTCCTGCCCGACCTTCAATATCTTGCCGTTGAATTTATCCACTGCGACAACGGTCGGCTCGCGGCTGACAACGCCCTTTCCCTGCTCAAAAATGAGCGTGGTGGATGTACCCATATCGATGGCGATGTCTTTTTCAAACAGATTCATTTTTTATCTCCACTCTTCACTCTTAATCTTTTCTCCTTGCAACGGTTGCAGCCACCACGGAAACTGCGCCCGCCTTTTTCAGAACCGAGGCGGCCTCGGACAAGGTCGCGCCGGTGGTGACAATATCGTCAACGAGCAATATGCGTTTTCCCTTAATAATAGCCGGGTCGGCTGCTTCGTATGCACCGGCAACGTTTTCGCGCCTTTTTTTACGGTCACCGATCCCGGACTGCGCCGGCGTGTGGCGGATCTTCCGAAGCATGGCTTCACAGGGTAGTCCGCGTTCCTCTGCCACAGCTTCCGCCAAAAGCTTCGCCTGATCGTAGCCCCGTTTTCGAAGCCGTTTCCGGCTCAACGGGACCCATGTAATAATATCGCAGGAAATTTGCATTTCGTCAATACATTTTGCCGATATTTTCCCGAAAACACGGCTGTACACGGCAGCGCCCGAAAATTTGTAACGCAGAAGCGCCTCTCTCACCGCTCCCTCATAATAAAGCGGAGAGACGCACGCTTCCATACCGGCAAAGCGCTGTCTTTCGTTATTCCAGCCGGTATAGGGAAGTTTCTTTTCACAGTCGGAGCACATCCCCTCGCCGTTTTTTACAAGCTTTCCGCAGAAGGCGCAGCGGTCCGGATAAAAAAGCTCCGACAGAAATTCCGTTATTTTCATGAGCAGAGCGCCATGAGCCGCACCCGCAGGGCGCTGTAGCGGTTGGAGCGCCGGGAGTTGTCGATCATCTGATGGACGGTCTCGTCGTCCCCGACGATGATCAGAAGAGTTTTGGCTCTCGTCACGGCCGTATATAATACGCTCCTTGTCAGAAGCATCTGCGAACTCGAAGAAAGCGCGAGGATAACCGCTTTGTACTCACTGCCCTGCGACTTGTGTACCGTCATCGCCCAGGCGTGCTCAAGCTCCATGAGGGAATCAAAGCCGTACTGCACGATCCTCCCGTCAAAATTCACCGTGAGATTCTCATTGGCCGTGTCGATCCCGGCGATCTGCCCGATGTCGCCGTTATAGATGCCGCTCCCCGCCGTCTTGCCGTCCTCGCTGCGCCAGAGAATGTCGTAATTGTTTTTGATCTGCATCACCCGGTCGCCCACGCGGAAAACCGCGTTTCCGAAAGCCTTCTCCGGCTTTGACTTATCCGGGGGATTAAGAGTCTGCTGGAGCCGTTTATTCAGGTTCACCGTCCCCAGTTCCCCTTTGCGTGTGGGGGAAAGGATCTGTATCTCCCCGGCGGGAATGTTCATTTTGTTCGGGAGACGCACGGCGCACAGCTCCGTCACGGTCTCCACGGCGGAGGCGGACTGCAGTCTCCGCAGGCGGAAAAAGTCCCCCGCGTTTTCCGAGAGATCGGGGTGCTCCCCGCGGTTGATCATGTGCGCGTTGCGGACGATATGGCTGCCGCCGCTCTGCCGGAAGATCTCCGTCAGCTTCACGGTCGGCGCCGCGCCGCTGCGGATGACCGCCGAGAAGACATTTCCCGGGCCGACAGACTGGAGCTGATCGGCGTCGCCCACCATCACCAGTCTCGCGTCCGGCGGGAGCGCCCGGAGAAGCGCGTCAAATAGTGTTATGTCAACCATCGAGCACTCGTCCAGAATCACCGCGCCGCAGTCGAGCCGGTCGCTTTCGTCCTTGGTGAACACGACCTTCTCCCCGTCCTCGGCAAATTTTGCCTCCAAAAGACGGTGGACGGTGGACGCCTCTCGCCCGGTAAGCTCGGTCATGCGTTTGGCGGCGCGGCCTGTCGGAGCGGTGAGAAGCGTCTTTATGCCGAGGATATCAAAAAGGGCTAAAATCGCCCGGACGGTGGTGGTTTTTCCGGTGCCGGGACCGCCGGTAAGCACCAGCAGCTGATTGTCAAGCGCAAACTGCAGAGTCTGCTTCTGGGAGGGAGCGTAACGGATATTCTGCTCCTTTTCCAGCTTTGCAATGAGCTTTAATATATCCGCCCGGTCGTTATACTTTCTTCTGCACATCCGCGCCAGATTCTCGGCGGCGTTGACCTCGGCGAAGTAGAGCTCCGGCAGATAGCAGGCGTCCACACCCGCGACCTTTTCAAAGATCAGCTCGCCGCTCTCGATGAGCTGATCGATGCTCTCCTGCGCCTCGTTGTATTCGACTCCGATCAGCTCCGCCGTGACGGAGGCGAGCTTTTCCCGGGGAATAAAGCAGTGCCCGTTCCCCGCGTTGTGACTGAGCTCAAAGAGACACGCCGCCTTGATACGGTTGACACTGTTGCCCTCTAAGCCCATTTCCAGCGCCAGCGTATCCGCCTCGGAAAAGCTCCCGCCGATATGGGCGGAGGCGAGAATATAGGGGTTTTCGCGGAGGATGCCCAGCGCCTCGTCCCCGTAGAAGCGGTACATCCGCATGGCGAGGATGGGCCGAAGGCCGAAGGAGCAGACAAATTCCATGATCCTGCGCATCCCCGCCTGCTGACGGAAGCTTTTGGATATCTGCTTCGCCTTGGCGGGGCTGATGCCTTTTATTCTGACAAGCCTGTCCGGTGCGCTTTCCAGCACCTCAAGTGTCCTGTCGCCGAACTCATTGACGATCAGGGACGCGGTGGCGGGGCCGATGCCCTTGACCGCGCCGCCGGCTAAAAATTCATAGATCGCGGAGGCATTGGTCGGCAAAAGGCGCTGGGCGAATTCAGCTTTGAACTGCCTGCCGTGGACGGAATGGGTCGTCCACTCGCCGCTGACGATCATGGACTCGCCGCTCGCCGCGTAGGGGAAGGTGCCGATAACGGTGACGGCCTCGCCGTTCCCGTCCCGCAGGCGCAGCACGGTATAGCCGTTTTCCTCGTTTTTGTAGATCACGGAGTCGACCGTCCCCGAGATCTCCGTGAGTTCCTTTTCCTGATCCATTTCGTTCTCCGATTTCTTTTTCTTTTGTTTAATTAATATACCGTCGTCCCCTGAGCCACGAATCCGGACAGCCTTGAGCCACCATACCGGTAAAAGTTGAGCCACCGTTCCGGAAAGTATTGAGCCAGAAAATTTTTGTCCTTATACTTGTATTATGCATCACACAGATGCAAATACAATTTAAGGAGGTC
>JAZLGK010000188.1:0-26243 GCA_045616265.1 Candidatus Limivicinus sp. | reverse complement strand
CAAAATTTGTGTAAACCTCCGAGAAGGTGCTCCTATTCTACACCTTCTCGGAGGTTTACACAAATTTTGGGATGGACTCGATCAATGACGATGGAAGAATTCGACCCGTTTACGGGTAGCAAGTAATAATCCCCTTCGCGTGTGCCAGACCGTATATACGCCTTCAGGCGTGGCTAGTAATATGAGGGCAAGGCCCGAAAATGAAAAGCCCCCGGCTTAGCCGAGGGATATTTACTTTTATGCCGGTGGTGGGACTCGAACCCACACGATGTCGCCATCGGCGGATTTTGAATCCGCTACGTCTACCATTCCATCACACCGGCGTGTGATGCACAGTATATAGCATACTGCGGAAAAGTGCAAGTGTTTTATTGCTTTTCCTTTATGATATCCGAAAAAAACTTTCTATTCTCTATAAGCTTTATCAAAGGATAACCGATCAGTAGCATCACCGCCGCCTCCCCGATACTTACCCAGAGGGCATTCAGAGCAAAAAGTCCGACGGAATCGAAGATCATTTTCCCTTCGTAGGCATACGTTATCACAGCGCCTATGATGATCCCGTTGAAAAATACGGGCATAAGACAGGCCAGTACTGCGCTTTTCCCCTTTTTCCCGAGGTATGCGGTGCAGCCCGCCGCCATGAGCGTTGCGAGAGAACCGAAAAGAATATCAAATACGTTTCCGCTCATTATATCAGAGAGAAGACAGCCGATGAAAAGTCCCCACGCGGTCTGCGGGACAAAATACGGCAGAACACACAGCGCTTCGGCGATCCGGAACTGTATGGGTCCGAAAGAAAAAGGCGCCGCAATTATCGTAAGAGCGGCATACAGAGCGGCCGTAACGGCGCAGAGACAAAGTATTTTTGTTTCCTTTCCGGCAGTATGCATATTTTTCACCCATTTTGATATTTTGAATGCGGAAGAATCCGCACAGTCCCCGAAAAACTCCGGAGGGTTGGACCGGGTGTGGAAACCGGTCGGGACACATTATAGCATATCCTTCCGATTTGGCAAGTGCGGGGCGCAATATAATTTTCTGGACTTTTCCCAGGAAATAATATAAAATCAGATCATTACAATAAATGCCCACGCGCAAAATTGCGCACCACGATAAATGAAAGCCAAGTGCGCATGGGGATTTTTTCGCATCCGTTTCGGTTGCCTCGCCTGTGCGCCCGCAGGCGTCATGCAAGCGAGCAACTGCAGGCGGCTCTTAGAGAGTCGCAAGAGGCGAGAAACGGGCGATTATTATAATACTACTATGGAAGCGGAGCTTTCATAGTAAATCATTCAGGGTGATACTATGCTTACAGTCAATGACCTCTCCATGCAGTTCGGTTCCTCCGTCCTTTTTTCCCGAGTGGATCTGCAGTTTACCGCCGGAAACTGCTACGGCATTATCGGCGCCAACGGTGCGGGTAAATCCACCTTCATCAAAATTCTCTCCGGAGAGCTTGAACCTACCTCCGGCAGTGTCGTGCTTGCGCCGAAAAAGCGTATGTCCGTACTCAGGCAGAACCAGAATATGTACGATGCTTTTACCGTCACAGACACCGTGATCATGGGCAATCAGCGCCTCTATGACTGCGGCAAAGAGCGCGAAGCCATCTACGAAAAGGCCGATTTCAGCGATGAAGACGGGTTAAGAGCCTCCGAACTGGAAGAGGAATTCTCCGAGCTCGGCGGCTGGGAAGCGGAGAGTGACGCCGGGAGGATTCTGCAGGGGCTCGGCGTGGATGTTTCTCTGCACGGCAGTTTCATGTCGGAGATCGACCCGCGGCTTAAGGTCAAGGTTCTGCTGGCGCAGGCCCTTTTCGGGCATCCGGACGTCATCCTTCTGGACGAGCCTACCAACAACCTCGACCTCAACAGCGTCGTTTGGCTGGAGGATTTTCTCATGGACTATGAGGGTACCGTGCTTGTTGTCAGCCACGACCGGTATTTTCTCAACAATGTCTGCACCCATATCGTCGATATAGACTATGGCAAGATCAAAATGTACGTCGGCAACTACGACTTCTGGTATGAATCCAGCCAGCTCATTCAGAAGCTCATCAAGGATCAGAACAAAAAGGCCGAGCAGAAAATACAGGAGCTGCAGACCTTTATCGCCCGTTTCTCCGCCAACAAATCCAAATCGAGACAGGCTACCTCCCGGCGGAAGCTGCTGGATAAGATCACGGTGGAGGAGCTCCCTGCCTCCGGAAGACGCTACCCGTGGGTGGGCTTCAAGGCTGACAGAGAACCCGGCAAGGATAGGCTTTTCGTCACCGAGGTCAGCAAAACGGTGGACGGTGTGAAGCTTCTCGACAACGTAAGCTTCATCGTCGGAAAGGATGACAAGATCGCCCTGATCGGCAAAAACGAGCTTGCCGTCACGATGCTTTATAAGATCATCATGGGCGAGGAAGAACCCGACAGCGGCAGCGTCAAATGGGGCGCAAGTATCCAGCCCGCCTACTTCTCCAAGGATCACAACAGCTTCTTTGAAGGCAGCGAATATGACCTCATCGACTGGATGCGCCAGTTTTCAACGGACAAGCGCGAGAGCTATCTGCGTACTTTCCTCGGCAGGATGCTTTTCTCCGGAGACGATGTTTATAAAAACGTCAGCGTCCTCTCGGGCGGCGAGAAGGTACGGTGTATGCTGAGCAAAATGATGCTCTCGGGCGCCAATTTCCTTGTCCTCGACCAGCCGACGAACCACCTCGATCTCGAAAGCATTGCCGCGCTGAATAACGGCCTGGAAGCTTTTAAGTATAACGTTATTTTCACCACCCACGACCACCAGCTCACCCAGACCGTCGCCAACCGGATCATCGAGATCACCGAAACCGGCATCATCGACCGGATGTGTACGTATGACGAATATATGCACATCAATAACGAGATAACATAATTCGGTTTACATAAAGTACATACCCTTGACGGAAATTTATGCTTGGGTTATAATGTTATTATTAAGCAGATACTTATTTAGAGAATACTGAAAAGAAAAAAGAAGGTTTTTGAAATGAGCGAATGCACACACGATTGCTCCACCTGCGGAGAAAACTGCCCCTCCCGCAATAAGGAAAGCTTTCTCAAGGAGCTGAATGAAGAATCCAGCGTTAAAAAGGTCATTGCCGTTGTCTCCGGTAAGGGAGGTGTCGGCAAGTCTCTCGTAACAAGTCTTCTGGCGAGCGAAATGCAGCGCCGCGGCCACAACTGCGCCGTTCTCGACGCGGATATCACCGGCCCCTCCATCCCGAAATCCTTCGGTCTCAAAGAGCACGCCATGGGTACCGAGAAGTATATCGTCCCTGTGACCACCCATACCGGCTTGCAGATCATGTCCATAAATCTCATCCTCGAGGACGAGACCGCTCCCGTCGTATGGCGCGGTCCCGTGATCGCCGGCGCCGTCACACAGTTCTGGACGGACGTGATCTGGACGGATGTTGACTATATGTTTGTCGATATGCCTCCCGGAACGGGCGATGTGCCTCTCACCGTTTTTCAGTCCCTGCCCGTGGACGGGATCATCATCGTCACAACGCCGCAGGATCTGGTGGGCATGATCGTGGAAAAAGCCGTCAAAATGGCGGAAATGATGAATATTCCCGTTCTCGGCATCGTAGAGAACATGAGCTACTTTAAATGCCCCGACTGCGGAAAAACGCACGACATATTCGGGCAAAGCCGTGTGGAGGAAATCGCAAAGCAGTACGGCATCCGGCAGACAGCAAAGCTCCCCATCGATCCGGTCATCTCCACGATGGTGGACGCCGGCGAGGTGGAAAGCGTCAGCGGCGAGTTCGTTTCCGGGCTTGTCAACTACATTGAACAGGAGATTTAAGCATGGTTATTGCAGTAGCATGGGATAACGGAAATATCGGTGAGCATTTCGGTCACGCCACGATGTTTGCCATATACAATTATGCAGAGAGTAATGTAGAACAATGTGAAAAGCGTCTGATCGACTGCTCCGATAAGCACGGTCACGCCGACATGGCGAAGCTGATGAACGACAACAAGGTCGATGCCGTCATCGTCGGGCGCATGGGCGCGGAGGCCAAAAATATGCTTTTAAGCTACGGGATCGTCCCGGTCGCCGGATTTGAGGGCAGCGCTGACATGGCGGCCGACCTTCTCATCACCGGTCGGCTTCCCGTTATGGAAGATCTCGGCGGCTGCTCGGGCGGCTGTGGCGGATGCTCCGGCTGTCACGGCGGCGAGGGAGACAGCGGCTGTTCCTGCGGCTGCGGCGGTCACGAAGGCGGCTGCGGCTGCTGATACAGAAAAAAACACTTCGGTAGGGTTTATGCTCTGCCGAAGCTTTTTTGTGCTGCGGCTATATACAGAAGCAGAAAAAACGGCAGCAAATCCGATAATTCAGACTTGCTGCCGTTAAATTATGTTGTAATTACTCTGCGTCAGCTTCGGGAGCTACACCGGTAGCAACACCATCGGCGGAAACTTCGTATACAAGAGCATCATCCGCTGCGGCGACTTCTTCCGGCTCTTCCTCAACAGGAGCTTCCACAGGGGTGGGCTCGCTGAGAGCGCGGATAGAGAGAGAGACCTTGTGCTTCTCTTCGTCAATCGCAGTGATCTTTGCTTCTACGACATCACCGACCGTGAGAACGTCCTCGGGCTTGCCGATGCGGCGGTCAGCGATCTGGGAGATGTGGATCAGTCCGTCAACACCTTCGAGAACCTCTGCAAATGCGCCGAAAGGCATGAGCTTAACGATCTTTACTTCGGCAACATCGCCGACAGAATACCTGTTGGTGAACTTGGTCCAGGGGTTACCGTCGGGATCCTTGTAACCGAGAGAGATCTTTCTCTTATCGCGGTCAAAGTTGATGACATAAACATCGACCTCGTCACCAACATTGAGAACCTCGGAGGGCTGGTGGATACGACCCCAGCTCAACTCAGATACGTGAACCATACCATCAATGCCGCCGATATCAACGAATGCACCGTAGCTGGTGAGGGACTTTACAACACCGTGGAACTTCTTGCCAATCTCCATCTCGTTCCATGTTTTCTCAACGAGAGCCTTGCGCTCTGCCTGAGCAACTCTGCGAATGGAGCCGACCACTCTCTTGCGGGCCTTGTTGACTTCCGTGATCTTAAGGCGAACGGTCTTCTTGAGAAGCTGACCTAGCTCTGCATCTTTGGGCAGATTGGTCTGAGAAGCGGGAACAAATACGCGAACGCCCTTGACATTGACAACTACGCCGCCCTTGTTCTCTTCAACAACGGTACCTTCCATAACTGTGCCGTCATCTACTGCGGACTCGACGTCATTCCACATTTTAGCGGCATCGAGACGTTTCTTGGAAAGCTGTGCGGTACCTTCAACATCGTTTACTCTGACAACGACTGCTTCAACGGTGTCGCCGACTTTGAGTACGTCTTCGACTTTGATGCCGTCATCGGTGAACTCGGATGTGGGGATGAAGCCGGAATATTTGGTTCCGAGGTCAACACTGATCTCTGTCCCGGTGATTGCGACGACGACGCCGGTCACCTTATCTCCATTATATATAGTTTTAAGGGTTTCCTCGAGCATTTCGTCAAAGGAAAGCTCCTTGGTGGTTTCTTCTGCCATTGTTTCGTTTTTGATCTCGTCCATTTTGTTTCTTACCTCCTTAATTATCCACGCCGGCGTAGATGCCCCCGCCGTCAATCCAACGGTATCATAAGCTTTGAGCCTGTCCGCATTCAGCTCACCTAGTCTTTCTATAAACTGAACCTCACCGCAGTTTTCTCTGCAGATTTGGGCAAGATGAATACTGTTTGCGCTGTGCCTGCCGCCTATTACCACCATTGCATCGCATTGAGAAGCTATACTTGCCGCCTCTTCCTGTCGCGTGAATGTTGCACTGCATATTGTATCAGATATTTTTGCATTTGTACATCTTTTTTTTATTATTTCACAACATTCGTTAAAATTACTGCGTGTTTGCGTGGTTTGCACCACAACAGTTAGCGGTTTTGTCCAGATTTCACGGTTTTTATCAAGCCATTCGTCCAATTCGCCGGCGGATTCGATCACTTTATGCTCTCCGCACCAGCCGCAGATCGCATCTACCTCCGGATGCTTTTTCATTCCGATGACAATGACAAAGCGTCCTTCGTTTTCCGCGTTGCTGACGATCTTATGTATTGCTTTCACTTTCGGACAGGTGGCGTCCGTAATCTCAGCGCCTCTTTTTTCCAACGCATCATAGCTTTGCTTTGTAATGCCGTGCGCACGGATGATGACCTTTTCCCCTGCGGAGCATTTTTCCGGATCATCAATCACCTCAAGTCCCTTTGCAACAAGCCTCCCGACCACATCTTCATTGTGAATAAGCTGCCCGAAGCTGCAGCACTTCCCTTCTGTACCCAGAAGCTTCTCCGCCATTTCCACAGACCGTCTTACACCGAAACAGAAGCCCGCGCTTTCGGCTACAATGATTTTCTTCATTATTATCTGCCCTCATCGTTATAAAGCTTTTCCGTCACAATCGATTTGAGAAGCTCAAAGCTCGCCTGAAAATCGATATCGCTTGTATCCACTAAAATCGCATCCTCTGCCATTTTAAGCGGCGCCGCCTCCCGAGCGGAGTCCTGCGCGTCCCGGTACTCGATATCCTTGAGAACTTCTTCAAAAGTGGCATCCGTCCCCCTGGCAAGAAGCTCCTTCATCCTTCTTTCCGCTCTGGCCTTACTGCGCGCGGTCAGGAAAATTTTCAGCTGTGCATCGGGAAGAATGACAGTGCCGATATCCCGACCGTCCATGATAACATCATTCTCTCTTGCCATTCTTCTCTGCATCTCAAGCAGATATTCCCTCACCCTGCCATGAGCCGACACGTCGGATGCGCCTACCGAGACCTCGGGAGTGCGGATAATCTCCGAAACATCCTCACCGTCGAGGTACATTCTCTGCTCTCCGCTGTCGTTATATGCCATTGTGATCTCGAGCTTCGGCAAAAGCTCCATTAAAGAAGCCTCGTCTTTCCTGTCAACACCCGCTCTTATGGCGGCAAGGGCAAGAGTTCTGTAAATTGCTCCGGTATCGACATAGATAAACGAAAATTCCTCCGCAAGCTTTCTGGCAAGGCTGCTTTTGCCCGCGCCGCTGGGACCGTCTATGGCTATTGCAAAATGTTCCTTCATTTTTTTCTCCTTATTAAACCGATATTCCCGCAACATAGCCCGTTGACCATGCAATTTGTAAATTAAATCCTCCCGTATATCCGTCCAGATCCAATACCTCGCCCGCAAAATAGAGTCCCTTTACGATTTTCGACTCCATCGTGCGCGGGTTGATCTCCTTCGTAGAGACCCCGCCGGCGGTGACGATCGCCTCGTCGATCGGTCTCGTGCCGGAAATACGGACGGGAAAGTTTTTGAAGAGATGCACAAGGTTTTTTCGCTGCTCCCTTGTTATTTCATTGACCTTTGCATTCTCCGGGATCCCCGAAAGCCTGACCAGCACGGGGATCATCGTATTTCCCGCCAGATCGTTGAGCGCATTTTTGAATTCTTTATTCGAATATTTCTCAAAATCCCGAAGTATCCTCGCATCGAGTTTTTTCTCGTCCAGTGCAGGTTTCAGGTCGATAGAGGCTCTGTATTCGGCTTTTCCCACATTTCGCATATGGGAGCTTGCCGAAAGAACCAGAGGTCCGGAGATTCCGAAGTGGGTAAACAGCATCTCGCCCTGCTCTGTGAAAATGCTTTTTCCGTCTTCATATACCGTAAGATTAACATTTTTCAGAGAAAACCCCTGCATCTCGGCACAGTAATTGTCATCGCTCTCCAGCGGAACAAGGGACGGCCGCGGAGGAATAACTGTATGACCCGATTCTTCCGCAAATCTATACCCCGATCCGTCCGAGCCGGTCAGCGGATAGCTTTTTCCGCCGGTACAGACCGCGACGGCGGAGCAGCATACGATTCCTCCCGTGGTTTCCACGCCTGTTATTTCATCATTGTTTTTCAGTATTTTCCCGACTCTGCCCCGGACAGCTTTTACTCCTGCCCTCTCGCAGAGCCTTGCCATAAGTCCTGCCACATCATTTGCATTATCCGAAACGGGAAAAACGCGGTTTCCGCGCTCGGTTTTCAGCGGGAGACCGTTGGATTCAAAAAACGCTATCGTGTCGGAGGGAGAAAAACGGTTCAGGGCGCTGTACAGAAATCGCCCGTCTCCGGGAATATTGCTCATAAAGGTCTTGATATCGCAGTTATTGGTGAGATTGCAGCGGCCCTTGCCGGTAATGCGCACTTTTCTGCCGAGCTGTCGGTTCGGATCAAAGAGAATGACACTCAACCCCCTCATCGCCGCCTGATACGCACACATCATCCCCGCCGCGCCGCCGCCGACAACCACTACATCACAGCTTTTATCATTCATCGGCAGCCGCCTTCTTCCTTTTCAGAATACACTCCACTTCCGTTTCGGTCAGATAACGCCACTCCCCGCTTTTCAGTGTGCCCAATTCCAGCGGGCCTTCGCTTATCCGGAGAAGTTTTTTGACCTTCAGACCGCACTTTTCACACATTCTGCGCACCTGCCGGTTTCTCCCTTCCGAGATGGTGATAAGAAGAACAGCCGTTTTGGGAAAAACCTGCTCGATATCAACATTTTCCGCACAAACGACCGAACCTTCAAGCTCCATCGGTTCCCGCAGATATTCGATTGCGAGACCTATATCCTCCCCCTGCACCCAAGTGCGGTAGGTTTTAGAGAAACCATAGGAGGGATGCATAAGGGAATTGGCAAAGTCCCCGTCGTTTGTCAGTATGAGAAGTCCCTCCGAATACATATCGAGACGTCCCACGGGATAGAGTCTCTCCCCGGCGTCCTTTAGCAGCTCCGTGACGTCCTTTCGCCCCTTCTCATCCTTCATCGTGGTGACATATCCCTTGGGCTTATGGAGCATTACATATTTTTTTTCGCTTTTAAGACTAAGCTTTTTGCCGTCCACGAGTATTTCATCCGCCGAAATATCCGCTTTCGTTCCCAGAGCAGCAACCGTGCCGTTTACGGTCACACGGCCTTCTTCTATGTACTTTTCCGCCGCTCTTCTGGACATCAGTCCAGAAGAAGATATTATTTTCTGCAGCCGTTCTTCCATCTTTTTCTCCGATTCGGCAAAATTATGAGTTCTCCGCCATAACACTGTCTCTGCATACAAGAGGATACTCTCCTGCATACACGCCGTCAACCCTGATGATTGCTTTCCCGATGCTCTCCCCTTTTTCCGCCGGAGCGAACAGAAACCACGGCAGCCGGGCCGTCACGGTAACTTCCGAATCATCGGCGGCAAAAACTGTCTTTTCCTGCTGAGGCACGAGATATGCGTATTTCTCCGTACTTCCGACGATCGGAACAGAAAAGCGCATACCTTCGGTGACATTTCTCACTGAATACTCATGAAATGTTTTATTGTAAAGTGCCATATGGTCATTCCAGTCATCAGGGGCGTTCAGGGTAACGCAGATGAGCTCCGTCCCCTCTCTTTTGCAGCTCGAAACAAGACAGCGTCCTGCCGCCTCGGTATAGCCTGTCTTCCCACCGGTACAGCCGGCACAGGTATAAAGGAGCTTGTTATGATTTACAAGGGTTTTTCCGTCCACAACGCAGCTTTTCAAAGAAAGAATCTTTCTCACAGCTTCATTGTCAAGGCAGGAACGCATAAGACGCGCCAGATCCTCCGCCGTGGAATAATGTCCTTCATCGTTGAGCCCGTGCGGATTTTCAAAATGGGTGGAGGTCATGGAAAGCTCTTCCGCTTTCTCATTCATGAGTTTCACAAAATTTTCAACACTCCCGCCCGCGTGACGTGCCAGCGCCAGGGCCGCATCGTTGCCCGAAACAAGAAGAAGCCCCTTCAAAAGCTCTTGGACGGACAGTTTTTCGTCCGGTCGAAGATACATGGATGAGCCTTCAATAGCGCAGTCTGACGCATTTATCAGCACTGTTTCGTCCATTTGGCAATTATCAGCGACGACCAATGCCGTCATCAGCTTTGTCGTGCTTGCCATGGGCAGCCTTTGCCGGGCGTTTTTTTCATAGATTACTCTTCCGTTCCACATAAGAACTGCAGAACAGGCGCTCAGGGACACAAAATCGCCGAAGGCACAAACGTTTCCTATAAACAGCAAAGCGGCAAAGAAAGAAACTATTCTCTTAATAATAAGCACCACCCCTCCTATATCGGGCAGTGCTTATTCTTTACGGTAAAATGTTTTTTATTCCTTATTCTTTTTCTGCTTGTCGATAAAAGCGTCTACACGGTCCATCACCTGCGGCACAAGGTCAATGATCCTGTCCACCGTGTTGCTTGCAGGAGGAAGAACATTGATCATCCTTACCGTACCTTCCTTGATAACAAGAAATCCGATGGGTTCGACCTTTACGCCGGTCGCGTTTCCGCCGCCGTATGGCCTGGCGCCGTTGGGTCTCTTTTCGCCGAACTCTACTCCGCCGCCGCCGAAACCGACGCTGATCCGGGAAATCGGAACAAGCGTGATCCCGTCCGGAGTAACAATGGGGTCACCGACAACGGTGTCGACCCTGAGCATATTCTTTACATTGTCCATGGTGGTCTGCATGAGTTCGCTGATGGGATTATTTTCCATTTTTG
The DNA here is from genome assembly GCA_045616265.1 of Candidatus Limivicinus sp. GTDB lineage: Bacteria > Bacillota > Clostridia > Oscillospirales > Oscillospiraceae > Limivicinus. The sequence goes on along the minus strand of JAZLGK010000188.1, from coordinate 15,601 downwards.
TCATTCCTTTCATCCTGCTGTATATTGATCTCTATTGTTTCCTTTTCACTTTCCCGAAGAGCTTCTTCCGGTTCGCCTTTTATCTTACGGGTAATTCTTTCCTTTATTTTCTTTGCTTTATGTTTTATCAGAATTCCCAGCGCCCCGAAAAGGATCGTGTTGAGCATTCGGAATATGGCACCGATACGGATCGTCAGCGCGAGGCCGAAATCGAGCTTCATACGATCCTCTGTAAAGTCGATATCCGTGCGGACATAAAGCTCCTTCACATCAAAACGCTCCGAACAGATCGGGGCCAGAACATTCAGTCCCGCGTTGACATAGCCGAAAATGCGCGCCGTCAGATACGGGTCTCTTCCGGCAGCCAGATAGTCCAGCAGGAATCTGTCCACCCGAAACTTTTTCCCGAGGATACCGAAGCCCTTCAGAACTTTTTTGAGAAGCTCGATGATCTCGTCAAAGCTGAAGTCCAGTGAAATACTCTTCTTCGTTTTTTTTTCTTTCTTCGGCTTGCTTTCGCTCTTCTTTTCCGGCGGCTTTTCTTCTTTCTTCGGCTTTGAATCATCTCTCGGCGGTCTCGGGATCAGTTGAAGGAGAAAACCCGCAAGCTTTGCGGATATTCTCAGTTCTCCGCCTTCATACGCTATATCCGCACCGATGGGAATAAGCATAATAAGTGTAATTATTATGGCTAATATTCCCAGAATTATCAAGGCAGTCAATCACATCACTCCTTGTCCTTGTTCTCCGTCAGATCGCTTATCGTGATCTGCTGATAGTCTCCTCTCTGCAGACGATCTATTTCGTTTTTCAGCTTATCCATTCCTTCGCTCGAACTTATATCCGGAAGCTCCGGAAGCTCATCCAAAGCACTTATCCCCATCGTCCGAAGGAAGCCGTCGGTGGTTCGGAAAACTGCGGGTCTCCCCGGAACATCCAGCCTTCCGCAAATCTCTATAAGTCCCTTTTCGGTAAGAGACGATACGGTGTAGGAACTGTCAACGCCCCGGACCTGATCTATATAAGCTCTTGTTACCGGCTGAAAATAAGCAACAACAGCCAGGGTTTCCAGCGCGCTCTGGGAGAGCACCGGCGGCTTTCTCTGCTCCAGTGCCAGAGAGATGATCTGTGCGTACTCAGGAGAGGAACACATCTGGAGCTTATCCTCAAGTCGGAGGATACGTATTCCGCGCTTATTCTCCTCATAATCTCTCCGGAGAAAAGCTGCGGCTAACTCGACCTCTTTTATTTCAGCCCCTAAAATGAGAGAGAGCCGACTGATTGGGAAAGGTTCGCCCGATGCAAACAGTATAGCCTCAATGGCAGAAGATAAATCACTCATTATTCCACAATCTTTTCCATTATTTCATCCACATCTCCGCCGACAAAGCGCAGAGAATAGTCATTATCTTTTCGTTCGATCTCAATACTGCCCATACTGCACAGCTCCAGTACCGACATAAAGGCCGCCACGATCTCCGAGCGGGTCTTGCAGGTAAAATAGAGCTCTTTGAGATTAATATTTCCGAGCCGCAGCAGGTCAAGGATCTGACGGCTCTTATCGCGTATACTGAATATGATGCGGTGCGGGATGGCATTGTCCAGTTGTTCGGTATCCGAAACTCTGACACCGCGGGAGAAGAGCGAATGCAGAGCCCGAAGAAGCTCCTCCGGCTCATGGCGGTAACCGTACTCTCTGGCGACCGGCTGAAGCGGTTCCGGCCTTTTCGCAAAATACAGAAGCCCCTCCGACGAAAGTCCTTTAAGCACCGGAAGTACGTTCTGCACGGAGGCGAGAGTGTCCTTTGCTTTCAGCTGTTCCAGGGACGCCATGAGAACTTCCAGCTCCGACACCTCCTCATCATCATTGGTGAGAAGGGTCCTGGTCTTTATATACAGAAGATGCGCCGCCATCTGGATAAATTCGCTTGCTATTTCCAGATCCATGCTCTCCATGGCGGCAAGATACTCCATATACTGGTCAAGAATTTCACTGATCCTGATATCGCGTATTTCTATTTTGTTTTTGGAAAGGAGCATAAGGATCAGACTGAGCGGACCTTCAAAATCCCCCGGCACTCCTTTTTCCTTTATTATGCCCTCTAAATGAAAATTCGGATTATCCATTAAAGCGTCACTTATAAAAAAGATTGAAAACCATATCACAGCCTGCCTGTGCGACAGGCAGGAGCAAATCAAAAATTTTATCGATCATAAATGTAAGAGGCTTGCCCAATACGCCGCTTGCCACCAGTCCCAGCATCACGACCGAGCCGTATTTCTCATACCGCATAAGCTTTGTATAGCTTTTATCGCTCAAAAGGGAGAAGAGCACCTTTGATCCGTCCAAAGGCGGTATGGGAATAAAATTGAAAAGAGCAAGTCCCAGACTGATATATACGGTAAGCTGAAGCATTTCAAGCAGATACTCTCCGAGTGCACCTGTTCTGAGCGGAATATAGAAGACTCCGTACAGAAACATGAAAACGAAGGCAATGAGAAGATTGGATACGGGACCTGCAAGAGCCGTAACTGCCATGCCGCGCTTAGGATCTTTAAACCTGTACATATTGACCGGCACCGGTTTGGCCCAACCCACATGAAATACCGCCAGCATGAGCAAGCCCATGGGGTCAAGATGCTTCAGAGGATTCAACGACAGCCTTCCCCTTCTTTTTGCGGTATCGTCACCCAGTAAAAAAGCGGTATAGCCGTGGCTGAGCTCATGCAGTGTTATGCACAGCAGAGAAGGCACGACCGCTAAAACGATACTCAGCAGATATGTGAAGTCGAAACCCTCCCATATTGACTGCAATGCCGAAATAAACATCACTCCTAATCTACGACTATTGTATAATATCAGATTGTCAAGGGAAAAACAAGTGAGTCAAAGGCAAAAGTCCGTTTATTTTCCGATTTTATCCCGAGCGCCGAAAAAAGAGCAAAGGTCGAATGTGACCCTTGCTCATTGCCTGCAATATATCACTCTCTGTTGAGAAACTGCGATAACAGGGAAGGACTTGTGACCCGAACAGTATTCAGGATCGTCCCGACCGCCGCCACCATATCCACGAATATGGCAAACCACAAATTGCAATAGCCGATGATGCTGAGAAAAATAAGAACCGCTTTGACCAGAAAAGCAAAAACAGCATTTTCCACCGCGATCTCTTTTGCACGCCGACACACACTGAAGGCAAACGGAATATTTGCAGTACAGTCCGGCGAAACGAGTACATCCGCGAACCTTGCATGTTCGCTCACACGAATGTCGACATCTGCGGCGCTGTGTCCGTCAAATCCGGCAGAATAAACAAATACGGTTCTGCCATTACCCGCTTGAGAGAGAGCATCTATGGTACGAAGTTTCTTCTCTCTGTCACATTCTCCGTAGACCTCACGAAAATCGAGTTCCTCGGCAATGAGACGGCTGAACGAGTCACTTTCTTCACACAGGAGCGTACATCTTTCGATACCGTTTTCTTTTAGCCCTATGACGATATTTTCACAGCCTTCGTTCAATGCGGATCCTACCGCTAAATACCCGACATACCGACCGCCGATCGTCATGTAAAAAACCTGCGCATCGGAGGATTCGCTGCTTTCTTTCATCGTGATACCCTGAGAATAAAAATATTCTCTCGTCGCAACAATGACATGGGCGCCGCCGATATCCGCCTCTACACCGAAACCGGGGCGATCAATAAAATCTCCGATAAGCTCGAGTCTGTAGTCCGAAGAGTAATTATCTGAAACTGCCTTCGCGGCGGATTGCTCCGAATAATAGAACGCATGAGCGGCAAAGGCCAGAAATGTGCTCTTATCAATAAGCTCCGGAACGATTTCAATTGCGTCCGAATCGTTCCGTGAAAAAATACCGGAATAATCAAAAATAACTGTTTTTGCTTCGGCGCAGCTCTCCATAGCCGCAGCATCGCTGAAAATAACGCCGTATTTTGCGTTGTAGCATATGCCCATTATGCCGACCATCGGTATAGATATCGTTACGGACATGGGTGTTGAAATGAGTATGATCGTCAAGGCACGGTGAACGGAAACCGTAAACGAATAGTTTGTAAAAAGCGGTGTGACGATGGCATAGAGGATACCGATCATCATGCCGATCTTCAGTATAAAGGCGGCGCTGTCCCGCATGGAGTCTTCCAGTCCGGTATGCCCGACTTCATCTCTGAAAACAATATTGGCAACCGTATCGGAAACGCTTTCCTCATGGTACTGCAGCATATTGATCGCGGACAGTTTACTTTTTTCCTCGGCATAGGATATAAGTATCAGCCCTATCTGATAAAGAAGAACCAGAGCTGCCGACTCTGCCGGAAAACCGATCATGCAGGCAAGCACCGTTATAGCGGTTACGACAACAGAGACGGAAAAGAAATTCTTTTCCCTTATCTCCGATAAAGCGTCTAAGGCTATGTCGTAACCGGCTATAACGGCAGTAAGAAGGAGGAGGACAGTGCTCAGAAACGCAGGCATATTCCCGAAAATAAGGGAAAGCGCAAAAATGACGGAAGCAACGACAAGTCTTACAACCAGCAAGGTATCAAAGGCCGGTGCGCTTGAGGGGGATGCTTCGTTGGCTCTGCCCGAATTGATCCGCATTATCTCTCCTCCGTTCTGAAAATCTTTTTTTCTTAAAATCAGGCTTTTCCGTCGCAGCCGAGAACATCGACAATCTTATGCTTGACCATTTCCTTGATAGCGGCACGGCCGGGAGTGAGGTACTGGCGCGGGTCGAAGTGATCGGGATGATCGTTGAAGTACTTGCGGATATTGGCGGTCAGTGCAAGGCGCAGGTCGGAGTCAATGTTGATCTTGCAGACAGCCATGGCAGCCGCCTGACGCAGCTGTTCCTCGGGAACACCGATAGCGCCGGGCATCTTACCGCCGTTTTCATTGATGATCTTGACAAATTCCTGAGGTACGGAGGAGGCGCCGTGCAGAACAATGGGGAATCCGGGCAGACGCTTCTCAACTTCTTCCAGAATGTCAAATCTCAGTTGGGGCTTGGTACCGGGCTTGAACTTGTAAGCGCCGTGGGAGGTACCGATGGCGATGGCCAGAGAGTCGCAGCCGGTGCGCTCGACAAATTCCTGCACGTCCTCGGGGCGGGTGTAGGAGCTGTCCTCTGCGGAGACCTGAACCTCATCCTCAATGCCTGCCAGAGTACCGAGCTCGGCTTCGACAACGACACCGTGGTCATGCGCGTACTCTACGACCTTGCGAGTGACGGCGATATTCTCCTCGAAGGGCTTGCCGGAAGCATCGATCATGACAGAGGTGAAGCCGCCGTCGATGCAGGACTTGCAAAGCTCGTAGTCGGAGCCGTGGTCAAGATGGAGAGCGATGGGAAGACCGGTCTCAATAACGGCAGCTTCAACCAGCTTCATGAGATAAGTATGGTTTGCGTATGCGCGTGCGCCCTTGGAAACCTGGAGGATCAGAGGTGCGTTGACTTCCTTGGCAGCCTCGGTGATACCCTGCACGATCTCCATATTGTTGACGTTGAAAGCGCCGATCGCGTATCCGCCCTTATAAGCTTTTTCAAACATTTCCTTTGTTGTTACCAGTGGCATGAGATTTTCTCCCTTCAAATTGAGTGTTTTTTTAAAATTTGTACAATTAGCATATTTACAAATTCTGCTGAATATTATATCCTCATTGTGTTACATAATCAATAAGTATCTTTCGCAAAACAAAAAAAATTTTGGAGGATCTACAAAATGGATAAGAAACTCATCGGCTCCTGCATCATCGGTCAGTCCGGCGGTCCCACCTCGGTCATCAATGCCAGCGCCTACGGCGTGATCAAGACCGCTCTCGAAGCGGAGGAGATCACGAAGGTCTACGGCGCCGCACACGGTATCCGCGGCGTTCTGGATGACAAGCTCTATGTCATGGATCTCGAAGATCCCACGGAGCTCAGTTACCTTCTGCACACTCCCTCCTCCGAGCTCGGCTCCTGCCGCTACAAAATCGCCGACCCTGCCAAGGACGACACCGATTACAAGCGCATTCTCGAGATATTCAAGAAGTACAATGTCCGTTACTTCTTCTACAACGGCGGCAACGACTCCATGGATACCTGCAACAAGATCAGCAAGTATATGCAGTCTGTCGGCTATGAGTGCCGTGTCATGGGCGTTCCCAAGACCATCGACAACGACCTTTTCGGTACTGACCACTGCCCCGGCTATGCCAGCGCCGCAAAATACATTGCTACCACCTGCATGGAAGTCTACAAGGATATGCACGTTTACGACAAACCCATGATCACTGTTGTTGAGGCTATGGGCAGACATGCCGGCTGGCTCCCCGCAAGTGCGGCTCTCGCAAGCTACTACGGCTGCGGCCCCGATCTTATTTACCTCCCCGAGACCGATTTCGATATGGACAGGTTCCTTGCAGATGTCGATAAGGTCCATGCAGAAAACGGCAACGTCTTTATCGTTGTTTCCGAGGGTGCACACTTTGCCGACGGCAGCTTTGTCTCTGAAGCAAAGACCTCCGCGACCGACGGTTTCGGTCATGCACAGCTCGGCGGTCTGGCAGCCATGCTGGCCGGCAAGCTTTCCGAGCACACCGGCATCAAAGTCCGCGGTATTGAGCTGAGCCTTCTCCAGAGAGCCGCTTCCCATACCGCCTCCCTTACAGACGTTAACGAGGCGTTCAATGCCGGTAAGGTCGCCGTTGAGCAGGCCATCGCCGGTGAAACCGACAAGATGGTCGCTTTCGAGAGAGTTTACGAGGACGGAAAATACACCTGCAAGTATATCACCGAGCCTCTTACCCTCGCTGCCAACACCGAAAAGAAGGTTCCTCTGGAGTGGATCAACGATGAGCACAACGGTCTTAAGAAGGAATTCATCGATTACGTTCTGCCTCTCATCCAGGGTGAGGTCGATGTTCCCAAGGAAGACGGTCTGCCCCGTTACGCAAAGCTCAAGAAGATCGTTGAGCAGTAAGCGGAATACTTCATTGATTTCATTTCCCGGGAAAAGGTTTGCTCCGTTTCCCGGGAATTTTTTTTCGGAACTGTTGTTTTTTTCTTTTTTATGTTATAATGGAAATATTGACGTTATCCGGAGGTTTCCGTATGAGTGATACAAAAGAAAAAATTCTGGATACTGCCCTCGAGCTTTTTTCCCGGGACGGTTATGAAGCCGTGTCGGTGAGTGATATTGCCGGCAGGCTCGATATGACCAAGGGAGCCTTATATAAGCATTATAAGAATAAAAGGGATATTTTCGACAGTATCGTTACACGTATGGAGCAGGTTTTTTCATCATCTTTTTTTTCGGATCCGGACAGCAGAGATGAAGATGCCCTGCCGGAAGATCTTTCTCCTGCGCTTCGAGCCGTACTGGATTACTGTACCTCCTCTTTCCTTTTCTGGACCTGCGACGGATTTGCCTCCCTTTTCCGAAAAATGCTTGTTCTGGAGCAGTACAGAGACGAGGAGATGGGCAGACTGTACCACCGCTATTTTGTCACCGGACCGGTTGAAAAACTCACGGAAATGCTCCGTTCCTATTATATCGGCGGAGCTGCCGAAAAAGCCGTTTCCCTTTATTCCGCGCTCTATCTCTTTTTCAGCATCTATGACGGTGCGGAGGATAAAATGTGTACCTCTGCGATTCTGAAAGAAAACATAGAACGTCTGTGTTTTAATACGGTCAGATAAACTGACAGAGAGATTTGTATGAAAGAATTTACAGTCAATGCAAACGATGCCGGTCAGAGATTCGACCGGTTCATCGGGAAAACCGTTCCCCTTTTGCCCGAGTCTCTTTTACAGAAATACATAAGGCTCAAACGCATAAAACTCAACGGCAGGGGAGCCAAGCGGGACACGCGCCTTTCCGTGGGCGATGTGGTCGAGATGTATATCAACGATGAGTTCTTTGAAAAGCCCCGGGAGGAAAACTCCTACCTCAAGGTCGGCACGCCGAAACTCACCGTTGTTTACGAGGATGAAAACATTCTTCTGGCAGACAAAAAACCGGGCGTTCTCTGCCATAGTGCCGGCGTATGGGATTACAACACCCTGATCGCCAACATTCAAGCTTATCTGGCGCAGAAGGGTGAATGGTGTCCAAAGGAGGAGAATTCCTTTGCTCCCGCTTTGTGCAACCGGATTGACCGCAATACCGGCGGGATCGTCATCGCCGCAAAAAACGCTGAGGCTCTGCGTATCCTCAACGAGAAGATCAAGGAGCGGGAGATCGAAAAATATTATCTCTGCGCGGTAAACGGGCATCCGAAGCCGCCGAGCGGCAGACTGGAAAATTTTCTCTTCAAAGATGCCGCTAAGAATCAGGTCTTTGTCAAAAAAAACGCCGAGCCGGGAAGCAGAACGGCAGTCACGGAATACAGGACGCTCAGCTCCAAGGGTAAGCTCTCTCTGGTTGAATGTCATCTTCTCACCGGACGGACGCACCAGATCCGGGCGCAGATGTCCTATGCCGGGTGGCCGCTTCTGGGCGACGGGAAATACGGAAGTGAGAGATTCAATAAAGATTATGACGAAAAGGGGCAGGCGCTCTATTCCTATAAACTGATCTTCTCCTTTCCCACCGACGCGGGACTTCTCAATTATCTCCGGGGGAAAGAATTCCGGGTCGATTCGGTCGATTTTGCAAAAAAATATTTTGATATGGAGGATTTGGATTTCTGATGCTTGATTTTCTGATTAAAAAATTTATTAAAGACAGCGAAAATGTACAGGATGCCGCAGTGCGCCGGAAATACGGCACTCTTTGCAGTATCTACGGGATCTTCCTGAATATTGTCCTTTTTGCCGGTAAATACTTTGCGGGAGTTCTCTCCGGCTCCGTCGCCATCACGGCAGACGCTTTCAACAACCTCTCCGATGCGGGTTCTTCCATTATCACTTTGATGGGCTTTGCCATTGCCGGCAAGAAACCCGATCCCGATCATCCCTACGGTTACGGGCGGGTGGAATATCTGGCCGGACTGGTACTCTCCGCGCTCATCATCGTCATGGGCTTTGAGCTGGGTAAAACTTCGGTCGATAAAATCCTTCATCCTTCCCCGGTGGAAGCCGGCTGGCTCCCGGCGGCGATCCTTGTCTTTTCCATCCTCATAAAGTTCTATATGTCCCGCTACAATAAGAGGATCGGAAAAAAGATCAATTCCGCCGCTATGCAGGCTACCTCCGTTGATTCACTTTCCGACACGATCTCCACCGTTGTCGTCCTTCTGAGCATGGGGATCTCCGCTCTGTTCAAAGTCAATATCGACGGCTATGCGGGTCTTGCCGTGGCCGTATTTATCTGCTATGCTGGCTACAACGCTCTGAAGGAGACGGTCTCTCCCCTTCTCGGTAATCCTCCCGAAGCGGAGTTTGTCAAGCAGATCGAAGATATCGTGATGTCAACTCCGGAGATCGTCGGTATCCATGACCTTATGGTACATGATTACGGTCCCGGCCGAGTCATCGTCTCCCTCCACGCTGAGGTCAACGGCAAGGAGGATATCTATAAGCTCCACGATGCCATAGACTGCACGGAGGTCAAGCTCAAAGAGCAGTTGGGCTGCGTATCAACGATCCATATGGATCCGATCGAGACGGATAATCCCGAGGTCGTTGAGATGCGTCAAAAGGTCGGTGAGCTTCTTCAAAAGAAGATGGATGAAAAGATCCTGATCCACGATTTCCGGATGGTTCCCGGTCCGACCCATACAAACCTTATTTTTGATGCTCTGCTTCCCACAGACTGGCCCGATACCGATATCGAGTCTGCTCATAAGATCAAGGAGCTTGTTCATTCAGAACTCAAAAACTGCTTTGCCGTCGTCACGATCGACAGAGCATACGTTTAAAAATACGGGAGTCCCGATTTACTCTCAGGGCTCCCGTGTTTATTATTTTACTGTATATCCGAAAACAAAGAGGCATAGATACGCGGTCGGTAAAGCAAACATCAGGCTGTCCGCTCTGTCAAACATCCCGCCGTGGCCGGGGATAAGATTGGAAAAATCCTTCAAGCCGAGCATACGTTTGACCATAGATTCGGCAAGGTCTCCGATCTGTCCCATAGAAGATGCCACAAAGCCGGTCAAAATGCAAAGCCACATCGGAATCGCATCGCAGCAGTTGGGAATACACTTGACAAGGATTCCGGACAGTGCGCCTGCCGCAGCACCGCAAATGCAGCCCTCCACCGTTTTTTTCGGGCTGATGTCGGGAGCTATTTTATGCTTTCCGAATCTCATACCTCCGAAAAGTGCAAAGCTGTCACAGGCAATAGAAGAGATGCATCCGAGAGCAAAAACCTCGTCCCAGCTTTTCGATACGCTGATCATCATCATAAGGCCGAAAATAATACCGGGATAGGCAAGTCCCGCAACCGTATATACTGCGCCTTTGCCTCTGACCTTCGGATGAAGAATGCCGGAGAACAGAGCAAGGTACACGCCCGCCGCCATGCAGGCGATATAGGAGATCGTTCCCGCGTGAAAAATCGTCAGAAGCGCCTGTATGCCGATATATGTGTACATTACCCACGCGGCGCAATAGGCGTCGATCTTTTCTAATCCCCGGCTGTATTCATAAGCGCAGAGCACCCCGGCCGCGGCAAAAAAAAGAACTCTTGTCACTTCCGAAAGGAACACACATATCAGCGTTATAGCGAGAAGAATCATCGCGGAGATAACCCGTTTTTTCAATAGACATCACTCTCTTCTTTCTTCTTTGTCTATTTTACTACAAAAGCTTACTTTGCACAATACCTGTTATGTTTTATAATTATTCTCAATTTTGTAACGTTTAGTTCCTGTTTGTAATCAAAAAGCATCATTTGTAATCATATTTATTGTTGTTTCAAAAGAAAAACTGTGTTATTATAAATAAAAGCGAAAAATATTATATACAGGAGGCTGCATCGTGTACCAGGATAACAAAATCTGGCTTGCCCAGTCTGACAAAAATCTCTTTTTACTGCCTGAAATGGCTAATCGCCACGGTCTGATCGCAGGAGCGACAGGAACCGGTAAAACCGTCACTATGAAAGTCATGGCAGAATCTTTCTCCGACATGGGTGTTCCTGTGTTCCTTGCCGACATTAAGGGTGACCTCAGCGGTATGTGCAAACCCGGCGTCAACACAGAGGATATGCAGGGACGTATTACCCGCTTCGGTATTGAAGGCTTTGAATACAAGGGATATCCCACTCGTTTCTGGGACATCTTCGGCGAAGCCGGTATTCCCGTCCGCGTCTCCGTTTCCGAAATGGGACCGGTTCTTCTCTCCCGCCTTTTAGGGCTTACCGATATCCAGCAGGGCGTTCTGAATATCGTTTTCCGCGTGGCTGACGATAACGGTCTGCTGCTTATAGACCTCAAGGATCTGCGCGCCATGGTGCAGTATGTGGGCGATAACAGGGCGGAATATACCGTGCAGTATGGCAATGTCTCCGCCGCCAGCATCGGCGCCATTCAGAGAGCTCTCCTTTCCTTCGAGGATGAGGGCGGCGCCCTCTTCTTCGGCGAACCTTCTCTTGATATCCGTGATTTCATGCGTACCGATATGGCCGGCAAGGGCTTTATCAACGTTCTCAGCAGTACCAAGCTGATCGCAAGCCCCACCGTCTACGGCACCTTCCTTCTCTGGATGCTCACGGAGCTTTTTGAGAAGCTTCCCGAGGTCGGCGACCTTGAGAAACCCAGAATGATCTTCTTCTTTGATGAAGCACATCTTCTTTTCAGCGACTGTCCTAAGGCTCTTGTGCAGAAGATCGTTCAGGTCGTGAAGCTCATTCGCTCCAAGGCAGTCGGCGTTTACTTCATTACGCAGAGTCCCTCCGACATTCCCAATGATGTTCTCGCGCAGCTTTCCAACCGCGTCCAGCACGCTCTGCGCGCCTACACCCCTGCCGAGCAGAAATCCGTCAAGGCCGCCGCAAAGGCTTTCCGCGCAAACAAAGCTTTTGATACGGAAACCGTCCTTATGGAACTCGGCGTCGGCGAAGCGCTTGTCAGCTTCCTTGATGAAGAAGGTATTCCCGCTATTGTTGAACGCGCAAAGATCCTTCCTCCCGAAAGTCTCATGGGCGCTGCGGATGAAAGTGAGGTAGACCGTATCGTCAAGTCAGACGAATTCTATCTCAAATATTACGAGGCTGTTGACAGGGAATCCGCCTATGAGATAATCAATGCCGCAAACCTTGAGCTTGAGCGGATCCGGGCGGAAGAAGCGGAAAAAGCCGCTGCGGAAAAAGCCGCTGCCATAGAAGCCGCCGCTGCGGAAAAGGCGGCCGCCAAGGAAGCCGCCGCTGCCGCAAAAGCCGCTGCGAAAGAGGCTGCCGCTGCGGAAAAAGCCGCTCTCAAAGAAGCTCTCGCCGCCGAAAAGGCCGCACTGAAGGAAAAGGAAGCTAAAAAGAAGGTCGCACAGCGGGCCGCAAGCAATGCCGCGTCCTCAATCGTCGGTTCATTGAGTACCAACATTGTCAACTCCATCGCCGGCGGCAAGAAAAAGACCGCAAAACAGATCGCCGCACAGGCCGCGAAGAATGCGCTCAGCTCCGTTGCCCGCAGCAGCACCACCTCAATCATCCGAGGGCTTTTCGGAAATATCAAATAAAAGTCCGCAAAAAATCCCCCCTTTTTTGGGGGGAAATATTATCAGGCGGGCTCGTAGCTTTTCCCGACTTCATTGCCGGAAGCATCGTATTCCGTATTTTCCATCAAAGCAGGTTCTACACGGCTGCGTTTTTTTATCGTCATCCCCTGCCCCTGCAGATTGAAAACCCATATTTTATATCCGGGGAAATCCGGATCGGGTTTTCTGAACACCGAGGTCTCGTTTAACCGGCAGAACTTTTCTCTGCCTTGCGGTGTATCGAGAAGATCCCCGGGGCCATTATAATAAAGCTCATCCTTGACTGCCTGCTTTTTAAACTCGTTCCATTCTTCTTCCGGAACGTTCACAACATCATTGGGCTGTATCATTCTTTTCCCTCCGTTTATTTATTTTTCTATGTTCAATATATCACGGAAGATGTTTTTTTTCAACCGTACAATATGCCTCTGATACTATTCTTCCATAAAAAGCAGAACTTTTTATGGAAGAGATGCCGCCAATGGCGTCGTTCATTTTCTTACGCAAATGATTATCTCTACGATCTTCAACGCGCCTGACGGCGCTATAAAAAGGTAACTTTGTCTACTTTTTAATGAAGATCAGTTTGAGTTATATTGGCAGAAAGGAAGTAATTATATGAAGCATGTTACCAGAGTTGCTTTAGTGACCAGCGGCGGAGACTGTCAGGGTCTGAACGCGGCAATGCGCGGCGTCGGCAAGGCTCTGTTTCAGAAGCTTGATAATGTGGAGATCTTCGGTATGTACGACGGCTATCGCGGTCTTATCGACGGCGACTATATGTTCATGGAGCCGAAGAGCTTTTCCGGCATTCTCACCGAGGGCGGCACCATTCTCGGCACCTCAAGGCAGAAATATGTTCCCGGAAAGGATATTGTGGACGAAAACGGCGAAAGCCTTATTCCCGCAATGAAGGATACATACAACCGCCTCAATCTCGACTGTCTCGTTATCATGGGAGGCAATGGTACGCAGAAAAGCGCACTCCTTCTGGCAGACGCCGGGATGAACGTCATCACCCTGCCTAAGACCATTGACAATGATATATTCGGTACCGACACCACCTTCGGTTTCCAGAGCGCGGTGGACATCGCCACTAATGTTATCGACTACATCCATTCGACCGCCAGCTCCCATAACCGCACCTTTATTGTTGAGCTCATGGGCAGAGACGCCGGCTGGCTCACTCTGAGTGCCGGTATAGGCAGCGGCGCGGATATTATTCTTATTCCCGAGATTCCCTACGACATAGACAGGGTGGCGGAGGTCATAGCCCGCCGACAGCAGAGAGGCCGCGGCTTTTCGATCATTGCCTGTGCGGAAGGCGCCGTTTCCGTCAACGAAACAAAGCTTGACGAGGAAGCAAGCCGTCACGCCAAGGAAAACCTTATGTACCCCGCCGTTTCCTACCGCCTCGCCGCAGAGCTGGAAAAGGTCACGGGACAGGAGACGCGCGTAACGGTTCCCGGTCACTATCAGAGAGGCGGTCCCCCCTGCCCCTATGACAGAGTTCTGGCAACGCAGTTCGGCAATGCGGCAGCCGACCTTATCATTAATAAGCAGTACCGGCGTATGGTTGCTATACAGGACGGAAAGATCACTTCGATCCCGCTGGACGATGCGGCGAGCAAGACAAAATTCCTGCCGGTCGACCATCCTATGATCAAGGTCGCAAGAGACATCGGCATCTGCATGGGTGACTGAATAAGAATGAGGGACTGTGAAAAAAGTCTCTGCAAAAGAGGACACAGGGTCTCGGAGAAGAGATCCTGTGTCCTTTCTCATAGGAAAGCGAAAAGAATGGAGGGAAGACCGGAAAACGCACAACACAGCCAAGCTGTTGATACTATTCTCCGGAATATTTTCCTATACGATCAGCAACAGCGAGTTGCGTGATTTTTTGAAATGTTATGCTATAATAATATAAAATGCAACCGGAGGTATTATTGTGGAAACAAAAGACGTTATATTTGAACTTCGCACAAAGCATGGAATGACGCAGGATGAGCTTGCGGAAAAGGTTTTTGTGACGCGTAAGCGGTGTCACGCTGGGAAAAGGGAGAAACCGTACCGAATTCCGAGACATTAAAGCTGCTGTCAAAATTTTTCGACGTGTCCATCAACACTCTGCTCGGCTCGCCGCGTCCGCTTATCTGCCAATGTTGCGGTATGCCTCTCGAAGACTCGATAATCAGCCGAAACAGCGACGGATCGATGAATGAGGATTACTGCAAATGGTGCTACGCAGACGGAACGTATACTTACAGCAATATGGACGATCTGATAGAGGTTTGTGTAAAAAATATGGCAGGAGCTGAATTCACCGAGGAACAGGCCCGCACCTACATGAAAGAGACACTGCCGAAGCTCGATTATTGGAAGCGATACGAAGAGCTTGGCGATAACGGGGAGTTTGAAAAGTTCAAGCAGCAGCTTATTGATGAGATAAACGCTCTCCGTATCGAGGGTATGCCGAGGTTGGAGAAGCTGAATGCGCTTGTCGGGCAGTATGTGAACCTTGAATACCGTCTTCCCGGCGGCAATTGCGTGAAGTTTCTGAACGACCGGACAACATACCTCGGCAGTCAGCTTGAGAGTAAATTCGGCGGAGACAGATGCTTCGGTGTGCTTGCCAATATGGATTTTATCATGGTCTGCACTTACGGTCCGGACGGTAAGGACCCGGAGCTGCTCCTATATAAAAAAAGATAAAGAGAACTGTAAAGGCGGTTCGCCATAAGGATTTACAGGTTTTGAGCCGCCTTTTTTCGCCCATACTGCATAAAAAATTCCGGAAATACGACAGTATTCCCGGAATTTTATTGGCGCTTTAGCTTGACAAAACCCCTGGTTCTGCCAGGGGTGGGAAAAAAAGCCTTGGCAAATAAAACCTCCCGGTATAGAGTGATGTGGGTTTGCCAACCGCATCACAGAATAATAGGAGGTTTTATAAGTGAA
>JAZLGK010000187.1:0-13509 GCA_045616265.1 Candidatus Limivicinus sp. | reverse complement strand
AATGGACAATTCATTGATTGTCAATTTTCAATTGTCTATTGTCAATTGAGAACTGTTTTCCCGGTAAGAGAGAAAAGCTCTCTTAAATAAAAATAAATGGATGTATCGACAGTTGGTTCTCCCTCCGGCGGGAACAAGACCGGCTGTCAGCAAGATGCGTCGAACAATTATCGAAAGGATGATCGTATAGTATGGCACGTATAGCCGGCGTTGACCTGCCCAAGGACAAGAGAATCGAGATCGGTCTCACCTACGTCTATGGTATTGGCAGAACAAGCGCACTGAAGATTCTGGAAAAGACCGGAGTCAACCCCGATACCCGCGTAAAAGACCTCACCGAAGAGGACGAAGCAAAGCTTCGTGAGTGCATCGACCACGACTACCTCGTGGAAGGTGACCTCCGCCGTCAGACCGCACTTGATATCAAGCGCCTCACCGAGATAGGCTGCTACAGAGGCCAGCGTCATCGCCGCGGACTTCCCTGCCGTGGGCAGAGATCCAAGACCAACGCACGCACCCGCAAGGGCCCCAAACGCACCATCGCAAATAAGAAGAAGTAAGGAGGGATATGAACAATGGCAAAAGCTAACAATCAGAAAAAGGTTGTAAGAACCCGCAGAAGAGAGCGCAAGAACATTGAAAAGGGTCAGGTTCATATCAGCTCTTCCTTCAATAACACCATGGTAACCATCACCGATACGCAGGGCAACGCCATTTCCTGGGCCTCTGCCGGTGGTCTGGGCTTCCGTGGAAGCAAGAAGTCTACCCCCTTTGCAGCTCAGTCCGCCGCCGAGACCGCTGCCAACGCAGCAAAAGAGCATGGACTGAAGACCGTTGAAGTGTTTGTCAAGGGACCCGGTTCCGGCCGTGAGGCTGCGATCCGCGCTCTGCAGACCGCAGGTCTTGAAGTGACGATGATCAAGGACTGCACCCCCATTGCTCACAATGGCTGCCGTCCTCCCAAACGTCGCCGCGTATAATTGAAGGAGGGTAACGAATAATGGCAAGATATACTGATGCAGTCTGCCGCCAGTGCCGCAGAGAGGGCCAGAAGCTCTTCCTCAAGGGCGACCGCTGCTACACCGAAAAGTGCGCCATGAACAATCGCGCATTTGCACCCGGCCAGCATGGTCAGGGCAGAAGCAAAGCTTCCGAATACGGCAGCCAGCTTCGTGAGAAGCAGAAGGCAAAGAGATTTTACGGCGTTCTGGAGAGCCAGTTCCGCAGCTACTTTGAGCTTGCGGATCGCCGCCCCGGACAGACCGGTGAGAATCTTCTCAGCATTCTCGAGTGCCGTCTGGACAATGTTGTGTACCGTCTCGGCTTCGCCATGAGCCGTGCTGAGGCACGTCAGATGGTATCCCACGGACACATCACCGTCAATGGCCGCAAGGTCAACATCCCCAGCTATCAGGTAAAGCCCGGCATGGTCATTACTCTGAAGGAGTCCAGCCGCGGTATTGAAAAGATCAAAGCTAACATTGAGGCAAATGCATTCCGCGCAGCACCCAAGTGGCTTGAGTACGACGCAAACAGCCTGACCGGCAAGGTTGCTGCTGTTCCTGCAAGAGAAGATATCGACCTGCCCATCGAGGAGCATCTCATCGTCGAGTTGTACTCCAAGTAATATAGACACCCTCAAATTGGTAAGCTGAACCACCGCAGGCGCCGCAGGGCGCAACAATTAAAAGGAGGGTTATATCTCAATATGATCGAAATAATGAAGCCGCGCATCGAATGTATAGAGACCCCGGCAGACCCCGCATACGGCAAGTATGTGATCGAACCGCTGGAACGCGGCTATGGCACAACACTCGGTAACTCTCTTCGCAGGGTTCTCCTATCCTCTCTTTCCGGCACAGCACCCACCAGCATAAAAATTGCCGGTGTGCAGCACGAATTTTCCACGATTCCCGGTGTAAAGGAAGATGTGACGGAGATTGTCCTCAACGTAAAGGGCATTCTTACCCGTCTTCACTCTCAGGGCGCAAAGACGGTCTATATTGAAGCGTCCGGCGAATGTGAAGTCACCGCCGGAGATATCAAAACCGACGCTGAGGTCGAGATCATCAATAAGGATCACCACATAGCGACTTTGGGTCAGGACGGAGTTCTCAATATGGAGATCGTTCTGGATCACGGACGCGGCTATGTGACCGCCGAAAAGAACAAGAATCCGCAGCTTCCTATCGGCACCATTCCCGTTGATTCTATCTATACCCCGGTTCTCAAGGTCAATTACTTTGTTGAGAATACCCGTGTCGGCAATCAGACAGACTTTGACAAGCTGACCATCGAGGTATGGACGGACAACACCATCAGTGCAAGAGAAGCCATATCCATCGGAGCGAAGATACTCTGTGATCATTTCACGCTCTTTACCGATCTCTCCGAAGCCGCCTCTACCGGCAGCACCGTTGTGGAGAAGGTCGAGAAGGAACCCGATACGGTTCTCAAGATGACCATTGAGGAACTGGATCTGAGTGTCAGAAGCTTCAACTGCCTCAAACGCGCGAATATCAATACCGTAGAAGACCTTGTCAATAAAACGCAGGACGAAATGATAAAGGTCCGCAACCTCGGCCGCAAGTCCCTCGAAGAGGTAGAGCACAAGCTCACTATGATGGGACTTTCTCTGGCTAGCGAGGATAACCAGTAAGCAGCCTCAAATTAAAGCTTTCGTTTTAATTTGAAGACTCATGCTCATCGCGGCGTCTGACGCCGCTTTGGTTGGCATGAGGGCTCGCTGAGCTCGCCTCAGGGAGTTTTGTTCGCAGCAAAGCCGTGAACAAAACGATTAGAACCCGGCTAAGGTCGTTAACAATCAACTCTTAAAGGAGGAAATGCAATTATGCCCGGAACAAGAAAGCTCGGCAAGACCACCGATCAGCGCATGGCCATGCTCCGCCAGCAGGTAACAGACCTGCTCGATAAAGGCAGAATGGAGACTACCGTGACCCGCGCAAAAGAGATCGCTCCTATGACCGAGAAGATGATAACTCTTGGCAAAGCAAAGGATCTGGCTTCCTACCGTCAGGCTCTTGCTTTCATCACCCGTGAGAGTGTTGCCAAGAAGGTGTTCGATGAGATCGCTCCCAAGTATGCGGAGCGCAACGGCGGCTACACCCGCATCACCCGCGTCGGCGTTCGCCGCGGCGATGCAGCCGAGACCGCAGTCATCGAGCTCGTCTGATATTTCATAAAAAAGGCTCTATGTCAATAGTTGGGGTAGAGCCTGATTTATCCAATGAAAAAACTCCTGAGGATCATTCCTCGGGAGTTTTTTTATACGGTTTTAAGGCAGAGCGCGATCTCTTCCGCAAATCACTTTTTCTGCTGGCTTTTGGCATAAGCAAACATCCATATCACAATAACGATCAACGCGGCAACAACGATCACACCAAGCACAAGGTTGACCGCACCGCTGACAAGCCCGCTCAGAAGCCTTATTGCGCCCACTATAAGCGCAATAACAGCCGCAATGCCGATGATTGCAATAACTGTACCTTTTTTCACTTTATCCCTCCAGTCGGAAATCTAAACTCCACACGCAGCTTTTATATCCTCTCTCCCAGCTTTGCCAGCACCTCGGTGAAGTATTCCGGCAGGGGGCTTTCAAGCAGAACTTGCTCTCGGGTGCGCGGGTGGATGAATTTCAGTCTTCTAGCATGGAGGCACTGACCTTCCAGCCCCTTTTCCGGAGAAGGAGCACCGTAGGTATAATCCCCCAGCAAAGGATGGCCGATGCTTGCCATATGGACGCGGATCTGATGCGTCCGTCCGGTTTCCAAGACACATTTTACATGGCAGTAACCGCGATAGCGCTCGATCACTTCCCAGTTTGTTGCCGCGGGGCGTGAATTTTTTTCCGTGACCGCCATACGTTTGCGGTCGGTCGGGTGTCGTCCGATAGGTTTTTCTATTCGTCCCGTATCCTCGCGCAGATTTCCGCGTATAACAGCCTCGTACTCTCTCGAAAGGCTCCTGTCCGCAAGCTGAGAGGAGAGAAACTGATGAGCAAAATCATTCTTGGCGATGATCAAAAGTCCCGAGGTATCCTTATCGATCCTATGCACGATACCCGGGCGCTTTTCTCCGCCGATACCGGAAAGGGAAGCACCGCAGTGATACATCAGCGCATTGACAAGCGTACCGTCCGGATGCCCCGGTGCGGGATGCACCACCATCCCGCGCGCCTTATTGACAACGATCACATCGTCGTCTTCAAACATCACATCCAGCGGGATGTCCTGCGCGATCAGAGTTACTTCTTCAGTCTCCGGCAGGATGAGGGCAAACTCGTCCCCGGCAGAGCACTTATAATTCTTTTTGACCGGTTTTCCCGAAAGCGTCACAAGACCCTGTTCTATGAGGCGGACAGCGGCGGAACGGGTGAGAGGGCCTATATTACGGGCAAGGAGAGCGTCGAGTCTCTCTCCGCTCTCCATTGCAGTAAAAACAATTATTTCTTCGTCCATTATTTGAACTCGGCGAGTATAGCGTCCAGATCAAACTCGTCCTCAGACTTTACGGGCTTCGGGGCGGGCCTTTCGGTACGGGCGGGACGTGCCGTCGGAGTCGGAGTTTCCGTACGCTGCTCCGAAGCATACAGGGTGCTTCCGGTCGGTTTAGCGCCCATAGCCTTTGCAGCAGGACTCTGCGCGTAGGAATCCTCCGCCTTTCTGTTGGCCTTTTCCCATGCGGCAAAGGGGTCATCAGCCGCTGCGGGAGCTTTACGCGCGGGGGCTTTGTAGGAAGGCACATTCTCCTTCGGGGTGTCACGTTTTTCCGACGGAGCGATGACCTTGGGTGCTCTCATAGGACGAAGCTGATTTTCCTCCGGCCCGTCCGCATTACGGGCACGGCGGTCTGCTTTGCGGGGTCTTTCTTCCTCAAACTCGTCACGGCGGGACTTCCCGGTGCGCTTTTTATTGCGGACGGAATCAACGGTATCCCGGAGGTCGTCGGTGAGAGGACGGCTGTCCGCTTTCTCATCGTCAAACTCGTCAAACTCGTCATACATCTTATCCTTCTCTTTTTCGCCGCCGAAGATGATATAGATAATAAACAGCAGGGAGAAGACCGTGATAAACACATCCGCTACATTGAAGACCGCGAAGTTGAACAGGTCGATCTTGAACATATCTACCACAAAGCCGTAGAGGATACGGTCAAGACAGTTGGAAAGACCGGCAGCCGTCACGATCACAAGGCACCACCGACCGAATTTGCCGTTGATGAAGTTCGTAGCAAGAGCGATGATCACGGCGACGGTGAAAACACCGGTGAGAATGATAAAATAGACCCTTGCGCCGCCGCCCGAAAGGAAGCTGAATGCCGCGCCGTCATTGTGCATACGCACAAGGCTCAAGACGCCGGGGATCAGCGGTTCGGTGACTGTGTTGAGCATTATGTTATTGGTGACCCAGTATTTAACGCCCTGGTCTAAAATGATTACGAGCATACCGACGATTGCGTACAGCATGTTTTCCTCCTATCTGCCGACTTTTTCAGTTTTCGGTTTGTCATCGTCTGAAAAAAGCAGCTTTGCAGCAAAAATAAAAGTAAATACAGTGATAAAGCTATCCGCTGTGTTAAATACGGCGAAGTCAAAAAGTTCCACCTTGAACATATCCACCACATAGCCGTACACCAGTCGATCTATGCAGTTGGCAAGCCCTCCCGCCGCCATCATCACGAGACAGAGCTTCTCAGTTTTTTCCCGGACAAAGCCCTTGCCGATCGCAGTGATGACCGCCGCAACAAACACAAGAGAGAGCACGACGAAAAACCATTTTGCGTCTCCGCCGGAAAGGAAACTGAATGCCGCGCCGTCATTGTGGACGCGCACAAGGCTCAAGACGCCGGGGATAAGCGGTATTCCGGCGGAGCCGAGAGCAATATTCCGGATCACCCAGGTTTTTACGGCCTGATCCAGTACAACAACGGCAATTCCGGCAAAAATCAAAAGCATTTTAATTCCTTAAACAGTGTGGAGTGTGAAGTTACAGGGATACGGATTGCCGCACCATCGTGCGCGATGGTTCGCAATGACAGCGCTTTAAGGCTGCGGCAGCTTTTTTGTTCTCTGACGACTGCTCACTTTATTCCGCATTCCGCATTCCGAATTAGCTCCGCTCCTCACTCTTAACCGACGACCTTACGGCATCTCGGGCAGAGACCGGTCTCGGGGTCGGCTTCTTCAGAGTGCATCCAGCAGCGGGGGCACTTTGTGCCGGGAGCTTCCGTGACGGAGATCTTGAGAGCGGGGTTATTATTACCCATACCGGTGACAGCGTTTTCATCGGCGGTGTCGGTCTCTTCAATCAGGCACTTGGACACGATGAACAGCTCGCTGAGACTCATCTTTTCCACTTCTTCCACCACAGCAGCAGCATCACTGTCGGCGGCATACAGCTTGAGGGCGGCCTCTAAGGGCTTGCCGATACGTTTAGCGGCGCGGGCAGCTTCCAGAACGCCGTTCACATCCTCACGGACAGAGATGAGCTTATCCCACTTTGCCATGCACTCGTCATCGAGGGCATACTCGTCAAAGGGCTTGTTCATGGTGTTGAGAACGATGTTGCGCTTGTCGTCGGAGGTTTTATGCGGCATGGCAAGCCAGATCTCATCGCAGGTGAAGGCAAGGATCGGCGCGAACATCTTGGCAAGTGAGTCAAGGATCAGGTAGAGAGCGGTCTGCGCAGAGCGGCGCTTGAGACCGTTTGTCTCCTCACAATAAAGTCTGTCTTTGATGATATCCAGATAGAAGCTGGAAAGCTCTACCACGCAGAAATCGTTAATAGCGTGGGAGACGGCGTGGAATTCATAGTTGTCGTAGCTGTCGGCAACCTTGCGGATGAGGGCGTTGAGTCTGGTGAGCGCCCAGCGGTCGAGCTCTTCCATGTCCTCGGGCTTGACAAGGTTATCGGCGTCAAAGCCCTCAAGATTGCCGAGACAGTAACGGGCGGTATTGCGGAACTTCAGATAGCTCTGCGAAAGCTGCTTGAAGATCTCCTTGGAGCAGCGCACATCCACATGATAGTCGGCGGAGCCTGCCCAGAGACGGACGATATCCGCACCGAACTCATTGATCATCTCAGTGGGATCAACGCCGTTGCCGAGGGACTTGTGCATGGCCTTGCCCTCGCCGTCGACCGTCCAGCCGTGGGTGAGGCATTCTTTATAGGGTGCGCCCATCCCGAGCGCGCCGACTGCGACAAGCAGAGAGGACTGGAACCAGCCACGGTACTGGTCGCCGCCCTCCATATACATATCGGAGGGCCAGAAGCCCTGATCGCGCTTCATGGCGGCAAAATGAGTGGAACCGGAGTCAAACCAGCCGTCGAGGGTATCGGTCTCCTTGGTGAAATGCTTTCCGCCACAGTGGGGGCAGACAAAGCCTTCGGGCAGAAGAGCCTCGGCATCTCTTTCAAACCAGGCGTTGGAGCCTTCCTCCTCGAAGATGGAGGCAACAGACTCGATGGACTCTTCCGTGCAGACCGGCTTATGGCAGTCTGCACAGTAGAACACGGGGATGGGAAGTCCCCAGCGGCGCTGACGGGAAATGCACCAGTCGGCGCGTTCACGGATCATAGCGCCCATTCTCTCTTTGCCCCATGCGGGCATCCATTTGACATCGTCGCAGGCTTTGATCGCTTCCTCTTTGAAACCGTCAACAGAGCAGAACCACTGCGGTGTGGCGCGGAAGATGATGGGGGATTTGCATCTCCAGCAGTGGGGGTAGGAGTGGACGATCTCTTCGGAGGCGAAAAGGGAACCCGCTTCCTTCATATCATTGAGAATGATGGGGTTGGATTCATCGGTCTTGAGTCCGGCGTACTTGCCGGCATAGTCGGTGTGGCGGCCCTGATCGTCCACGGGAACGACCATTTCCATGCCGTAGCGCATACAGGTCAGATAGTCATCAGCGCCGAAGCCGGGAGCGGTATGGACGCAGCCGGTACCGGAATCCATGGTGACGTAATCCGCCAGCAGCAGTCTTGAGGTCTTGGGCAGGAAGGGGTGGTCTGCCAGCATATTTTCAAAGAACTCACCGGGATGAGTCTCGATGATCTCGTAATTTTCAATTTTGCCGACGCCCATGACTTTTTCCACAAGTGCCTGCGCCATGATGTAAATTTCACCGTTGGGAGCTTTTACAAGGGCATACTCTTCCACGGGGTTAAGAGCGATGGCGAGGTTGCCGGGGAGAGTCCAGATCGTCGTTGTCCAGATGACGAAATAGAGCTTACTGCGGTCGATGTGAGAAAGCTTGCCCAGATCGTCGTGCATGGGGAACTTGACATACACGGTGGTGCAGGGGTCGTCCTGATATTCGATCTCGGCTTCCGCCAGGGCAGTCTCATCCTTGGCGCACCAGTAGACCGGCTTGAGTCCCTTATAGATATGACCGTTCGCGTACATCTTGCCGAATACACGCACTTCGTCCGCTTCAAAGCCCTTGCTCATGGTCTTGTAGGGGTGCTCCCAGTCGCCGATGACGCCGAGACGCTTGAAGCCGTCCATCTGAATGCCGATATATTTCTCGGCATAGGCTTCGCAGGCGGAACGGAAGTCCGCTACGCTCATGGCCTTGTGGTTGAGCTTCTGCTCCTTGATGATGGCGGACTCGATGGGCATACCGTGGTTATCCCAGCCGGGGATATAGGGGGTGTAGTAGCCGCGCATGGCGTAGGAACGGGTGATGAAGTCCTTAATGCACTTATTGAGAGCGTGTCCCATGTGGATCTTGCCGTTGGAGAAGGGAGGTCCGTCATGGAGATTGAAGCGGGGGCGTCCCTCGTTCTTCTTGAGCATCTCGTTATAGATGTCGAGCTCTGTCCAGTGTTTGAGCATATCGGGCTCGCGCTTGGGAAGTCCTGCGCGCATGGGGAAATCTGTCTTCGGCAGATTTAATGTGGCATTATAATCCTGTGGCATTTTTCAGTTACTCCTGTTTTCTCTCTTATTTCAACGCTTTGGTAATTGATTTTCCGTGCGCTTTTTTAAAGCCTCAAATCGGGGCGTGCGCTTTCGCGCCCGCCCCGGGGTATTTACGAAAGGGTTAAGCTTACAGAGTGAAGGGCTGGGTGCTGTCAAAACTCTTCTTCTGCTTTGAAGGGGTCTTCATAGCGGAGGACAGATCGAACTTGACGGCGGGCTCAGGCTTGATGCGGGAGACAGACTCCTCAATGGTACGAACGGCATCATTCACCTCTTCCTCGGCCTCTTCCTCTTCGACAACAGGAGCGGCCGGTGCGGCCTTGGGAGGCTCGGGAGCCGGTTTGGGCGCTGCTATATTGTCAAGATTCTTGAGCTGAGCGGTGCACATGGCGCGGATACCCTCAAAGAATTTCTCAGTCGCAGCTTTTGCGTCGGCAAGCTTCTTTTCCTCGAAAGCGGTCTGGTCGGTGATGTTGCCGAGGATATCATGTACCTTCTTCTCTGCGTCCTCGATCATACCGGCGGAACGGGAGCGGGCGTCGTTTTCGATCTGGACTGCCAGCTTCTGTGCGGAAAGGATCGCCTGATTGAGGGCACCCTCATTGGCACGGTACTCTTCTATCTTGTCCGCCAGAACCTTCATCTTCTTTTTGAGAAGATCGTTTTCCTTCTGATATGCGGCAATGCTGTCAGCTACTTCTTCGAGAAAATCGTCCACCGATTCCATATCGTAGCCATCTTTGCGGCTCTTTCCGAATGCCTTTTCACGAATATCCTGAGCTGAGATCATAATCTTATCCACCTTTCAAAATCTTGTCTTTCTAATTTGGGAATTTCTCTATATCAAAAATACTGTCCGTCGCTCTCGGGGGTATCGCCTTGTGCGCCGATGATATCGACGTTCTGCGGAGTGACGAAGTATGTTTTTGCGCTGACGGGAGTGATTTTCCCCTGCAGGGCAAAGGCTATGCCGGAGATGAAATCCAGAAGTCTGCGGGCAGTTTCTGTAGGTATACCCTCCAGCGTCATGACCACGGAATGATTTGCGTTGATGTGGTTGACGATCTCACCCGCCTCATCAAAGGTCTTGGGGGAGAAGAGGACCACCTGTGCTTCCCTGCCGCCGAAGTTTACAGAGCGCTGAGGACGCTGCTGTCTGGGCTTGCCTAAATTGCCGAAAAGGCTTTCGCTCTGCTCTCCCTGTGTCTGCTGCTGAATCTGCTGCGGCTGGGTCTGCTGCGGCTGTTGCTGGCGCTGGAAAAACGGTTTTGACGGCTGGGGTTTCGGCTGGGACTGCACTCTCGCTCCCTGAGGGGCAGCAA
This sequence comes from Candidatus Limivicinus sp., assembly GCA_045616265.1. Taxonomy (GTDB): domain Bacteria; phylum Bacillota; class Clostridia; order Oscillospirales; family Oscillospiraceae; genus Limivicinus. Next base: position 3,241 of record JAZLGK010000187.1, on the reverse strand, counting down.
AATTATTTTCAAACGCTGTCTGCTCCGCGCTCACCTGGGGAGCCTGAGCCGTGGCCTGTGCCGACTTGAAGCTTTCGTCGGCACCTTCGAAAAAATCATCCTCATCATCATAGGGTTGGGTTAGTTTCCTGAGTTCATCCATGAAACCCATGGCATTGCCTCCAAAGTCTCGAAATGCACGCCGGTCATTTTACGTCCTTTCCCGGCGCAGGCCGGATCACAGATCATAATGCCTCGGCCCGAAGATGGCAGAACCTACGCGAATCATATTGGCGCCGCACTCGATGGCTGTCATATAATCCCCGCTCATGCCCATGGACATAAAGCCCATATCTACATTATCGTATTTTTTTTCGCTATTGTCAACAAAAAGCTGATGCAATAACATAAAATATGGGCGATTTTCTTCTCCGGAGGCGCAAATCGGGGGTACACACATCAATCCGCGCACCCGAAGCCCCGGATTTTTCGAGGCAAACTCGATCGCAGAGGCACATTCCTCCGGCGAAAACCCGGATTTCGCTTCTTCGCCTGCGATGTTTATTTCGATCAGTACATCCTGGACGATGCCCTTTTGTATGGCAGCGCGGCTGACGGATTCCATGAGCTCCCTGCTGTCGACACTGTGGATCAGCTCCGCAAGGCCGACCACCTTTTTTACCTTATTCTGCTGGAGCTTTCCGATGAAGTGGAGATGTGCTCCCGCATAAGCGCCGACCTTTTCTTTTTCCAGCATCTCCTGCACACGGTTTTCCCCGCAGACTGCAAGTCCTGCGGCGACAGCGCACCGCACGGTATCCGCATCGTTCATCTTGCTCGCGCCCACAAGAACGATCTCCTCCGGGGAACGACCCGCCTTCCTTGCGGCAATGGCGATATTTTCTTTTACTCTCTGTATATTCTCTGCGATGTCCATTTTCTTCCTTTTTGACCTCTCAGCAAGAATCCGGCCCTGCAAATCACGGCATTATCACTTTCGCGCCGCTGTATAGCTCGTCCGTGGGGCTTATTAAAAAGAAGTCTTCGCATTTATATAGTATCTCCACCGGGCAGGTTTTTTCTCCCTTCACGGTGAATTTGCATACATAACACATTCCGTCTTCTTCAGCGACGGCATCGGTCGGAACCTCAAGTCCTGTATACTCGTTTCGTATGATCTCTCCCCGGCAGCGGCGCAGGGAAAGATATTCGTTTTTCCCAAGCTGTATTTTCAGCAAAATCGCTGTTTTTCCCTCTCCGTCCGGGCAGGAGCGAATAAGGGACGCATTTATTGATTCGTCAGAGTCTTCAAATTTCACCTTGACCTCGCCGCAGGGGATGTTCTGCGCATCCGCCGCCGCGGCAAAGTACCATGTTCGCCCCTTTACCAGCCTTCCGACCGCGGTCTCGTCCCGCTTCTCGGAGCATAAAAGGGCTCGGAGAGTATCCGGGGAAAATTCCTCTTCCCTTACCGTAAGATACTCGTATCCGTCACAGTTATTAAAGAAGATCGCGGAAGCGGGACTCAGAACGCTCTTGCCGCCGCATTCGGCAACGATCTGCCTGGCAGCTAAGCGTTCTCCGCTTTCGCAGAAGAACACCGGCTCTCCCTCCAAACAGACGGTCTGTTCGGAGCGGAGAGCGATGCCCTCAAAAGCAATACTGTCAGTGACAGTCCTTTCTGTCAGCGGCTCGTACTGACTGTCCTCTATGATCTGGGCAAAATACGCCAGTGCATACGCGCACACCGCCGCAAACAGCACTGCAGACACAAGCTTTGCAAATGGCGAGCTTCTGAACACTTATGTATCCGACTCAAGCTCCACCGGGTGCGGGGGTACGATCGTGGAGATCGCATGCTTATAAATAAGCTGCTGTTTCCCCTCCGTATCCAGTATGACGGTGAAACCGTCAAAGCCCTTCACGGTGCCGTGCATCTGAAAGCCGTTCATCAGGAACATCGTAACAACGGCTCTGTCCTTCCTCATCTGGTTTAGGAAAACATCCTGGAGATTTTGCGTTTTCTGCATTTCAGCCGACTCCTTCTAATAATATATCGCACTCACGGTGCGTATATACTATGATATACCGCGGAGGGCTGAAAAATCGCTCGAAAGCTGACAGGCGTATGCAAAATCAGGCTCCCGGTCAAAGAGGATCCTCAGGGCGTCTTCCCGCCTTCCGAACCAGGTGATCTGGCGCTTGGCATAGCGGCGGGAGGATATTTTTATCTTCTCAACGGCTTCCTCCCGGCTGATCTCGCCCCGGAGAGCTTCCGCCGCTTCCTTATAACCGATGGCCTGCATCGCGGTGGAGCCGGGAGAAAGACCGCTGTCCAGAAGTCCCTGCACCTCGGCAAAAAGACCTTCATCGATCATGCGGTCAACGCGGCCTTTGATGCGCTCATAGAGGTCTGTACGGTCTTTGTAGTTAAGGACGATATACGCCGCGTCATATCTCGGCGGCAGGGCTTTCGTCTCCCGGTCGTGCTCGGTGATGGTCTTACCGGTAAGGGAAAAAATCTCAATAGCCCGCAGAATCCGCCGCTTATCCGTGGCGGCCAGCTTCTCCGCCCGCTCGGGGTCAAAGCCTCTCAGCTTTTCCAGCATCTTTTCCCCGCCGATTCGGTCGTATTCCTCGGAAAGTGAGTTGCGGAGTTCTTTGTCCTCCTGCGTGTCGGCAAAGTTCCGACCGGAAAGGAGCGAGTCGATATAAAGTCCCGTACCGCCCACGATCACCGGCAGTCTGCCCTTGGAGATAAGCTCATCGCAGACCTTCGCCGCCTCATCCACATAGCGGGAGACAGACCAGTTTTCCGTCGGCTCCGCCACATCGATCATGTGGTGCGGTATCCCGCCGCGTTCGGAAATCGGAGCTTTCGCGGTGCCGATATCCATGCCGCGGTAGAGCTGCATGGAGTCCGCGGAGATGATCTCGCCGTTATAAAGTTTTGCAAGCTCGATCCCGAGCCGTGTTTTTCCCGAGGCGGTAGGCCCCGCGACAACGATGACTTTCGGTGGCAAACGTTTATTTCCTTTCTGAGAAAAAGATGGGGCTTTTTTGAAAGTGGAGAGAGGAATTGTTTCCTGTTTTTGCTTTTCAGGATATAATTCAGTTTTTCTTAAGGCAACACCGCACAATACGTCTGCGGCAGCTGACGGATAAAATGTGCTCAGATTTTGTCATTTTTTCTTGCAATACACAAAGTATTCCTGCGAAAAAATGCCTTCATCATAAGTGAGCGTCCAAATCTTCGATTTGG
>JAZLGK010000186.1:0-13053 GCA_045616265.1 Candidatus Limivicinus sp. | reverse complement strand
CGACCCTCCCCCCTTTGCGTAGGACGTATGCGCTTTTGCTTTCTAATAAACCAGGGGGCTCGCGGCGCGACCCCTCTGCTTTTCTATATATTCTATCCGGCGACTTCTTTGAAAACTCTCAGTGCGTTTTTGCCGCAGATCAGCTCGATCTCGTCCTCGGTAAAGCAAGTTTCCATTTCGCATATCAGCTTCGGGAGACCGGCATAGTCCCTGAAATCAAGCTCGCAGTCGATCCCGTCAAAGTCCGAGCCGAGAGCCACGGCTTCGATCCCCGCTTTGTTCCGGATATGGTCCATGTGCCGCACGATGTCCGCAGCGGTGGTAAGATCGCTGTCTTTGACAAGAAATCTGGAATAGAAGTTTACGCCGCACACGCCGCCCTTGTCGCCGAGAACGTGAAGCTGGTCGTCGGTGAGATTGCGGCTGTGATCGCACAACGCGCGGGCGCAGGAGTGGGAGGCGATGAAGGGCTTTTTGCTTGCTCTTGCCACATCGTAAAAGCCGCCCTCGCTCAGATGCGAAACATCCGCGATGATGCCGAGCTCATTCATACGCTCCAGCGCTTCAAAACCGAAGGGCTTCAGACCCTTTTGGTGTGCATCTGCGTCAAAGGAATTGGGAAAGCCGAGAGAGTTCTCGTAATTCCACGTGAGTGCCGCGATCCTTACGCCCTTTTTATAGACCTCGTCCACGCGCTCAGTCATCCCGTCAAAGAGTACGCAGTCCTCCAGCGTCAAAAGGGCGGAGAGCTTTTTTTCGGCAAGATTCTTTTTTATATCCTCATAGCAGCGCACCTGCGATATGCGCTCACTGTTTTCGCTGATCTCCCGTGCAAAAACACCGGCCATGCTGTTGAAAAGCTCATAGGGCGGCTCTGTGACGCCGTGGTTTTCGGCAGCGTCATTGGTCGCAAGGAAAATTGCAAAGCTCTGTACGCCGTTTCCGCAGCTTGCCAGCTTGCTCAGGTTAATATGTCCGTCCCAGCTGGTGAGCGTTTTGCCTTCCGTATAAAGCGACAGGACGGTATCGCAGTGCAGGTCAAAAATAAAAGGTGTATTCATATTCTTCTCCTTGAAAACGGGACGATATTTTTACCGTCCCGCGTTTTTTATTCTTCTCTTTCCAGCTGATAGTGATGTCCGTAGGAAAAACCGGCGACGTCAACGATCTCATGGGTATAATTATCGCAGACGATGCAGAGAATGTCGGAAGACCCGAACCACTTAAGCTGCTTTCCGCCGTGGGAGACGGTCTGATACTCGAAATTGACCTCCAGCGGCTTTTCCATCAGCTCAGTGGTGTAAATATCCCCGTCGCGGGACGCTTCGGAAACGCCTTCTCCGATCAGCCACACATTCCGCGCCTCCGTATCGAGCCGATTTTCCGCAAGCCCGAGGGAGAGCAGCCTTTCCCGCATTTCGGCATATTCGTCATTATCCTCGAAGGGTGAATTCTTGATAAGTACAACGGAAAGCTCTCTTGAATCAAGCTCCCTGAAATAATCCTCCGTATCCTCGATCACGGCGAGATAGTCGTTGTTGATCCGGTGGGCGTTGACTTCCCAGCTTGCGTATTTTTCGTCGCCACGTCGGTCGGGGACGGAATAATTCTCCGTGAGATACTCTCCGAGATATGCAGCGACCTTTCTTGCACCGCTGCCGTTCATGTGCCGGTCAAGCGACCAGTCATTTTCCGTTATGCCGACCTGGTCATCCATCAGATTCATGTTGATAAACGTTAGAGAGTTTGTTTCGGCGATCTCGGCGACGGTATTATAAACCTCCTGCTCCCATTTCCGTTCCAGCGCGGGAGTTTTGAGAAGCAGCAGGGGGATATTCTCTTCCCTGCACAGCTCGATGCACCGGATAAGATACTCCCGCTCCTTGTCCATGATCTCGCGCTTTGTATCCACGCCCTCGGCGCTTTCAAAGCGGTAGTTCCCGACACCGTAGAGAAGATAGCTGCCCTTGTAGTTTTCCGCTCCCTTCGACCACGGGAAATTCCTGAAATCCTCTTCGCACACTTCGTTAAAGCGGCCGTGATAGAGGGGCAGACCCAGCAGAAGATTTAAGCGGCTGTCCTCCGGGGCACTGACCTTTACCGCTTCTATTTTATTTTTGGACAGTTTCATACCGGCTATGTTTTTTAGCTGATTCTGTTCCTCCGAGTATTCGTAATCGCTGGAAGACGCGGTTATTTCCAGCACGACGAGCTTCGGCCGCTGGTATTTGAGCGCCTCCACGAGGAAGTGGTAGGAGTTCCACAAGGGCTGAACGCCGCCCCAGAGGTTGTAGGCGGCAATGCCGTATTCGTTCCAGAGAGTTGCCGTGTCGATGTTGATGCCGCTGTGACTGTTGCCGATGAAAAGCACATCCACGCTGTCCTCCGGCTGGCGGTAGAAGTTCTGCATGGTGAGAATACCGTCGTTCCTCTTCAGCCGCAGTACCCTGTCAATGGTCCACACGCCGCCGAGAGCGAGACAGAAGACAAGCAGAAGGCAGATGGCACGTTTAAGATAAGTTTTCATATCCGCCTCCTTAGAATCCCGCGTAGACGAAAGCGCCTGCGGAGTAGGCCAAGCCGTAAACGCCGAAGATGACGATGGAGAACAAAAGCGCTAAAAACAATACGACGCGAAACGCAGGGTTCTGCTTGATAATGAATTTGCCGCCGCAGCCCTTTTCACGGAGAACGGATGCGGTTAACATAACAATACCGGCTGCGGCGGCGACGCGCCAATCCGCCGCGGTCATGCCAAGCTCGCACAAAGAGCCGTCAAACAGCACCCAGGGATTCCACACCGAGAACATACGTTTAAAATATACCGCGCACTGTCGGAGCGTTCCGACGCTGAAAATATCCACCAGAGGCGCGATCAGGAAGAAGGTCAGAAATCTCTGCATGGTCTTAAAGCCGAAGCTTTCCCGGTCGATATGCAGCTTTTCGGAGAGTCTGAGTCTCAAAGGCATGAGATACTTTCCGATTATCATGTAAAGCGCGCCGGTCAGACCCCAGAGCATGAAGGTCCACGCCGTGCCGTGCCACAGACCGCTCACGGCAAAGACAAGGAGCGTATTGAGATTCTGGCGCAGTTTCCCTTTCCGGTTCCCGCCAAGCGGAATGTACAGATAGTCGGTAAACCAGCTCATCATGGAGATGTGCCAGCGCCGCCAGAACTCCGCGACAGAAGTGGACAGCCACGGCTGGCGGAAGTTGTCGGGAATATCGAAGCCGAAGAGCGTTCCCACGGCGATGGCCATAAAACTGTACCCGGCAAAATCTATGTAGAGCTGAAGCATGGAGATGCAGGTGTGTACAAAGAGCGTGAAGCCGCCGTAATCGTAGTAGCGCTGATAGACGGTACTCACAAAGCCGGAGAGCCGGTCGCCCAGCACGAGCTTTAGGAACATACCCCACAGGAAGGTGAAGATAAAGGTCTGAAAACGCTCAAACGTGACCTCGCGTCTTTTATTTATCTGCGGCAGCATCTTCGAGGCGCGGAGGATCGGACCGGAGATCACGGTGGGGAAGAAGGAGACAAAGAGCGCGTAGTTTATGATATTCTTTTCGCACTCACAGCGCCCGCTTTTGAGGTCCATCAGATAGGTGGAGCTCTGAAACACATAGAAGCTCAGACCCACCGGCAAAAGTATGGACGGGAGAGCGATCGAAAGGCCGAATACGCCGAGCAGGGTGTTGAGATTTCCGAGTATGAAGTTTGTATACTTGAATACCACAAGCAGCAGGAGGTTTAAGATCAGGGCAAAGGTATATATCTTTTTCCCTTTTTCCTTATTCTCCTGTTTCGCGCCTATGAGACCGCCCAGATACGTCACCGCGATGCTGGCGAAGAGAACAATGAGGTATTTGAGGTCATAGGAGCCGTAGAAAATTATGCTTGCGATAAGCAGGACAAGGTTCTGCCCGCGTGCCGTCTTACCGAACAGCCAATACAGCAGAAAGAATACAGGCAGCAGAACCGCCCAGAATTGAAAACTGACAAATGACATAAAAATAGTTCCTGTTACAGTAGGGAACGGTCTTGACCGTTCCGAGAGTGAAGTTAATGCAGAATGCAGAATTATGGAGCCGCTGCGCGGCGATTATAATCCGTCGGCTTTGCCGACGCATCAATTATGCATTATGCATTATGAATTATGCATTTTTTTATAACAGCATCACGCCGCGCTCTTCACAGAGCTTTACGGTGTTTTCGTCCCAGATTGAGGCCTGAACCTCGCCGATATGCGCCTTGCCCAAAAGCAGCATGGAAAGTCTCGACTGACCGATACCGCCGCCGACAGTGAGGGGCAGTTCGCCGTTGAGAAGCGCTTTGTGGTAGGGGAGAGTGCGCCTGTCGTCCTTGCCGGAGATGCGAAGCTGTCTGTCCAGCGTCTCGGGATCGACGCGGATGCCCATCGAGGAAATCTCCATGGCGCAGTCTAAAAGCTCATCCCAGAAAAGAATATCGCCGTTGAGCGACCAGTCATCATAGTCCGGGGCTCTGCCGTCGTGAGGCTTGCCGGACTTGAGAGTTCCGCCGATGCCGATGATGAAAACGGTCTTATGCTCCTTTGTGTAAGCGTTTTCACGCTCCTTGGCTGTCATGTCGGGGTACATATCCTCAAGCTGCTGGGAGGTGATGAAGCTGACGCGCCTTTCAAGCTTCCCGAGACACTGGAGCTGGGGATAGATGGCCTGCATGGTGTCCTGCGTATCGCAGATCGCCGTTACGATATCCATCACGGTGAGCTTGAGATAGTCGATCGTGCGGTTTTCCGGCAGAATGACCTTTTCCCAGTCCCACTGATCGACATAGACGGAGTGGAGATTGTCCAGCTCATCCTCGTCGCGGCGGATGGCGTCCATATCCGTGCAGAGTCCTTTTCCGGGGTAGAAGCCGTAGCGTTTTAATGCCATGCGCTTCCACTTCGCGAGCGACTGCACGACCTGCGCGGTCTTCTCGGAACGGAGAATATCAAAGGATACGGGACGCTCCACGCCGCTGAGATCGTCGTTGAGTCCCGTGCCGGTCTCGACAAAGATCGGGGCGGAGACTCGGTTGAGACTCAGCTCGGCGCAGAGCCGGTCTTCAAAAAGACGTTTCAGGAGACTTATGGCCTTTTGTGTGTCATAAATGCCCAAAAGGGTCTTATAATCTTCGGGGATGTAGGATTTCATAGTTTATCTTCTTTCGTGGAAAGGATTTCAATGATCTTATTATAGTATTTTTCCGCGTTCTCACGGAAATTCTCTTCCAGCATGACGGCGGAGCCTTCGCTGCCGGCGGCGAGACGGATGCGGATGATCTCCCCCTTGCTGTCGGACATACTGAGCTCCGTAAAAAGCCCTTTATCGGTACGGTAGTGGCGCGTTTCGATCATCTGGGCGCGTTCCATCCGACGCTTTACCGGGGCAAGCTCCTTCAGCGCCTTTTCACGCACACTGGCGGGGATGCTTTTATACACGGCGTCCACGTTGCGGATACCCTTCTCGGTGATCTGAAAGCCTTTTCCGGGCTTTTCGGCGATATTTCCGTTTTCCACAAGATCGTAAAGGCAGTCGGTGTAGTCAAAATATCCGACCCCGCTGTCGCACCGGCAAAGCTGCGAGAGCGTGTCGGGGTCCACCGTTCCCGGAAGATTGCGGAGAATGAAAAGGATCAGTATCTTGATGTCCAGCTCTTCGTGAATAAGTCCTACGTTATCCATTCGTACCTCTCAAGTATGTAATAGGGTTATTCTACTCCTTTTTGCCGTTTTTTTCAATACCCGACCGCAGAAACTCCGACCAGATTTTTCCCTCCGGATAGACGGTAAAATCGAGCTTTTCGCCGCTGAAGGGGTGGGTAAACGAAAGATGATGGGAAAAAAGCGCAATATCACAGTCCCGTATGCCGCTGCCGTATTTCACATCGCCTGCAAGCGGCATGGAGCGGGAGGCAAACTGACAGCGGATCTGGTGAGAGCGTCCGGTAATAAGATGTACGCGCACAAGGGCGAGCGTGCCGATGCTTTCCAACTTTTCGTATTCCAGCACCGCCTTTTTCACGCCGTTCCGCTCTCTTTTGACAACGTAGGAGCGGTTTTTCTGCCGGTCGTGAAAGAGCAGGTCTTCAAATCTTCCGTTTTTTTCGCTCAATTGATCCGGCACGACGGCGAGATACGCCTTATCAAGTCCGCCGCCTGCGATCATGGCCGAGAGAGCGGCAGCGGCTTTTTTATTCCGCGCATAGACCATCAGCCCACCCACGGCTCTGTCCAGCCTGTGGACGCAACAGATTTCTCCGCCGAGCTCTTCACGCAGCGCGTCCGGCATCCCGCCCTCCTCGGAGAGCAGCCCCGCAGGCTTTATACACACGACCAGATCGTTGTCTTTATACAATATTTCCATACCATCACCGCCCTTATTCTAACGCAGAAAGCGGAAATTTTCAATGGAGAGTTGAACAAGAGTGGAGAGTGAAGAGTGAAAAGTGGAGAGAGGAATTTAAAACATATACCGCGCATCCGTAGGGAACGGTCTTGACCGTTCCGAGAGTAGAGAGCGGAAAGCGAAATCATATTGCTTAAAGCCGAAAAACTCCGGGCGGAAATTGCCCGGAGAGTACTGTATTCAAAGAAAATCATTATTCATCTTTCCCAAGAAGCCAGTTGACGGAACCGTTCAGAATATCCGCCAGAGCCAGCAGCTCGATATCCGATACGGGGCGCTTCTGCCCTTCCAGCAGGGACAGAGCCGGAATGCTGATGTCGATCCCGGCCATCTGAAGCTTGGCAAGAAGCTCGGTCTGCTTCATGCTCTTTGCTTTTCTTGCCTCCGTGACACGCGCACCCACAATGTTCCGGTCGCCAAGCGCCAGTTTTCTCACTTTCATGGTTCATATCATCGTATTGGTGAGCGTGCCGATGCCTTCGATCACAACATCGACCCTGTCGCCCTTTTCGAGCCAGCGGCGTTTGTCTGAGCGCTGCTCCAGTGCTACTCCGCTGGGCGTGCCGGTGAAAATGAGGTCGCCCGGTTCGAGGCAGACGTATTTGGAGGCATAGGCGATGATCTCGGCGCAGTTGAAGATCATATCCGCGCTTGTGCCGTTCTGCCGCAGCTCTGAGTTTACATAACTCTTTACGCTGACTCCTTTGAACGGGTCGATGCTGTCCTTCGTTGCGATGCAGGGACCGCAGGGTCCGAAGCCGGGCATGGTCTTGCCGATGAGCCACTGACTGGTGCGCTTCTGCGGATCGCGGCAGCTCAGGTCATTGCCGCAGGTGTAGCCGAAGACGTAGTCCATAGCGTCCTCCGCGCTCACGCCCCAGCACTTTCTACCCATGACGATCACCAGCTCCGCCTCGTAATCATAGCTTACTTCCCATTCCGGCAGCTTGATCTCTGCTCCCGAAGGGACAAGGGCGCTGCCGAATTTGGAGAAAAGCACAGGCACTTCAAATTTTCCCATGTCCACGCCGTCCGCGTGGGCTTTGTAGTTAAGCCCCACGCAGAGAAGCTGTGCGCTTTTTTCGGAAACGTTGGCGAAAACGGGATTTTCCACGATCGGGAGGGATGCGTCCGCCGCGATTTTTTCGAGCTCTCCGCGTCCCGCGCCGGAGACGGCGTCCTTCATCGAAAGCGCACAGCCCGCCGCTGTCGCGTCAACAACGCCGCGCTCATTGATAACGCCTAAATGTGTCTCACCGTTTATCAGAATATTGCAAATTTTCATAAAAATATCTCCTGTTATTTGATAAACGAATCATATAACAGGAGAGTGATTTTTTCAAGTAAGAGATCAAGAAAATGCGGAATGCGGAATAATCTTAATTCGTAATGCGTAATGCGTAATGCTTAATTCGTAATTATTTGAATTTCACTTTCCGCTTTTCACTTTCTTTCATTCTGTATTATGCATTAGCTTTTTCAGCTCTCCCCAGATCTCCAGCGTCCGAAACCGCAGCTCATATCCATCTTCCTCGGTGACGATCTTATAGTCCGTTCTGTTCATCACGCTTTGCAGTTTCCCGCTTGAAACCGTCTCCGTACACAGCGGCGGGAAAACGACGCACCACCAGTTATGTCCTTTCCCTTCGCCTAAAACGATCCGCAGAGCTTCATATTCTCCCGCCGGGAGAGAAAAGTCCCCGTAGCTTTTCGTAGGGAAAAACTCCCGGCTCAGCGAGACCGTGACCGCCCGCCCTTCGGCGGCTTGCGCGGCGGCAGCGGCGATATCGGAAAGAGCGGAGCGTATGAGCTCTTTGCTTTCATCGCTTGTTTCGACCTCGGCAAGCTCAGGCCGCAGATAGTCCAGCACCCGGTCGCGTACTCTCAGTTTGATTGCCTGTTCCTCTTCGTCGTCGGAATCCGCGACAATATGCAGCCGCAGAAGATCGGAGCTTATGGAGCTCTGCCGTGCGTTGGCCCAGGTACCGGCGCACAGAGCGGCGCATAAAGCAAAAAGAAGAGATGCTTCAAGTATTTTTGACCCTTTTTTTAACATGGAAAAACCGTCCTATTATGGTAGATTAACCATAGTATGGACGGTTTTGACATTAATTATGCATTATGCATTATTAATTATGCATTTTATATTGTACACATTCCGCCGTACAGCAGAAGCCGTATTCCTTTTTCAAAACGGCGCAGACGCTTTCCGTATTGCTTTTACTGTCGAATACTCCGAAAACAGCGGAGCCGGTCCCGGTCATGACGGCGCCGAGAGCGCCGTGGTCGAGCAGAACGCCCTTGATCTCCGAAACGGTTCGGAATCTCCGATCGCTGACCTCCTCAAAGACATTGTACATTCTTCGGCAGATCCTGCTCAGATCGCCCGCTTCGAGCGCCTCTATGATCCCGGCCGTGTCCGGATGCCGGCGGTTGGGAACGGAATCCAGCTTTTTGAAAAGCTCCGGCGTAGAGATGGAAAACAGGGGCTTGCAGATGACGAATCTGCATTTCGGCATGGCGGGAAGCGGAGAAACGATTTCCCCCCGACCCTGCACGAGCGCCGTGCCGCCGATGACGCAGAAGGGGACGTCCGAGCCGACCTCCGCGCCGATGTCCGCAAGCTCGGGCACAGAGAAGGGAAAGTCAAAGGCACGGTTCAGAGCCTTCAGGACGGCGGCGGCGTCCGCGGAGCCTCCACCCATGCCGGAGCCGACGGGAATATGCTTTCGGATATGGATATGAGCGCCGACAGCCGTACCACCGCGCTTGGCAAAAAAGAGCTTTGCGGCTTTGACGGCAAGATTCCGGTCATCCCCGGGAACAAAGCGGAAATTGGAGCGGGCTGTGACACAGCCGGTGTCGTTTAACTCGATATGTATATCGTCCGAAAGAGATACGCTCTGCATCACCATGAGCATATTGTGAAAGCCGTCTTCTCTTCTGCCCGTGACATCGAGGGAGATATTCAGCTTTGCATAAGCTTTTTCATCAATCGTTTTTATCATTGGAGGTAGTATCTCTCATTTCGTATGGTCTGGATCACGGCTTTTTATCCGAGAACAAAAAAAGACCGTTTTCGTCATATATTATAGCCAATTATAACACAGTATACACCGCGGCTCAACCGTATTATGAAATTTTTGATAAAACGGTCGGAAATCCGCTTTATTCGCAGTCTGCCGTGTTGACAAAACGACGCTCTTTGTGTCATTATAGAAACAGATCATGCAAGTCTTCCATGACGGTACGGAAAGGAAAACGCTATGAAAAAGCGTGCTTTTTTATTGTTCATATTGGCCCTGCTTCTGCTTTCGACCGCTTTGGCGGCTGCGGCTGCGGCGGACGGCTTCTGCGATCTGGGCTCCGTATATACAGGCTCTTCCGTCAACTGCCGGATAGCCGATATATCGGAAGGCTGTACGGCGAGCTGCGACAACTTCCCGATCGGTCTGCAGCTTACTGCGGTGGACGGCGGGATCTATATCAGCGGCAACCCTCAATATGCCGGGGATTATTCCTTTGTCATCTACACCAATGACCCCATGACCGGCAGCGTCTCCTGCGCTCTCTCGGTGCTGCCGGCGTCAACGCCGGCGCCGGTTCCGACGCAGGTGACCGCCTCGGCGGATGTGGAATGCTCGGCGGGCGACTATGCCCTCATAAGCGTCAGCGCCGGCGGCGGGGCGGCAGGCTATCAGTGGTATGCGGGAGCCTCGCCGGAGGGGTTGGGCGGCTATGCTGTCAGCGGCGCGAACGGCCCGGAGTACTCCCCGCCCACATCCGCCGAGGGTACGGTCTATTACTACTGTGTTGTCACCGATGCGCAGGGGATCGCCGCGCCGTCAAGAGCCATCCGTGTGACGGTCAAGGCAAAAGAGGCGCAGAGCATATCGGTCTATACTCTCCCGCATACGGTGGAATACCACATGGGACAGCTTACGAAGCTGGAGGGGCTGACGATCGAGGTACGCTATCCCAACGGCGGCAGCGAGATCGTAAGCGAAGGCTTTACGGTATTTCCCGGAAACTACAACGCATTTGCCAACACGCTTGTGCTGAATATAGAGTATCAGGGGAGACGCTGCTCCATTCCGGTCAACGTGACCGACAGCGAACCGGAAATATCCTCGATCGGCATGATAAAGCTCCCCGATAAGCAGGAATTTGACCCCGACGAGCGTTTTGACGGCAGAGGGCTTGTCTTCCGCGTCTATTACACCGACGGAACCTATTCCGATGAAAGCGACGGCTATACCGTGGAGCCTGTGACCGTCTCCGGGAGCGGAACGCAGACGGTGACACTTTTCTATAAGGATCATTCCTGCACCTTTCCGATCACCGTCCGGACACAGACCGTACCGGCCGAACGGCTCGAAGTCGCCTCCACACCGGCAAAGCTCAGCTACACGGTCGGGGAGAGCCTTGACGCCTCCGGTCTTGTGCTCCGGGAAACGGTAAACGGCGTCTCCACCTCGGTATATACCGGCTATTCGCTCAGCCCGAAGGTGCTGACAACAGTCGGCGTTCAGACCGTGACCGTGAGCTATAACGGCAGAAACGCGTATTTTACCGTAGACGTGAAGGAAGCCGCCGTCAAAGAGAAAGCCGACCTGACCGGTGTGAAGGAAAAGCTGGATTCCGCCATGGGAAAGATCAGCATCCGACCCGCGGGAACGGCCAACAAGAGCACGATCGTTATTGTTCTCGTGATCGCTCTGCTGCTGCTCGGCGGTCTGGGTGTCTACATGGTGATCCTCGAAAAAGGCGGCATAGAGGAGATAAGGTATAAGCTCGAAGTGAAAGCCTATAATCTCCGCAAAAAGCTCAACAGGAAATAAACGGAGGCGGGTATGGCGTTTATAAGTGCGTTTGATGTATTGGGACCGAATATGATCGGCCCGTCCAGCTCCCACACGGCGGGGGCGGCAAAGATCGCGTATCTGGCACAGAAAATGATCGGCGGGAAACTCAAAAGGGCGGATTTCACGCTCTACGGCTCCTTTGCCGAGACCTATTCCGGTCACGGCACGGACAGGGCGCTGCTCGGCGGTATTCTGGGCTTTGAGCAGGATGACAGGAGGATCCGCGGCTCGTATGCCTTTGCGGAGGATGCCGGACTTTCCTACAGTTTTACGCCGAATTTTGATGAAACGGAGATCTACCCCAACACGGTCGATATCCGTATGGAGAACGACGCGGGACAGGTGCTCACCGTGCGGGGCGAATCCGTCGGCGGCGGCAAGGTATGTATTACGCGCATCGACGGTGTGGAGGTGGATTTTTCCGGCGAGTACAGCGCCGTCATCGTCATCCATCTGGACCGCCCGGGGCTTGTCGCGCATATATCGAAGTGCCTGTGTGACCGGAATGTCAATATCGCATTCATGCGCCTTTTCCGGGAGAGCAGGGGCAGTACGGCGTACAGCATCGTCGAGTCCGACGGCGTCCTGCCCGAGGGTCTGACGGAAGACCTTTATAAGAATGAGTTTGTCCGGAACGTAATGATCGTACAGGCGGGGTGAGAAAGATGGATTTTAAGAATGCGCAGGAGCTTCTTGCGATCTGCGAGGAAAAAGAGATGAAGATCTCCTCCGTGATGCTCAGACGCGAGTGTGACGAGACGGAATGCACGGAGGAAGCCGCCGTTGAGCGCATGAAAAAGGCGATGGAGATCATGCACGATTCCGTGACGCAGCCGATTGCCCACCCTCGAAAATCCATGGGCGGACTCATCGGCGGCGAGGCGGCGAAGCTCAGCGGGAAAGCCGGGAAGCTCTGCGGTGAGCTTTTAGGGAAAGCCATCGGCTACGCGATGGGAGTGCTCGAAGTGAACGCCTCCATGGGTCTCATCGTGGCGGCTCCCACGGCGGGTTCGTCGGGAGTCGTGCCGGGACTTCTGCTTGCCATGCAGGACGAGCTGGGTTTTTCCGATGAAGAGATCGTCGAGGCGCTTTTCAACGCCAGCGCCGTGGGCTATCTTGCCATGCGCAATGCCACGGTGGCGGGCGCGGTGGGCGGCTGTCAGGCGGAGATCGGCGTGGCGTCGGCTATGGCGGCGAGCGCGGCGGTGGAGCTGATGGGCGGAACACCGAAGCAGTGCCTTGACGCGGCGGGAACGGTGCTGATGAATATGCTGGGGCTCGTGTGCGACCCGGTGGGGGGACTGGTCGAATATCCCTGCCAGAGCCGAAACGCATCGGGCGTTGCCAACGCGGTCATCGCCGCGGAGATCGCCCTTGCGGGGATCGAACAGCTCATTCCCTTTGACGAGATGCTCGATACGATGTTCAAGGTCGGCAGAAAGCTCCCTGCGGAGCTGCGCGAGACCGCTCTCGGCGGCTGCGCGGCGACGCCGACGGCTTGTAAGCTGTGCAGAAAACATAAATAAACCGCCCCGGACATGGACGGGACGGCTGTAAAGCGGAAAATGCAGATTTTGAACGCTCCTCCCGCAAATGCAGGGGGAGCGTTGAATTCACAGAATGACAACCACCCGCTATGCGGGTGAGACGGAAGAAGTTCTACTTATGGGTAGAAAAATAAAACCTCCGATGATAGAGTAGAAGCAGGTTCGCCAACCGCTAAAACAACTACAAAGGAGGGTATCCAAATGGA
>JAZLGK010000185.1:0-6972 GCA_045616265.1 Candidatus Limivicinus sp. | reverse complement strand
AGAAATATCCCGATTATCGGGGCTGATTCACCCCGAAATATTGGGAAAACATGTTTTTCGGTTCTCGGTTTTGGAATCTGCTGTTCAAAAAATACAAAAACCGATAAAATACGATGGATAACCTAATTATTAGAGGTTACCAAAGGTCATTGCGGCGATGCCTTCCTCGCCGTCGACCTTTTCATAGGAAGCGCCTGCCATGTACAACCAGGGCATAAACTGGAAGGTGCCTTCTTCGGTGGCGATACCGGCGAATCCGAGAGGAGAGGCGGAAACGGCGTCGCACTCAGCAAGCATTGCACAGGCTTTTTCGAGCTCTTCCCAGTTGGTGGGAACGAAGTCGATACCGGCGGCTTCAAACATATCCTTGTTGTAGAACAGGCACAGGCAGTTGGAGCAGAAGGGCAGACCGTAGTGCTTGCCGTCGAGCATGGTGGAATTCATGGGGCCGGGGAAGTAAAGGTCAACGTCATCGAAATCTTCCAGATAATCGCTGATGTCGGCCAGCAGACCGGAAGCTGCGAACGCGGGCATATCGGGGTTGTCCATGATCAGCAGGTCGGCCATCTCGCCGGTGGTCATACCGAGCTGGAGCTGAGTCTTGTAATTTGCAAAGGGAACATATTCGTGAACTGCGTAGTAGGTGTCCTGGGAAGCATTGAAGCCGTCCATCAGAGCGTTGATCATCTCACGCTGTGCATCGGTCTCAAAGTAGTCCCAGATCTTGACTTCGATACGGTCGTCCGCCATGGCGCTGACGCCTAATACGCTGAACACCATAACGAGACAAAGGATCATGCTGAGAACTTTTTTCATATTCGTTCCTTCCTTTTTTCGGCAGAGCCGTATTTTTCGGCAAACGGTTAATCGTTTTACCTATTGTATACCTACAATACACTCTTTTTTGCCGTTTGTCAATCTGTTTTTTGCTGAATAAGAGGTTAACACGTTAACCTTTCGATTGACAAATTTTCTCCGCATGATATAATAAGTCAAATTTTTTACCAAACCCAGCTTTTCCTATCGAGGGAGGTCATGTTTTGCCTACGATAAAAGATGTTGCCGAAAAAGCCGGTGTTTCCACCGCAACCGTTTCTCATATCATCAACGGGACAAAGAAGCTGTCTTCCGCCACGACGGATAAGGTAATGCGGGCCATTCGGGAGACAGGATATATCCCGAATTCCATTGCGAGCTCTCTCCGCTCAAGGCACAGTCTTTCCATCGGTGTTCTTGTGGAGGACAGCCGCGGTCTGCCTGTGCCGGAGATCGTCAGCGCCATCGCCGAAACGCTCTCCCAGAACGGTTACCGTATGCTCCTTTACGATCTGCATCTGCTGGAAAAGCTCTATAACCGTTATGAACAGATCGGCATATACCGCGAGAATATCACAGTGGGGATCAATCTCCTGCTCGCATCCAATGTGGACGGTATCATTTATGTCGGAATGCACGACAGACATCTGGGAGATATGTTCGATTTCCATGGAAAACCGCTTGTTTTTGCCTATTCCCACGGCAACAGCCAGGAGTCCTTCGTGACCTACTCCAATATGGAGAGCGCAAAGAATGTTACGAAATATCTTGCGCAGCTCGGACATAAGAAGATCGCGATCATATGCGGTCACCCGCACTCCTACCCGACGATGAAACGCCTGAACGGTTTTCAGATCGCCTGTCAGGAAGCTGGGCTGACCGTTCCCGCTGAATACATCCGTTACGGGAATTGGGAATATGAGTCCGGCCTTCGGGAAACGCAGGCTCTGATCTCCCTTCCGGATCCGCCGACGGCGATCTTCGCCATGAACGATCTCATGGCGGCCGGCTGCATTCATGCTTTGAGTGCCGCCTCCCTTAAAGTGCCGGAGGATATGTCCCTTGTCGGCTTTGATAACCGGGAAATATCCCGCTATCTCCTGCCGCCTTTGACGACCGTCGCTTTACCGACGACCGAAATCGGGACAGAGGCCGCCGCGCAGATCATAAAGCAGATCGAAGATCCTTCGCTGCCGAATCTTTATAAGGTGATCCCATGCAGGATCATTGAACGGGAATCCACCTGCGCCGTTTCTTTACAGAGCCGACAGGCGCGCTGAGAATAGTATAAGATTGACAGGAGATTTGCATACAATGGCTGAGATCGTCAATAAAAGAAGCATGAAATGGCAGAGACTTCAGTTTTTTCCGTGTACGGGTATCGGGCCGGACGGCAAATGCGTGACCGGCTCGCAGGCACATATCGACCTTTCCCGCGAAGCGGCCGCCGAGGGAACGGTTCTGCTGAAAAACGAGGAGGAGTTTTTCCCGCTCAGACACGGACAGAGGATCGCGGTCTTCGGCAAGGCGCAGGCAGACTATGTGAAAGGCGGCGGCGGAAGCGGCGATGTAACCGTAAAATACATCCGTTCTGTATGGGAGGGCCTGCAGATCAAAGAAGGGGAGGGTAAAATCAGCCTCTTTGCCCCGCTCGGTAAATTCTACGAAGAGAATGTTGCCGCGCAGCGTACACTCGGAAGAGAGCCGGGCTATACCGTGGAGCCGGAGCTTCCCGCCGGACTTCTCTCTGAGGCGCGTGAATTCACCGATTCCGCTTTGATCACCGTCTGCCGCTATTCGAGCGAGGGCCGGGATCGCACCGGTCAGCCCTTTGACGGGGATTTCTATCTCAGCCGTGAGGAAACCGCCATGGTCGAGGCTGTCCTTGATAAGTTTGATAAGGTCGGCGTTGTTCTGAATGTCGGCGCGGCGCTGGATATTGGCCGATTCAGCACGGAAAATAAGGTAAAGTCTGTTCTGATGGCATGGCAGGGCGGTATGGAGGGCGGTCTGGCCGCGGCGGATGTGATCTGCGGCGACGTGTGCCCCTCTGGACATCTGGCGGATACATTAGCAGTCAACTTTGACGCTTACCCCAGCTCCGCATCCTTCGCCGATTCCGAGAGCTATGTTGAGTACAACGACGATATCTACGTCGGTTATCGCTATTTTGAGACCATCCCCGGCGCGGCGGAAAAGGTCGTCTACCCCTTCGGCTACGGCTTGAGCTATACCGCCTTTTCCGCAGATGCGCTTCAGGCAGAGAAATCCGGAGAGAGCTTCACCGTCCGTGCCGTCATCACGAACACCGGCAAGTGCGCGGGTAAGCAGGTCCTGCAGGTGTATGCCTCCGCTCCGCAGGGAAAGCTCGGCAAGCCTGCCCGTGTGCTGGTCGGCTTTGCCAAGACGAAGCTTTTAGCCCCCGGCGAAAAGCAGGAGCTTTCCGTGAGCTTTACCCCGTATGACTTTGCAAGCTACGACGACAGGGGACTTGTCTGCCGCTCCGCCTACGTGCTGGAAAAGGGTACATACGAATTCTACGCCGGTGACAATGTGCGCTCGGCGGAAAAGCTCGCCTATACGTGGACGTTGGACGATGACCTTGTTATTGAGCGCTTATCCGAAAAAGCCGCTCCGAAGATGCTGCACAAACGGATGCTCTCCGACGGCTCTTATGAGACTGTGGAGACGGATGAGACTTTCCCGTGGCCTGATGACGATCTTTCCCTTCTCCCGTTTGACGGGCAGGCGCCGAAGGAGAAGACCTGGGAAATTCCCTACTGCGTGTGGGACGAGCCGGAGGGAACGCGTCTCATTGATGTACACGAGGGCAGGATGACGCTTGATGCGTTTATGGCGCATCTCAGCGACGAACAGAAGATCCATCTTCTTGGCGGTCAGCCGAACCGCGGCTGCGCCAACACCTTCGGCTTCGGCAATATCCCGCTCTTTGGCATCCCCAACGCTATGACGGCGGACGGTCCTGCCGGGCTTCGTTTCCGCGATTTCACGGGCGTGACGACGACGGCTTTCCCCGTGGCGACCGTTCTTGCCTGTACATGGAACACGGAGCTTGTTTACCGCGTAGAGCGCTCTGCCGCTGCAGAGGTTTACGAAAACGGCATCGGCATCTGGCTCGCCCCCGCCATCAACATCCACCGCACACCGCTGTGCGGGAGAAACTTTGAATATTTCTCCGAGGATCCTTTCCTTGCCGGCAAAATGGCGGTCGCCGCCGTCAGCGGTATCCAGAGTCAGGGCGTCGCCTGCTCACTCAAGCACTTTGCCTGCAATAATAAGGAGACGAACCGGCGCGAGTCGGACTCCCGCCTCAGTGAGCGCGCCTTGCGGGAGATCTACCTGAAGGCCTTTGAGATCTGCGTGAAGGAAGCCCGACCCTGGACGGTCATGACCGGCTATAATATCGTCAACGGTGTCCGCGCCAGCGAAAACACCGATCTTCTTACGGGCATTCTGAGAGGCGAATGGGGCTTTGAAGGCGTAGTTACAACGGACTGGTACACGCACGGGGAGCAGTGGAAAGAAATCAATGCCGGCAACGACATCAAGATGGGACGCGGTATGGATGAGGAAACCGTGGCGGCATTAAAGGACGGACGCCTTTCAAGGAAAGCCATGGAAGAAAGCGCCAAACGGGTCGTGGAACTGATACTGAAACTGCGCTGAGCTCTTTTCTGTGCCTGATACTATTCTCCAATAAAAAGCAGACTTTGTCTACTTTTTAATGAGAATCAGTATGAAGATACATCAGGGGACTGCAACAAAATGCTCATTTTGCTGCAGCCCCCTGTTTCCGTATTGGCTCTTTTAAATGGCGTTTATTTCCCGATAAATCTCCAGAGCCCGCCGGTCGGTCAGACTGGAAATATAGTCGATCACTGTACGCAGACGCAAATAAAGATTATAATTCTCATCACCCGTCTTTTCCAGCTCATATGCGTAACGGTATTTCCGGGGGATCTGTTCAATGAACGAGCTGTTCAGCAGATCCGGCTTTTCGCCCGAATCCCAGCAAACCGCCGCCGGTATAAAACGGTCCAGCAGCTGATCCATAATGCGGAACGCCTGAATGGTGTTCATTCTGTTTTGGGGAAAAACATGCTGACGCATGAGCTTTTTGAGGATCTGCACGGTATATTTATACAGCCCGTCTCCCAGAATCTCGCCGGTAAAGCAGCCGTTCATAATATCTTCGTAGTTCTCCACAAAACCGTTGGCTGCGGCATAGATCAGCCAGTTGCGAAGATAACCGACCCAGTCCTGAAAAAGCACATTCTGCCGGTAAAGATCTTCCTGCCGGGAAAGGCATTGGCGAAGTCTGTTCAGAATATTTTCTGTGCACATAATGCCTATTTCGTCGGTTTCCGACTGATCCTGAGGCACGGAGGCCAGCTCATTTTCAAAAAAGCTTATCAGAAAACGAATATCAAAATCGCCTTTTGTGAACGCGTCCTCTATATCGGAGCAGGTATAGGCAATATCGTCGGCCGCCTCTAATAAATAGGTCATCGGATTGCGCGCATGCGGCTGTTCGTCAATACAAATGCCGGTTTTTCTCCGGATTTCTGCTACTATCGCTTCTTCCGACAGATAATAGCCTATCTTATGAACGCGGGCATCGGGACTTGCGGGATCGATTCCCAGAGAATTTACCGGGTATTTGATCAGCGCACTGATGGTCGCATAGCTTACGTTGGCTTCCGTATCTTCCGTAGGAAAGCGGCATTTGCCCAGTATACGGATGATCTGGGCATTACCGTCAAAACTGCAAAGGTCGGCGCGCATCTGTTCATTCAGCCAATCTCTGACCGGTTTCCCCCTGCAGGCAAATGCATCGGATGCCAGATGCTCTTTAAACCAGCTTTTTATGGCCGTTTCGCCTTCGTGGCCGAAGGGCGGATTGCCCATGTCGTGCAGGAGGCCGGCAGAAGCCAGAATGGTGGGGATCTTCCCCATATAGTCTTCCATATGCGCCTTAAAATCATCGATGACGCTGTTTTTGAGACTGGTGAACAGCATTTCGCACAGCTGCCTGCCAATGGTGGAGACCTCAATGGAGTGGGTCAGGCGTGTACGTACAAAATCACCGCGATTGAGAGGGTATACCTGTGTCTTATCCTGAAGCGCCCGGAAAGTACGGCTGGTAATGATCTTTTTATAATCGTGCTCAAAGCAGTCGATCGGGTAATTCAGCCAGGAGGAGGGATATTTTTCATTTGGCGTGATCGTATCGGTACAGAGCAGACTCTTCCAGTCGAGTCTGCAGGGAACTTCTGTTTTAGTCATATAACTGCCTTTCTGTATCTGCGGTAATCAGGTACGGATAAACTATATATCTATATCATCGAACCGGATGGGGGTAAATTCCTCATAGAGGAGATAATCCAGCAGCCGGTAGCATACCTGCTTCCGGTATTTTACGCCTGTTCTGTCCAAGGGCATATCAAGCTCGGCAACATATTCACCGACAACCGCATCGCGCTCCGTTTCCGCCTCTTCTTCGGTCAGTATAACGGCTGTATCGTTCAGAGGATAATAGGATATGTTTTTCGGCGCGTCATGCGCGTCAAAATAAATAATAGCTTTCGGGGAGAGGAGGCACGGCCACTTTCAGGATCTCCGCATGAGCCTTATCGGTACGCACGAGTCTGGCAGTGAGAATTCTCCCCCCATCGGAGGCAAAACGAAAATCGCCGACGTATTTCTCCTGCCCGGTGATTTTTGCTGTATGGTCTTTTCTTGTTACCGGTCTGCTGATAGGTTCCATATTGTCGCCTTTCCGTTCTTCTTTACAAAGCTTCCGTATATTGTCTCATGCTGCGGCAGGGAAGCCTCACTCAACGATAGCCTCATGTTTTCATGATTTATAGGAGGCATAAAAAAATTTAAATTGATTATAGCAGTTTCATCGATAATCTGTCAACACCGACGGCAGCAGAAAACGTTCCGTACTGTCGAACTGATATTGAACGGAGATGTCATACTGATTCTCATTAGGGCACCTCTAAAAATACACATCAAGCATAGAAAAATCAGCCGAAAAATGGTATAATAAGACCAACTAAAACAAAGGCGGTAAGGCGGAATGCAATTCAATATATTTGCCGAAGAAACACAACTGCAAAGACTGTCAAA
>JAZLGK010000184.1:0-11573 GCA_045616265.1 Candidatus Limivicinus sp. | reverse complement strand
TTCGTGAGATCGGCAACTGTGGCCGTGAGATCTGCTATTATTGATAGCAGTTCCTCTCTTTCCTTATCTGCCACATGTGCCACCTCTTTTCATCTTAAGTTGACTCAAGTTTATTAGATTTTCTTTGCTTTTGCAAATTCCTGAAGTTCCGCGCAGTTTTCAACATGTGCAATCTGACGAATCGTCAGTTGTTTTAACCTTTTGCCGCGTCAGCTACGGCTGACTGAATAGTTACAAGAGATTAATTATAAAATAAACGACCGTCATCACACCGAATACGATCGCCGTGCGTTTTATGGCGCGAACGATCCTTTTGGAGCGGTGTTCGCTTTCCCGCAGAACAAGATACCCGGAAAGAATGTAAAATGCGATCGGGACAAAGCCGCAGAACTGTTCGACCCAACCTCCGATCGCTGTCGGAAACCCGAAGAGGCGTATGCACATTAAGAGCATCAGAATAAGCCGCAGCCGTTCCAGACCGGGATAGTAGTGTTTCGTTTTAGCCATATCAGTCATCCTCCGGAATTATCTTTTCATGCATCAGGGCAAAGTTTTCCGCCCCTTTGTTTTTTGTGATGCACCCGCCTGCCGCGGCACAGAGCCGGGATAAAAGCACCCATTTCCAATCGAAATATTTGATTATTTTATCATATTTTGCAATCGTTTTCAACAGTGAATTGAAAAATAACCGTATCCGATACGAAATATTAATTATGTAAATAAAATTATGTAACTTAGATGATCTTCTGTCTGCGAAAAAGGCGCCGCATTTTTCTCTTTCCCCTTCTCCCGTTTTATTCTTTCAAAAGTATTCTTGTTTTATTCTTTCAAGAGTATTCTTTCGTTGACACTCATTTTGTCGGATGATATAATATATTGATTAACATGCGCAAAAAAGCGCACCACGATAAATGAAAGCTGTGCCGCAGCTTCAAATTCTGTCATTCCGAGGCAGTGCGCACACTGCCGTGGGAATCCGTCTCTTTTAGCAGGCAGAAGGTTAGAACGCTTGCTAAATTCAACGTAAATGGAAACGGATTCCGACTCGCCAAGAGGCGAGAAACGGGCTATTATTATAGTATTACTATGAAAGCAAAGCTTTCATAGTAATTATGTCATGCTCTCTGACAAGGAGGCGAACGGATGAAGCATATTCTTATCACCGGGATCAACAGCTATCTGGGCAGGAGCTTTCAAAAATACATATCGCAGTTTCCCGAATATACCGCTCTCGCCATCAGTATGCGCGACGGGAGCTGGAGAGACTATGACTTTGACGGGTTCGATGTCGTATACCATGTGGCGGGACTTGCCCATTCCGACAGCGGCAGGATCAGCCCCGAAAAAGCCGACAAATACTATAAGATCAACACCGACCTTACGGCAGAGCTTGCAGAGAAAGCAAAAAATGAAGGCGTAAAGCAGTTTATCTTCATGAGCTCCGCCATTGTCTACGGCGACAGCAACCCCATCGGGAAAAAGCGCGTGATCCGCAAGGACACTCCCTGCACCCCCGCAAATGTCTACGGTGACAGCAAGCTGCAGGCGGAGATCACTTTGAGGAAGCTGGAGGATGAAAGCTTCAAGGTCGTCATTCTCCGTCCGCCGATGATCTACGGTCCCGGCTGCAAGGGCAACTATCCGCTGCTCGCCTACTTTGCAAAAAAGCTCCCGATCTTTCCCGATATCCCCAACGAGCGTTCCATGCTGTACGTGGAAAACCTCATGGAGTTTGTGCGCCTTATGATAAAAAACGAAGAGCGCGGCACATTCTTTCCACAGAATGCCGAGTATAGCAGCACCTCCCGGATGGTAAGGATGATAGCTCACGCAAACGGGCGCGACATTCTGCTGACAAAGGCATTCAACTGGGCCGTAAAGCTTGTCGGCATCTTTACGCCGCTTGTGGACAAGGCCTTCGGAAATCTGAGCTATGAAATGTCCATGAGCGAATATAAGGAAAACTACCGGCTCTATTCTCTCGCTGAGAGCATTGAGCGCACCGAGGGAGCAAAATGAGCGAAATAAAGCATATATTGGTCGTCAGTCAGTATTTCTATCCCGAGGCGTTCAGAATAAACGATATGTGCGCAGAGTGGGTAAAGCGCGGATATAAGGTGACTGTACTCACCGGTATACCCAACTATCCCTACGGAAAATATTTTGAGGGCTACGGACTGACAAAAAAGCGCCGTGAGAAATATATGGGCATGGATATTATCCGTATCCCGCTGATCGCAAGAGGACATAACAGCATGGGAATGGTGCTCAATTACTTTTCCTTTGTCGTTTCCGGGTGGTTCTGGAAAACCTTCACCTCACTTAAAGCCGATATGGTTTTTATCTTTGAGGTAAGCCCCATGACGCAGGCGTTAAACGGCGTGTGGTTCGCAAAACGCAGAAAAATTCCGTGCTGGCTGTACGTGCAGGATCTCTGGCCGGAAAATATTGAGATCGTCACCGGCATCCACTCCCCTGCCGTACTGAAGCCCATTGAAAAGATGGTGAAAAAAATATATCACCGCTGTGACCGCATCTTTGCCACCTCCCCCAGCTTTGTAGAGATGATAAGTCAGCGTATCCCGGGCGAGGAGGACAAGGTGAGCTACTGGCCGCAGTACGCCGAGGATTTTTACCGCCCGGTGGAGGGTGCAAAAAGTCCGCTGATCCCCGACGACAGGCGCTTCAAGGTGATCTTTACCGGCAACGTCGGTCAGGCGCAGGGACTTGAAATACTGCCGGAGGCGGCAAAGCTTCTAATGGGCGAAAACGTCCGCTTCGTGATCGTGGGTGACGGGCGTTCAAAGGAAGCGCTGATAAAGCGGATCGACGAGCTTGGAGTGAGCGATATGTTCACCATGATAGAACGTCAGAATGCGGAGAATATCCCCGAGCTTTTAGGCTTCTGCGATGCGGCGTTTGTATCGTTCATGAATAACCCGCTCTTTTCCAACACCATTCCCGCAAAGCTCCAGTCCTACATGGCCTGCGGTATGCCCATCCTTGCCTGTGCCACGGGCGAGACGGAGAGGATCGTAAAAGAGGCGGACTGCGGAATATGCTGTCCCATAGGTGACTCCGGGGCGCTTGCTCAGTCCGTCCGCGAGCTTATGCACGATGAAAATATAGAAGAATACGGGAAGAATTCGAGAGAATATTTTGTCTCCCATTTCGATAAAAAAAAGCTTCTTGACATATTTGATAATTATGTTCGGGAAGAATCGAGGTAACCATGTTTAATGGAAAAACTCTGATGATAACCGGCGGCACCGGCTCCTTCGGAAACGCGGTGCTGAGAAGATTTGCCGCATCCGACATCGGTGAAATACGCATTTTCTCCCGCGATGAAAAAAAGCAGGACGATATGCGTCATGAGCTTCAGGCAAAGATGCCTGAGGTTTCGGAAAAGATACGGTTTTATATCGGTGACGTGCGCGATATTCAGTCGGTGAAAAACGCCATGTACGGGGTGGACTATATTTTTCACGCCGCAGCGCTCAAGCAGGTTCCTTCCTGTGAGTTCTTCCCGCTGGAGGCTGTGAAAACCAATGTTTTCGGCACCGACAACGTACTCACCGCCGCCATTGAGGATGGCGTGAAGGCCGTCATCTGCCTTTCCACCGACAAGGCCGCCTACCCGATAAACGCCATGGGCACGAGCAAGGCCATGATGGAAAAAGTCGTCGTTGCCAAGTCCCGCACCGTCTCTCCCGAGAGGACAAAGATCTGCTGCACCCGCTACGGCAACGTCATGTGCTCCCGAGTCAGTGTTATCCCCCTCTGGATCGATCAGATCAAAAAGGGCGAGCCGATCACCGTGACCGAGCCTACCATGACGCGCTTCATCATGTCTCTTGACGAGGCTGTCGATCTTGTGCTCTTTGCCTTTGAGCACGGCGAGAGCGGCGACATACTTGTCCAGAAGGCCCCCGCCTGTACCATTCTCACGCAGGCGCAGGCAGTATGCGAGCTTTTCGGCGGCGACACAGGAAAAATAAAGATCATCGGCATACGCCACGGCGAGAAAATGTATGAAACGCTCCTCACCAATGAAGAGTGCGCCCATGCCGAAGACCTCGGTAATTTCTACCGCGTCCCCTGTGACAGACGCGGGCTTAACTATGACAAATACTTTATCGAGGGCGACACGGAGCGCAGTCATCTCACCGAGTTCAATTCCAATAATACCAGATTGCTGACTGCGGAAGAAGTGAAAGCAAAGCTTTTAGAGCTGAAGTATATCCGCAACCAGCTTGACAAAATGGGCATCGCATATTAATGCAGAATGAACACGGAGAATTGTGATGAATGTTTTAGTTACAGGGAGCGCCGGTTTTGTCGGAAAAAACCTCACGGAAGCGCTCAAATGCCTCCGTGACGGCAAGGACAGAACACATCCCACTCTGACAATTGATAACATTTTTGAGTGTACCCGCTCCACCACCGATGCGGAGCTTTCGGAATACTGCAAAAGGGCGGATTTTGTATTCAATCTTGCGGGCGTAAACAGGCCGAAGGAAGCCTCGGAATTTTACAAAGGCAACAGAGATTTCGGGGAAAAGCTTCTTTCGCTTCTCTCTGACGCGGGTAATAAATGCCCTGTAATGCTCTCTTCCTCGATTCAGGCTTCTCTGGAAGGCAGATACGCCGGGAGCGACTACGGGATGTCAAAGCTTGAAGGCGAAAAACTGTTTTTTCAGTATTCTCTCAACAGCGGAGTAAAGGCGCTTGTTTACCGCTTTCCCAATCTTTTCGGCAAATGGTGCCGACCGAATTACAACAGCGCCCCGGCGACCTTCTGCCACAATATCGCCAACGGCCTGCCCATTCAGGTCAACGACCCTTCAACCGAGCTTGAGCTTTTATATATTGACGACCTTGTGTCTGAAATGCTCCTCGCGCTTGAAGGGAAGGAGCATCGCTGTGAATATGACGGCGTCTCACCCGTCCCGTGCGAAAACGGAAAATACTGCTATGTGCCTGTCACACACAGGGTAACATTAGCTAAAATAGTTGAGCTTCTGCACAGCTTCTCGTCTCAGCCCACAAGCCTTCTGATGCCCGAAATTCCCGACGGCAGTTTTGCAAAAAAGCTTTACTCCACGTATCTTTCCTATCTTCCGAAGGAAAAGGTCTGCTTCCCGCTCAAAATGAACGCCGATAGCCGAGGCAGCTTTACGGAGCTTCTCAAGACCGCAGACTGCGGACAGTTCAGCGTCAACATCTCCAAACCCGGTATCACCAAGGGGCAGCACTGGCACCACAGCAAGTGGGAGTTTTTCATCGTTGTCTCGGGCGAGGCGCTTATTCAGGAGCGCAGAATCGGCTCCGATGAAATATTCGAATTTCGCGTGAGCGGCGAAAAGATCGAGGCTGTTCATATGCTCCCCGGCTATACGCACAACATCATAAATCTCTCAGACAGCGAAGAACTCGTAACTCTGATGTGGGCAAACGAGAGCTTTGACCCCGGACATCCCGATACCTTCTTTGAGGCGGTGGAAAAATGAGCATAAAGCTTGACTATTCCGATATATCCTTCAAAAATAACGGCAGAATAAAGTTGCTGATCATCGTCGGCACAAGACCGGAGATCATCCGTCTCTCCGCTGTCATCACCAAATGCCGCGAGTATTTTGACTGCATCCTCGCCCACACCGGGCAGAATTACGACTACAACCTCAACGGCGTTTTTTTCAGAGACTTACAGCTTGACGCGCCGGAGGTCTATATGGACGCCGCAGGCGGCGATCTCGGCGAAACCGTTGGCAATATCATCAACGCCTCCTACAAGCTCATGAGCGCCGTAAAGCCCGACGCGCTGCTGATCTTAGGCGACACAAACTCCTGCCTTTCCGCCATAGCCGCCAAGCGTCTGCACATCCCCATCTTTCATATGGAAGCGGGCAACCGCTGCAAGGATGAGTGTCTGCCGGAGGAGACAAACCGCAGAATAGTTGACATAATATCTGATGTCAACCTCGCCTACTCCGAGCACGCAAGGCGCTATCTCATGGAATGCGGGTTGCCGAAGGAGCGCACCTATGTCACCGGTTCCCCGATGGCGGAGGTGCTGCATAAGCATCTCGCGGATTTTGAGGCGTCCGACATTCACACGCGTCTCGGACTTGAAAAGGGGAAATATATTCTCCTTTCCGCCCACCGTGAGGAAAACATCGACACCGAAAAGAATTTTCTTTCTCTTTTCTCCGCTATCAATAAAATGGCGGAAAAATACGATATGCCGATCCTCTACTCCTGCCATCCCCGGAGCCGGAAACGCCTTGAGCAGAGCGGCTTTGAGCTTGACAGGCGCTTTATCCGCCATGAGCCACTGGGCTTTATCGATTATAACTGCTTACAGATGAACGCCTTCGCTGTTGTGTCCGACAGCGGAACTCTGCCCGAGGAAGCGAGCTTTTTCACCTCGGTGGGTCACTCCTTCCCCGCCGTCTGCATCCGCACCAGCACCGAGCGTCCCGAGGCTCTTGACAAGGGCTGCTTTGTGATCGCGGGCATTGACGAAAAAAATCTCCTGCAGGCGGTCGATACAGCCGTTTCGATGAACGGAAACGGCGATCTCGGCATACCGGTTCCCGATTATGTTGAAGAAAACGTTTCGGCAAAGGTCGTAAAGCTCATTCAGTCCTACACGGGGATCGTGGACAGAACGGTCTGGAGGAAGTATTAAATGCGGAATGTGGAATTGACGACCGCTGGTTTCGTTTATCATAAGGAAATAACATGAAAATTCTGTTTATCAATTCGGTATATAACTGGGGCAGCACGGGCAAAATCGTTCATTCGCTTTTCAAAGCGTGTGAAGCTGACGGGATAGAGGCGGCCGTCTGCTATGGGCGCACCATGACCGCAGAAAAGCCCGCGCCGGAAAAGAACGTTTTCAAATTCGCTTCGGAATCGGAAACGCGCCTCCACGCTCTTTTCACAAGAATTACCGGCAGAACAGGCTGTTTTTCGTTCTTTTCCACCCGCAGGCTTATAAAATTCATGGATGAATTCAAACCGGATGTTGTCAATCTCCATGAACCCCATGCGTATTTTCTGAATCTTAAACCGTTTTTTGAGTATCTCAAAAAGCATGATATTCCCCTTGTCTACACCTTTCACTGCGAATTTGCCTTTACCGGAAAATGCGGTCATCCTCTGGAATGTGAAAACTGGAAATGCGGCTGCGGTAACTGCCCGCATCTCAGGGATTACCCGAAAACCCTGTTTTTCGACCGCACGGCGTCCATGCTTCGGGAGAAAAAAGAGCTTTTTTCCGGTCAGAGGATGATAATAGTTTCGCCGTCGAAATGGCTCGCGGAGAGAACGGCACAGTCCATCCTCAAGGGCAGCGACATCCGCGTTATACCGAACGGGATCGATACGGATATCTTTCAGCCGCAGAATTCCGACGCTTTAAGAAAAAAGCTCGGTCTGGAGGACAAAAAGGCCGTGCTGGCGGTCTGCCCGGATTTCGCCGATCCGCTCAAGGGTACAAGGTATCTCATAAAGCTTGCCGAAAGATTTTCGGGTGAAAACATAAGAATGATCCTTGTGGGTAAAAATTCGGATAAGTTTGCTTTTCCGGACAATGTGATAAAGACAGGACGGACGGAAAATCAACGTGAGCTGGCGGAATACTATTCTCTCGCCGACTGCCTTGTAATATGCAGCGACATGGAAAATCTGCCCACCACCTGCCTGGAAGCCGTATGCTGCGGTACACCGGTTGCCGGGTTCGACGTCGGCGGAACAAAGGAAACCGCGCCCGGAGAGCTCGGCCGTTTCTGCGAATACGGTAATATGGACGCTTTGGAAGAGAATGTACGGCATTTTCTTTTATCAAAGCCCGATGCGAAGCTTTTTGATGTCATGAGAAAAAAATACTCCCGGGATGAGATGGATCGGCAATATCGCTCCGTATACAGCGAAGCTTTTTCCCGGAAGGAGAGAAACAAATGAAAATAGCTCACATAGGTCTTGCGTCCTTTTATACGGACGGTATGACCTATCAGGATAATCTGCTTGCACAGCAGAACGCAAAAGACGGGCATGAGGTCATGTATATCTCCAACGCCGCAAAATACGAAAACGGCAGGATCGTCGAAACCGGCTTTGAAGATACCGTACTCCCCTGCGGAGTGCGGCTTGTCAGACTTCCTTACAGAAAAATTCTCACCGCGTCCCTGTCCGACAAGATACGGAAGGTCGATGGGATCTATGAGCTTCTGTGTGGGTTTCAGCCGGATGTGATAATGTGTCACGGACTTTGCTTTTATTCTTCGCTCGATGCCGTCCGCTATAAAAAAGAGCATCCCGGAATAAAACTCTATGCCGATACTCATTCCGACTACGGCAACAGCGGGAAAAGCTGGGTATCTCTTCATATCCTTCACAGAATGTACTACCGAGCCCTTGCGAAGAAAGCCCTGCCCTATGTGGAAAAGCTGCTCTATACCTCCTACGAGAGAAAAGACTTTTTCATGGAAAACTACGGTTATCCCGAGAGCGTTATGGAGTTTTATCCTTTGGGCGGTGAAATACCCTCCGATGAGAAATACAGCGAAATGCGTACACGAAAGAGAAATGAGCTTGGGCTTGAGGACGGTGAGCTGCTGTTCATTCACTCCGGCAAGCTGGACGCCGGGAAAAAGACCGAAGAGCTTCTCAACGCTTTTTATGCCGTGACGGAGCTGAAAGCAAAGCTCATCATTGCCGGTTCCGTACCCGAGGACAGAAAAGAGACTCTCCTGCCTTTGTTCGAGCGTGATAAGCGAGTCGTCTTTCTCGGCTGGCTGAAGGCAGAGTCGCTGATCGAATACCTATGCGCAGGTGATGTGTATCTCCAGCCGGGCACCGTGTCCGCAACGATGGAAAATTCCATGTGCTGCCGCTGTGCGCAGATGCTTTATCCGAAAGAGGCTTATATACGCGCATATCCTGAGGATATGGCATTCTGGGTCAAAAGTGAAGATGATATTCTTGCCTCTTTCAAAACTCTCTCCGCCGATAAACGCGTAATAAAAGAAATGAGAACAAGCGCGTATTCTTACGCACTTGAAATGCTCGATTACAGGAAGCTGGCGGCAAGGCTTTACAGATAGCTCCGATTGTGAGGGTACGGATTTGCTGAAAAAACTATTTGATAAAATAAAAAAGTATGTCCCTGCCGATATGCTATGGGTATTCGGCAGCGGCGCCGCCTCTCAGCTTTTCGGCTTTCTGTCATCGGTTATCGTCGTCAGAATGCTCAATAAGGCCGAATACGGTCTGTATGTAGGCGCATATAATAAGTACTCTTATTTTGCCACCTTCCTCGGTCTCGGCTTTGCGACTACAATTCTCCAGTATTGCACCGAAAACGCTTCACAAAGTCGAAAAAATGCCATAATGCGCTTCGGCCTCCGTTTCGGAACCGGCTTCAACTTTGTGCTTATGTTCATGATGCTCATACTTGGGCTTTTAATGAATGCACAGGGTAAGGGACCTTATCTCATTATGATGTGCGCATATCCTTTCTTTACTTATCTGTTCTTCTACTACAGAAATATACTTCGCAGCCGCTTTGACAACAGGGGCTATGCTCTGATGTGCATGAGCAATGCCATGTGCCTTTGCGTCGGAAATATCATACTTACAAGGCTTTTCGGCGTTACAGGCTTTATTGTCACAACATATATTGCTTATCCGCTCTCTGTTTTTGTCGGAATAAGGCTCCTGAAAAGAGGTAATTTCTTTTCTGAACTGAACGGTGAAACAGACGCACTGAACCGTAATGACAAATCAGAGCTGATTAAATATTCCGCGATCTGTGCCTCCACAAGCTTTGTCACCATCGTTTTAGGCCTTCTGGATATTACATGTCTTGAAATTCTGACCGGAGACTCCGAACTGCTTGCGGATTATAAGGTTGCTCTCGCCATTCCGGCCGCAATGCAGACCGTGACTGACTGTCTTTCAAATTACTATCACCCGATTCTGATAAAAATGTATTCCGGTGAAAAAGACAGCTTTAACTCATTTGTAAAAAAGGTCGCCTGTGTTTACGCTGCGGTCTCCTTTGTCATGTCCGCCTTTCTTTTCGCCCTTGCACCTGTGATAATCAAGGTTATTTACGGTGCAAAATACATGAATGTCGTACCTGTTTTCAGAATACTCTGTCTGCATCTTTTTGTAAGCTCCGGACTTCACAAGCTGCTGGGCTATGTGATAATGTCTATAAAGAAGATCAGGGTAAATCTGTATTTCTCGTCACTGTCCGCAGTGCTGAATATCGTGCTTGACGTCATAATGATAAAGTCCTTCGGTTCCGTCGGCGCAGCCTGGGCGACGTTTATCGTATCTGTTTTTATCACCGTTCTGGAAGTTGTTTTTGTTGCCCGCCAGCTCTTTTCTACCGTAAAGAGGCAGACATCCGCCTGATTGGCAGAAAGAAGAAAAAGAAATGAAAAAACCTGTAATGATAAACAGCCTGAAGTTTTCGTTCAAAAGAAGCATACCGATCATGGTGGGTTTTTTCCCGGTGGGAATTGCCTACGGTATTCTCATGGCAAACGCCGGATATAATTTTGTCTGGTCAGGCTTTACCAGCCTTGTTGTGTTCGCCGGCTCTCTGCAGATGCTGATGATCAGCTTTTTTCAGTCGGATATGTCGCTTTTCACGATCATCATTACCGCCCTCCTGCTCAACAGCCGCCATATTTTCTATGGGCTTTCCTTTATTGAAAAATTCAACAGCTACGGCAAATGGAAATGGTTCCTTATCTACGGTCTGCCCGATGAGAGCTATTCCCTGCTGTGCTCCTATAAGCCCACCGAGGGCGTTGAGGAAAAGTGGGTGCACATCTTCTCGACCGCCTTTATCTGGCTTTACTGGATCGTGTTTTCAATGCTTGGCGGTATCATCGGAAGCTTTATCACCTTCAATACAGCCGGCATAGATTTTGCCCTCACTGCGCTTTTTATCGTCATACTTATCGAACAGATAAAGGGTGCAGACTCGATACTTCCCGCAATGATCGCCATTGCCGCCTCTGTGCTTATGATAGCGCTGCTCGGTGCAGACAGCTTCCTCCTGCCCGCACTTGTTATAACCGTAATAATACTCATAGTTTTCAGAGGCGTACTTGAAAAGGAGGAAAAGGTATGAGCATAGATGTCGGAAGAAGCATACTTATAATAGCCGTCTGTGCGCTGTGCACCTTTCTGGAGCGCTATCTGCCCTTTGCCGTCTTCGGCGGGCGTGAGGTTCCGTCTATTGTGAAATACTTAGGGAAAATACTTCCCATGGCGGTCATCGCCGCGCTTGTGATTTACTGTCTGCGCGGAACAGCTTTTTCGTCCC
Organism: Candidatus Limivicinus sp.; assembly: GCA_045616265.1. Taxonomy (GTDB): domain Bacteria; phylum Bacillota; class Clostridia; order Oscillospirales; family Oscillospiraceae; genus Limivicinus. Next base: position 223 of record JAZLGK010000184.1, on the reverse strand, counting down.
TCTCCGGCTTTGTGCCTCAGCTCGCCGCCGTCACGGTGACGGCGCTGCTGCATCTGTGGCGCGGCAATACGCTTCTGAGCGTGGCCGGCGGCACGGCTGTTTATATGATCTTTGTGCAGGCGGTTTTTTAGGGCAATACCGCATAATGCGGCAAGAGCAGGTGGCGAGAGAAAATGGGTTCTGATGAAGGCATTTTTTCGCAGGAATACTTTGTGTATTGCAA
>JAZLGK010000183.1:0-29339 GCA_045616265.1 Candidatus Limivicinus sp. | reverse complement strand
AGGCCTGGGCATAGATTGTTGAAAACTCTTTTGATTTTTCAGAGCTTTTCCTCTATCGCGTCGGCTTTTCCGGCGCATCTTTTTTATTTTCTACTTTTTGCACAATTCAGGTCCCATCGGATACCTGGACTGAATAGATACTAATTTTAATCCTTTCCAGACATAACTGTGCGGCAATGCCGTTGACGATCCCGGCGGCGATACCGGAGAAAACAAGCACCGGCAGATATGCCACGATCTGCGTTGTCTGCACAACAAAAGCGGCCACAACGATCTGCCCGAGATTGTGAAAAACGCCGCCCGCCATGGATGTAGCGGCAACACTGAAAACTCCCGCCTTCTTCACAAGGATCATGGCACAGAGGCTCACCATGCCCCCGGCAAGAGCGTAAAGCGCGGAGAACGGCGAACCGAACAGCAGCCCCGCCAGAGCAATGCGCACGACATTGACCGCAAAAGCGTATCGGCTGTCAAAACGGTACAAAGTAAAGACAATGACAATATTGGCAAAACCGAGCTTGACGCCGGGGATCCCCAGCGAAAACGGGATAAGCGCCTCAACATACGAAAAAATCAGTCCCACCGCCGCCAGCACGGAACAGGCGGCAAGCTTTTTTGTTTTCGAATCTCTCATATCGTCAGAAAAGTACGGTGTCGATATCCGTATCGCCGGATATCCGGACGATCATCCGGTGCGGGATACACATGATCGACTGTGCCGGTCTTGCGATGGCACCGAAGCTCTCGCAGTCGTGATTGGGACAGTTGCTCCCGGTGACGCTGACCGTGCCGCCGCTGATCGTGACGGTATTGTGACCGAATTCGGTATCCACATCGATCACTCTGTCCGTATGCAGCGGATAACGCCCGACCTCCTCGCCGTTGACACTGATGATGACCGTTGTTCCCTCGGAGGGCTGCAGCCGCAGCACCATAAGACTCCCGACTCCCATCAGCAGGAACACAGCCAGAAGGACGATATCAGCTCTTTTGAAAAAAGCGAAAAAAACCTTATCAGAAGCTTTATTTTTCATAAAACAACACAATGCTTAACGGAAAATAGTATTTTACTTATTATAACACAGCTCTTGAGCAAAAGCCATAACTTTATAAAAAAATTCGCTTTCCTATTTTCCGGAAAGCGATTTCATACCGATACTATTCTTCAGCAAACGGGAGAGGCGTATGAATAATAAAAGGAACGGTAAACCGTCCCTTTTATTATTCAGGTTTGAATTACTCCTGAACGATAGCTTCGGCAGGGCACTGAGCAGCGCAGGAACCGCACTCCAGGCACTTGTCGGCATCGATCTCGTAGTGCAGATCGCCCATATCAATCGCTTCGGCGGGGCACTGAGCAGCGCAGGAGCCGCAGGACAGGCACTCATCGGTAATAACAAAAGCCATAACATTACCTCCGTATATTTTTTTCAGTGTTTCACTGATTGAGGTCATTGTAACACATAATATAGAAAAATCAATCTCAAATTTCCGTCTGCTATATTTTTTAACAAAATTGTCAACAATCTCAGCAAGCCCGGGCACGTTTCGCTTTTTTCGGCGCATCGTCCGGGAGTAGAATAAGCATAACCGGTGAGGTGTTGAACTTGAAAAGCAACGGGCAATTCACTCAGCGTGCGGAACACGCAATCGAAAAAGCCGGCGCCGCGGCAGGAGAGCTGGGGCACGGTTATGTCGGCACGGAGCACCTGCTCTTAGGCATTCTCCGCGAACACGGGGGACTGGGCGCAGATATTCTTGAAAGGCGCGGCATTAACGAAAAGATCCTGATCAACAGAATAACGGCCGTAAACGGCCGCGGTGTGCCTGTCGATCCTGTGTGCGGTCTCTCCGAACACGCCCGGGTGGCCGTCAATAAAGCCTCCGAGGAGGCCGGGAGGCTCAACCAGAGCTTTATCAGCACAGAGCATCTGCTTCTCGGCATTCTGCGGCAAAGTGACTGCGCGGGTGTAAAGATCCTGCGTGAGCTCGGCGAGGATATCAACGATATTTACACCGACCTCATGGATTCTTTCGCTTTTTACAGCGGACGCGGCAGCTCTCAGCTCGGGACGGTCCGCACAGCCGTTCGTCACGCTGAAACAAGGATCCTCGATCAGTACAGCCACGACCTCACCGCCCTCGCCGTAAGCGGAGGGATCGATCCGGTCGTCGGACGCGGTGATGAGCTTCTGCGCACGGTGCAGATATTATCCAGGCGCACAAAGAACAATCCTGTTCTCGTGGGCGAACCGGGCGTCGGGAAGACCGCCGTCGCCGAAGGACTTGCCGTCAGCATCGTCTGCGGGACCGCTCCCGCGGAGCTGCGGCGGAAAAGGCTCGTCTCTCTCGATATCCCCGCCATGCTCGCCGGGACAAAATACCGGGGCGATTTTGAGGAGAGAGTCAAAGCGGTACTGAAGGACGTAAAGCGCGCCGGAGACGTCATTCTCTTTATCGACGAGCTGCACACGATCATCGGCGCCGGAAGCGCCGAGGGCGCCATCGACGCGGCGAACATCCTCAAACCGGCTTTAGGGCGCGGCGAGGTTCAGATCATCGGTGCGACGACTCCCGCCGAATACAGAAAGCATATCGAAAAGGACAGTGCTTTAGAGCGCCGCTTTCAGCCCGTTCAGGTCGGTGAACCGGACAGGAGCCGCACTCTCGAAATGCTGAGGAGCGCAAAAGAGGGATTGGAAAAGCATCACTGCGTTTCCATAGACCCGCAGGCGCTCACCGCCTCCTATGAGCTTTCGGTGCGGTATATAAACGACCGCTTTCTTCCTGACAAGGCCATTGATCTTCTGGATGAGGCAGCGGCCGGTGTACACGTATCCGGACGGAGCGACCGGCTGGTTCACGCCTCGGATATAGCGGAGGTGGTGTCCCGCTGGACAAACATTCCCGTGACCGGTATCGACCGGGATGAGAGTGACCGCCTCATTCATCTCGAAGAAGAGCTGAAAGAGCGGATCATCGGGCAGGACAAGGCCGTTGCCGCCGTCAGCCGCGCCATCCGCCGCAGCCGCGTCGGTCTGAAAGCGCCGAATCGACCCGTGGGGAGTTTTCTTTTCCTCGGTCCCACAGGCGTCGGCAAAACAGAGCTGTGCCGCGCTCTCGCCGCTTCTGTCTACGGGGATGAAAAAGCGCTTATAAGACTTGATATGTCGGAATATATGGAAAAACACAGCGTCAGCCGCCTGATCGGTTCTCCTCCCGGCTATGTGGGTTTCGAGGAGGGCGGTCAGCTCACAGAAAAGATACGCAGCAAGCCCTGGTCGGTCGTGCTCTTTGACGAAATTGAAAAAGCACACCGCGATATCTGGGGCATCCTCCTGCAGATCATGGACGACGGGCACCTCACCGACTCTACCGGTCGGCGCGTAGACTTCTCCAACACGGTGATCGTTATGACCTCCAACATCGGTGCAAAAGCCATCACCGAGCAGAAAACGCCCATTGGCTTTTCGGGAAGCGAACACAGTGAGGACGAGAGTATCCGGAACAGAATAAAAGAGGAGCTGCGCTCGACCTTCACGCCGGAGTTTCTCAACCGCATCGACGAGACGATCATTTTCAGCAAGTTAGGGAAAAATGAGATGTTTTCGATCACCGAAAATATGCTCTCGGAAATGGAGGAACGCTTTCATAAGTTAGGTCTGAGTCTCGAAGTCCCGGAAGAAATCGTGCAGAAGCTCGCCGAAAAGGGATTTGATGAAAAATTCGGCGCAAGACCGCTCAGACGCACCTTGCAGCACAGCATCGAGGACGCCGCGGCTGAGCTGGTGCTGACCGGTCAAGCCGTCCGCGGGGATACGCTGGAAGCGGAGCTGAGCGAAGGGGAAGTCGTACTTGTGGTCAAGTGATCGCGCAGCAGTGGCGGTTCTCAATGGCGGTATTCCTCCTTTTAATCTCCACACTCCACGCTTTTAAACCCGTATAATATCAAATTTACGGGTAAGCACCTCGAAGATCAGTTTATCCGCTCTCCCCACGGGGCGGACACAGATGTTTGTCACACCGTGCGCAGCGACTGTGTCAAACAGCTTTTCATAGCTCTTTTCGTCATCATATTCCGCACTGTCTCTGCGGAGTGAACGCGCCAGAGCGCAGGGAACGGTCTGCACCTCCCCCTCCCCCATTCGGACAAGTCCGTGGTCGGCTAAGGTGACGGAAAGCTTCGGCGAAGGAACCGTATCCCGCGCAAAGGCGAGCGTTTCCGAAATAAGATCATCCGAAAGCCGCCGTTTCAGGCTCTCTTTTCGGTAAAGGCAGTCGCTTAAAAGGAAATTCACCCGGTCGAGAAATTCCCCCTGTGCCGCATAGTCGTTCGCCGCGGCAAAACTCAGCGCGCAGGGCGGCGGTACGATGCTCCCGGCAAGGAGTCCACGCGCGTGCAGAACGTCGGCGCATTTTTTAAGAAAAAGAGTGTAATTCTCCCGCTCAAAGGGAAATACCCGCAGGAAGCTGAAATTCACGCCCTTATATCCGCCTTTTTCCGTATATGTAAGGAGCTTTTCCGTAAATTCTTCCCCGTGTTCGGAAAAAAGGGCGTGCGCCGCCGCCGGGGAAGCGCACCTCACCGTCACAAGCGGCATCACGCCAAACCCGACAGCGGCTTTGGGAATCTCGCTGTCCTCAAAACCAGCTTCCCCGTTCTCACGGATTTTCGCGGCGAGGACATTTATATAGCTAAGTCTCCCGGAAAGCTTTTTGATCTCCGACAGCGGATACGCCGCAGAGACGTCAAGCGTTGTTTCAATGTTTTTCACAGCAAAACACCTTTCCTATAATAACCCAGTGTGCTATAATACCGTCAAATCATTTTATTCGAGGTGCGCTATGGCTGATATAAGCATTCCAAAAAGAGAAGACGTCCCGGAGGAATATACCTGGGATCTGAGCGATATTTTCCTCTCCGATGAGGCGTGGGCGGCGGAATACGAAGCGCTCAAAAACCTCCCGGCGGAGTTTGAGGCTTACCGCGGACATCTGGGCGACAGTGCCGAAACGCTGCTGAAATATTTAAGGTTCAACGACGAAGCCTCCGTTCGCCTTGAAAAGCTCTACGGCTACGCCAACTGCAAGAGCGATCAGGACACCGCCAACGCCTTCTATCAGGATATGCGCGGCAAGGCCGTAAATGTTTATGTCACCGCGGCGAGCGCGGGCGCTTTCGCAACGCCGGAGTATATCGCCATTGATGACGAAAAGCTGGAAGGGTTTTTCGCCGAGCTTCCGGAGCTTGAAGAATACAGAAGACCCCTCTACACCGTCCGCCGCAAAAAGGCGCACATCCTCTCCCCCGCCGAGGAAACTCTGCTCTCCGCCGCCGGGGAAATGGCGGAAGGGCCGGACAACATCTGCGGCGTGTTCCGGAACGCGGATATAAGCTTCCCCGATGTTGCCGACAGGGACGGAGAAATGCATCAGCTCACAAACGGCAGCTTCGTGCCGCTGCTTGAAAGCCCCGACCGGGTTCTGCGCAAAAACGCATTTGAGGCATATTATAAAGAGTTCGGCAAGTTCAAGAATACCGTCGCCGCAACGCTGGACGCGCAGTTTAAACAGCTCCGCTTTTTCTCATCTGCCCGAAAGTATGACAGTGCCTTACAGGCTTCGCTCGATTCCACCGAGGTGCCTATCGAGGTCTACACCAATCTCATCGACGCGGTACACGCCAACATGGATAAGATGTACGCCTATGTCGCACTGCGGAAAAAGCTTCTGGGCGTGGACGAGCTGCATATGTACGACGTCTACACTCCCATTGTCGCCGACACCTCGCAGAAAATCAGCTACGAGGACGCAAAGAAGACCGTACTGGAAGCTCTTTCCGTGCTGGGTGAGGACTACACCGCGCTTCTTCAGAAGGGCTTTGACGAGCGCTGGATCGACGTCTACGAAAACGAGGGTAAGCGCGGCGGCGCGTATTCCACCGGCTCAAGCCGCCCGCACCCCTATGTACTTCTCAACCATAAGGACACGCTCGACTGTATGTTCACCATTGCCCATGAGATGGGGCACGCGCTCCATAGCTGGCATAGCTGCAAATATCAGCCCGTCTGCACCTCGGACTATGTGATCTTCGTGGCGGAGGTCGCCTCCACGGTCAACGAAGTACTCTTAATGCGGCATCTGCTCGGCAAGACCGAGGACAAAAAAGAGCGCGCCTATCTCATAAATCACTTCCTCGACCAGTTTAAGGGCACAATATACCGTCAGACCATGTTTGCCGAGTTTGAGCTTGAGATGGGCAGAATGAACGAGAACGGTGAAACGCTCACGGCGGACGCGCTGTGCGAAAAATATCTCGCCCTCAACAAACTCTACTTCGGCCCCGATATGGTCTCGGACGAGGAAATTGCTCTCGAATGGGCAAGAATTCCGCATTTCTTCTACAATTACTATGTTTTCCAGTACGCCACCGGTTTTTCCGCCGCCGTCGCCATTGCCGACAAGATCCTCACGGAAGGAAAACCGGCCGTAGAAAATTACAAAAAATTCCTTTCCGGCGGCTGCAGCACCGATCCGATCTCCCTGCTGAAGATCGCCGGTGTAGACATGAGCACCGCCGAGCCGATCAACTCCGCGCTCAACCTCTTCGGCGAGCTGATTGTGGAAATGGAAACGCTGGGGTAATATCTCCGCAAAAACGCATTGCCGCACCGTCATGCAAAACGGTGCGGCAATGCGTTTTATGTACCCTTCCGGGCTTTTGTTCCGGTTTTTTTCTTCGGCTTCGCCTTCGCCCAGCCTTTTTTGCTGACGGGCTTTTTCACCTCGAGAGCCTCGGCTTTCGGGGTTTCTTTTTTCTTTTCCGCAGAATGCGCCTTGCCGCGCTTTTCCGGGGAGTAGTCCGGACGCACAAGGCATTCGGGTCGGAAACCGATGAGGTCCTCTCTGCCCGCCTCTTTCAAGGCTTCTATCACAAGCTTTCTCAGCTCCGGGCGTTTCCATTGCAAAAGCGCTCTCTGCATCGCCTTTTCGTGAAAGCTCTTCGGCACATAGACGCTCTTCATGGTCAGCGGGTCAATTTCCGTATAGTACATACAGGTCGAGATCGTGCCGGGTGTGGGATAAAAGTCCTGCACCTGCTCGGGCTGCCGACCCATTTTGTTGAGATATTCCGCGAGCGCGACCGCGTCCTGCAAGGTGCTGCCCGGGTGGGAACTCATAAGGTACGGCACAATATACTGATCCTTGGAATAGCGGTCATTGAGCTTTCGGTATTTCTCCATGAATTTTTCATACACATCGATATGTGGCTTGCCCATGTAGTCGAGTACGGAGTCGATGCAGTGCTCGGGCGCGACCTTGAGCTGTCCGGAGATATGGTATTTTACAAGCTCGGAGAAAAATTCGCTGTTCTTATCTTCCAGCATATAGTCGTAGCGTATGCCGCTGCGGACGAAAACCTTCTTTATCCCGTCGATCCGTCGCAGTTTCCGTAAAAGCTCTAAATAATCCGAATGGTCGGCGTCGAGATTCGGGCAGGGCGCAGGCGCGAGACAGCGTCGGTCAGGGCACATACCGCACTTTTTCTGCTTTTCGCAGGAGGTATGGCGGAAGTGGGCGGACGGGCCGCCCACATCATTGATATAGCCTTTGAAATCCGGGAGCTTCGTCAGCGCCGTGACCTCGCGGATGACGCTATCCTGCGACCGTGCCGTCACCATGCGTCCCTGATGAAAGGCGAGGGCGCAGAACGAACAGCCGCCGAAGCAGCCGCGGTTATGGATGACCGAAAAGCGCACCTCATCCAGTGCCGGAACGCCGCCCATCAGCTCGTACATGGGGTGGTATTCTCTCGTATAGGGAAGCTCCGCCACAAAGTCCAGCTCTTCGGAGGTCAGGGGCATTGCAGGAGGATTGACAAGAAGCCAGCGCCGGTCGTGCTTCTGGAGCATGGCTTTGCCGCGCACCGGGTCGTGCTCGGCGTACTCGATACGCGTTGCGTCGGCGTACAGGCGCTTGTTTTCGCTGACCTGCTCAAAGGACGGGAGCTCCACGGATGAGTAGGCGCAGACCGTGGGATCGCTTACAGCCACCGCCGTGCCGCAAATGTCGGTCATATCGGCAATGGGCTCCTTTGCCTTAAGCCGCTTTGCGATCTCGCGGGTGGCTCTTTCGCCCATGCCGTAGACTAAAATATCCGCGCCCGCGTCAAAAAGCGCACTGCGGCGCACCTTGTCCTCCCAGTAATCATAGTGGGCAAAGCGGCGGAGAGATGCTTCCAGTCCGCCGATGACCACGGGCAGACCCGGGAACGCCTCTCTTGCGCGGTTGGCGTAGACGATGACCGCGTGATCCGGTCGGAGCCCCGGTTTTTTGCCGGGAGAATAGAAGTCCTCGCTTCTCGGCTTTTTGGCGGCGGTATATTTGGCGACCATGGAATCGAGGTTGCCGGAGCCGATCATCACGCCGTATTTGGGTCTTCCCATGGCGCGAAATGCCTCCGCGTCATGCCAGTCGGGCTGGGCAAGGATCGCCACGCGGTAACCCTCTGCCTCCAATACCCGCGCAATGACCGCCGTGCCGAAGCTGGGATGATCGACATAGGCGTCGCCCGTGACGACAAGAAAATCGTACCACCACCAGCCGCGCGATTCCATATCCTCCTTTGAAACGGGGAGAAATTCATATAGCTCACTCATAACTCCACTCTCAACTTTCCATTTTTACGGCGGGAAGCTAATAGCTTCCCCTACATTCCGCATTTACCCTAACCTGCTGCCTGCCAAAAGAGACGGATTGCCACACCGGTGTTGCGACACCGGTTCGCAATGACAGTGCTTTTTGTTTGCACATATCTTTTTCTCTCCACTCTGACAATTTCAGAATTTAAACTCCACTCTCCACACTTCACACTCCACACTCGAGTCTCCCAAAGTACCATCCGCTCACGCCGCCCTTTTTGCAGAAATACCCTCTTGAGGTCGTCTCGACGACTCTGAGAGTATCGCCCTTGCGGACGGGGAGAACATAATCGGTACAGTCGTTGCAGTTTGTATATTCCGTATCGCTGAAAAGATACTTTGTGAGTATATCCAGCTCATAGCCGCTCGATACGTGGCGGCAGCGGGAAAACTCCTCCCCGCGTTCGAGTACCTGCACCTTGCTGTCATCCCAGGGCACATAGCAGGACACACTGCTTCCTTTCTGAGCATCCAGCGCCGTATATTCTTTGAAACAGTCATAAGTTTCCCAGAAGAAACGGTCACTGGATTTGTGCGGGATGATAAGGCAGTTGAGCTGTCCGTCATCCTTGAGCACACAGCCGCCGTCAATACTGACGATCTTCTTTTCCCGGTCAACGATCGGATCGGCGCAGACAATGCCTTTACGGTAGAGCACCACCGGCGTATGGCCGACAACGACCCATTTATCAAAGCTCCGCCCGGTTTGCAGAAAATAATCGAAGCGCACCAGATCATCGACCGTGTGGGCATCCAGCTTTTTTTGCGGATCAACGGAGGCGTGGGCGAAAATGAAATTCTCCGTCTCGATAGCGTGGGGCAGTGCGGAGAGGAAACGCCACTCTTCCAAAAAGCCCATGAATAGCTCCTTCTTACAGGCGGAAAGGCTCTCCATCTCAAAGGGATCAATGCCGCATTCGTTGCACATATCCCATAAAAGCCCGCTCTTTTTATGCAGGATATAATGAAGGACCCAGTCATCGGCCTCGGGCGGGAGAGCGAAAATCCGAAACCAGTCGTCGCAGTTGCCGCACACGGTATGGACATTGCCGCGCTTGCTCAGCTCCATGAGATACCGCAGCGTTCCGAGGCTGTCGCTTCCCTTTTCCAGGAAATCCCCGTCAATGATCAGCTCGTCCTCATCGCAAAAGCCGGCTTTTTCCAGCACGCCCCGGAGGTACGGGAGATTGCCGTGGATATCCGAAATGACCAGTATTCTTTTATTCTCCGGAAGGCTGAGTCTTTCAACGGCTGCAGGTCTGTCATAAAGTCCCATTAAAGCTCCCTCTCCATCAGCAGGAGTTTACCCTCTCTGCCCCGCTTCTGAAAGCTGTGACGCAGATAGAATTCAATCGCGGAGGTATTATCCGACGCCACGTGCAGTCCGAGTTTTTTCCGGTCCAGCTCTCTGTACATCATAAGAGGCCGCGCCAGCGCCTGTATGCCGTATCCCCTGCCGCGGTATTCCTTTTTGAGATACAGGAGACTGATCCAGCCGACGCCGTTTTCCATCCCCCGTGCCATATCAAGATCGATAAGTCCCACCGGCTCATCTTTCAGGAAAAGCTTCATAATTGAATGCTTATTGTAGGCATAATGCTCCTTCGCGCTTTTGAAATACGGCATCGGCGTATAGCCTTCGAGGCTCCCGTGAGCGGCGAGCCATGCATCCTCATAGCATTTTTTATAGAATCGCTCATCCCCGGCGGGATCAATAAACTCGTGGCGGAGATCCTCCGTCTTGTTGAATACCGGCAGACCGAGGTTTTCGATGTGATAAAAGCTGTTCAGCTCCACAGGAGTAAATATGCCGTTTTCATATGTAAAGGTCGAGACGGAGGTATTGCGGAAAATGGGGAGAGCGTTCACATCGTTGAGCGAAATGCCCGTGACCTTTGCGGTAAAGGAGCGGATCGATATGCCGTGGCTGACGATGGCGACGCGTTTTCCGTCGTTCTGCTTCGCTATATCCTCAACGGCGGCATAAACTCTCTCCGCCACCTGATGATAATCCTCCGCTCCGTCCTTGTGAAAGTTTTCCGCCCGATAGCAGAAATCATAGGCAAGCAGCGGTTCGTCATGGAAAACATTCCCAAAAAAGCCCTTTTCCCACGGGCCGATATCGATCTCCCTCAGGCGTCTGTCCGGTATGACCGCAAGACCCTTTGGCTCACTGACGGCCTCGGCGGTAAAAACGGCGCGCTTCAGGTCGCTCGAATACACTTTATCGACCGGCGCCGACAGGAAACGTTCCCGCAGGGCTTTCTGCTGGATCACTCCCGCCTCGGTCACACCGCCGTCCCAGTGCCCCTGCATCATGCGATAGATGTTTCCCTCTGCCTGTGTGTGTCGGATCAGAAAAATTTCTGTCATAAACTTGTGCCTCCACCTTGACCGCCGTGAAATAATACAGTATAATACTTAACATAACACATTATAACGTGTTTCTCACAGTTGTTCAAGAGCAAAGTCAAGATGTAGGGGAGGATAGTATCCTCCCGCCGTACAATGTCGGAAGGCTGTGGGAAGCTGATAGCTTCCCCTACTATATTGTATCAACTAAAACTATATCTGTAGGGAATGGTCTTGACCATTCCGCAGACAAGCAGCAACTGCCGGTTTTTCGGAACGGTCAAGACCGTTCCCTACGGTGAGTTTTGCATAGTTTTAGGCGGTACAGAGTACTACACCGCTGCCCGGCTTTCATTCATGGTGATGCTGTTTTGCAGCATGGCAATTTAGTATAATAAATCAGGGGGAACGGATAGTTTCACTATTCGTTATGGAGAGTATGGTCAGAGCTGCGGCATTGGTGTCCGGGGACGGGGCAAAGCTTCAGGCGATCCTGGACGCAATGTACTTTAAGGAAATTGAAAATTTCGAGCTGGTGGCAGTCATTTCTCCCGAGAAGGATGTCTACGCCATGAAGCGGGCACTCAACGCGGGCGTTCCGGCCTATGTTGTGGATCCGGAGCTGTTTCCTACCATGACGAGCCACAGTATGGCGATCTCCAACAAGCTCAAGGATATGGATATCGACCTTGTGATCCTCGCCGGGTACGATCGGCCGCTGGGTGTGGTACCTTACCAGTTCAAAAACCGCATCATCGGTACATATCCCGCGCTCTACCCCGCCTTTGAAGACACGGAGGGCGACCTTTGCCGTGCCGCTTTGGAGCGCGGCGTTAAAGTCACCGGCGCGACAGCGTACTTTGCCGACGGAGACGGGCACGTGGGCAACATCATCTCCCAAAAGGCTGTGGAGATTTATCCCGACGATACGCCTGACACGCTCCGGCAGAGAGTCATGGAAGAGGGCGAGTGGAAGATCCTCACGCAGGCCGTCGCTCAATACTGTGCCGGACGGCTTGCCATCCACGGCAACCGAGTAGTCATTAAATAGTTTTTGTATAGCAGCGCCGCCGGGTTTCCCCGGCGGCCTTTTTATAATGCATAATGCTGAATGCATAATGCATTATTATGGTGCCGCTCCGCGGCGATTGAAATTTTCCTCAGTTTTTTTCAGGTTTTTCCCTACCATAAACTGAACCTGTCAAACAATTACGAATTACGCATTACGAATTACGAATTGGAATAATTCTGCATTATGCATTCTGCATTGTTATATGGCTTCCCCGGCCGTTTTTATTCTTCACGACCGATATCCGCTCGGGGATGAATTCCCCTAAATCGTCCACGTGGCTTATCATGCCGATCAGTCTTCTGCCGTCGGAGACCTTTTTGAGCGCGGTGAGCATATTCCCCAGGGCGTTGCCGTCCAGCGTGCCGAAGCCCTCGTCCACAAACATCGCTTCGATGCGTCGCCCGCCGGTCGCGTGGGCCTGCGCCGCGTCCGACAGTCCCAGTGCCAGCGCCATGGACACCTGAAAGCCCTCGCCGCCGGAAACGGAGCCGATCTCCCGCTGTTCGCCGCTTGATCTGTCCAGAACATGGATCACAAAATCCGCCGCAGAGCTTTTATGCCGCCCGCTGTCCTCGTGCACCAGTGTGAAACGCCCGCCGGTCATAGTATCCAGATGCGCCGTGGCCCGGGCGAGCACTTCATCGAAGGAGCGACCCAGCACATAGCCGTCAAAAGCGTGTTTTCCGCCCTCGGTGCTTGCACCGTTGGCCGTGTCGGAGAGCTTTTCTATTCTCTCGTATGCCTTGATAAGTCTTGCCTGTGTCTCAAAAGACTCCTCAATTGTTTTCAATGCCGCAGTGTGCAGGCGGAAATTCGTTTTCAGCTCACCGAGCGACTCTTCCGCCGCTTTGCACTCGGCAGCCTTTTCGTCGATCTGCACATCGATAACGGAGGTATCCGTTTTCTCATACCCTTCGGTCTTTGCAAGCTGATCTTTCAGGTTCTGGCTGTTGTTGCTTACGCTGTTATCGTAGTCGTTGATTTCCCTCTGCATGGCGGCAAGAAGCTTTTCAAAATTCCGGCTGTTCCCTTCGGGAAGAGCGCGGAGATATTCTGCCTCGTCCGCAAAACCGCCTTCGGAAAGAGCGGCAAGATACGCCTTTTCCGCCTCGCGGCATTCATCCTCTGCTTTCCGGGTCCGATTCTCCAGGGTGCGCTTTTCGGCACGGGAAGCATCCGAGCGCTCTTTGGCGGCAGAATAGGCGCTCTCCGTTTCCTGAACGGCAAGGCGCAGTTCTTCCGCCTCCGCATCCAAAGCGCTCTGCGCACGGATAGCGGAAGCTTTGTCCGCATACGCAAGCTTTTTTCGCAGAGTTTCAACCGTCTCCCGGCTGTTGGCGGCTGTCTCGGAGGTTTTGGCGATGCGCTCTCTTGCCTCCGAGATCCTTACGCTTATGCTTTCAAGCTCTTCCATACATTCGTTTAATTCTTCGCCGATCTCCGTTTTGCGTTTGAGATTTCTTCGGGCGGTTTTCAGCGCCTCCACCGCTTCGGAAGCTTCCCGCTCCTTTGCGCGGATCGCCGTAATGAGGCTGTACCCGTCGAAAAGGGTCTTTTTCGTCCACGGAGCGGAATCTCCGAGAAGCTCGTCTGCTTTCATAAGCGCATTTTCCACGGCGTTTTCAAGGCGGCTTTCGGTTTGAGCATACTCGCTGTCGGCTGCCCTGAACGCATCCCCGGCGGCGGAAAAACGGTTCTCGGCCTCATTGACGGTCTCCTGAGAAATGCCCGCCTCGCTTTCCGGGGCGAAAAAAGGAATACTTTCCCGATGAACATGACTCCCGCACACGGGGCAGCACGCCTCGTCGCTTTCTTTCAGTTCAAGACGCAATCCGTCCGCCAGTACGGCGGCCTGAGAGCGGATAAAGCTCTCCCGCAGGCTTTCATATGTCTCTCTCGTCTGCTGCAGCAGACGTTTTTTTTCATTGCGATTTTCATAAGTCTCGGAGAATTTCTTTTTCAGTTCTTCTGTCTTTTTCAGCTCCGTGAGAAGACCGTTTTTCCCGGAAAGCTTTTCCGCAAGCTGTGCGGTGCGTTCCGCCTCGTTCTGTGCGCGCAGCGCCTCCGACTCCGCCGACAGAAGTTTCTCCGCGCGCGCTCTCAGCTCGTTTTTCAGCTTCTGTTTTTCCGAAAGCTCCTTTTCGGCCTCTGTTTTTTCCTCCGAAGCCTTTTCTAATGCTTTTTCTGCGGCTGTGAGCGCACTTTCGGCTTTGGAAAGCCGGTCGTATTCCGGAAGAGCTTCCCCGATCCTGACGGAGGCGGCGATCAGCTCCTCCCGCTTTGCTTTTATTCCGTCGGTGAGCTTTAACTTTTCCGCCGCGGCCGCAAGCTCGCTTTCAGCCTTTTTCAGCGCGGCGGCGGCTTTTACGATCGTCTCCTCAAGCTCTGTAAGATGTCCGGAGGCTGTCTTTGCCTTTTCCCTGATCGGGTAGACCGTATGCACTGCTTTTTCGGCGCTTTTCAGGCAGCGGCGCTTTTCGTCCGTCTCCTCGCCTCGCTCTGCAAGTTTCTTCCGCTCCGCCTGAAGCTTTTCCAGAATCTCCAGCTCCCGATTCCGGTACTCGGCGGTACTGCGCACCTTTTTAAGGTTTTGCAGAATACCGTTTAATCCGGAAAGCTTTGCCTCCTCCTTATCGATGCAGAGTTTTTCCTCCTCGGTCAAAGCGCGGATATTTTGGAGGATCTCCGGGTGCTCGGGAGAAAACATTGCTCTCCCGGCGTCCGAAAGATCTTCCGGAAGCGGGAAAACTGCCGGAAGCAAAACGCGCTCGCGCAGCTTCTTTACCTCATCTCTCCGAGAGGAAAGCTGCTGCTTCGCCGTATACAGTGTGCGCATAAGGGCGGAATAGGGAGAGCTGTCAAAAACCTTGCCCAGGATCTCCTTGCGCACATTGTCACGTGCTTCCAAAAATGCCTTGAATTCACCTTGGGCGAGCATCACGATCTGTCGAAACTGCACGGCGTCCATGCCGATGACGCGTTTTATTTCCGCCGTGACCTTCTCCGAGCCGGTGACGGAAAGTTTCTCTCCGTCGGAAAGCTGCGCGTCAAACTTTGCGTCCCCGTAGGTGTCGGCTGTGCCGCGCACCTTGCTGTATTTAATCGTCCGGGTGACAGTATAGCGTCTGCCGTCCTCTTCAAAAACAAGTTCCACCTCGGTCGGCTCGCTCTTGGGGGAAAAGCTGCAGTGCAGCATACTTTTGTCCCGGACGCTCCCTTTTTCTATATCCTTGCCGTTGGGCTTGTTGCTGGTCTCCTCAAAGAGGGCAAACATGAGTGCGTCATATATGGTGGTCTTTCCCGCGCCGGTGTCGCCGGTGATCAGGAAAAGTCCTGCATGGAAGGCGGTAAAATCCACCTCCTCCTTTTCGATGTACGGTCCGAAGGCTTTCATACTCAGCTTGATCGGCTTCATTTCCCGTCCTCCTGTTCCATGGCAAGACGCACAAGAGCATCGGCCAGCTCGTCCGTGCTCACGTCCTCCCCGCTGCTGAGGCGCCGGGAGACGCTTTCGATCAGCTCCCGTTCCTGTCTGTCCATTGTCCTGCCGCAGTGCAGCTCAAAGAAATCCGCAAACAGCTCCGGGATGCTCTTTTCTTTAAGCTCGCCGGTATAACCTGCCGTCCCGCCCGCAAACTGTTCCTCGGGTCGGAAGCTCAGATCCAGA
Organism: Candidatus Limivicinus sp.; assembly: GCA_045616265.1. Classification (GTDB taxonomy): domain Bacteria; phylum Bacillota; class Clostridia; order Oscillospirales; family Oscillospiraceae; genus Limivicinus. The sequence goes on along the minus strand of JAZLGK010000183.1, from coordinate 13,546 downwards.
AGTCTTGACCCGCGTCCTTCAAAAAATGTTCGGAGCTGTTCTGCGGCATCGAAAACGGTGTTATTGTCCGTCAACGTCACGGAGATATATTCGTCCCGTCTGTCCGTAAGCTGTTCCCGCTCTAACAGTTCGCTGAATTTTCCGCTGATCCGGCGCATTTTGTGGAGAGGCGGCAGTTCGAAAAGCGTAATCTCCGGCTCCGTGCCTTTTTCGCCGAGCGTCACCAGCAAAGCGCCCTTTTTCTGCTCCGTCTCGCTGAAATGGTAACAAAGCGGTGCTCCCGCATAGCGGACGGACTGTCTGCCGACAGCCTGCGCGCCGTGGATATGTCCCAGCGCCGCATAGTCAAAAGCATCAAACACGGAATGATCCACCGCGCCGAGACCTCCCACAGCGCTTTCGGATTCGCTCTGAAGCGGAGCTTTTCCCCCGGCGGTGACAAACTGATGGGCTATGAGGACATTTCTTTTCGTCGTGTCAATATCCTGGTTTTCCAGAAGTACGCGGACAGCGCTCTCATAATCCGGAACCTCCTCGGCGGTAAGAAAAAAGAGGTCGCGTACCTTCACGGGGAAAACGTAGGGCATCAGCCAGAAGACGACCGGCTCGCCGTCGGTATTGAGCTCTATATGGGTCAGCTCCTTTTCGACCGTGCCGGAGATATGCACATTCTGCTCCCGCAGAAGCTCTTTCAGAAAATCCAGCCTTTCACCGCCGTCGTGGTTTCCCGCGATCAGAAACACCGGTATTCTTCTTTTTTCCCCGGCCAGCTCCGAAAGAAACCCGCTCAGAAGCGTCACGGCCTCTCTGGAAGGAATTCCCCTGTCATAAACATCCCCGGCGATCACCGCCGCATCCGGCTTTTCGCGGTCAACAAGCGCAAGGATCTGATCCAGCAAATAGCCCTGATCGCCGTTGTCTATAAGAGACGCTCCGCAGAGCTGTTTGCCCAGATGCAGATCCGCAAGATGAAGGAATTTCATTTTTTCTCCTTTTTACAAAACGATGATCAATTCAACAGATTATTCTCCGAATCGATCATCGTTTACCGAATCATTAACTTTTTCAGTTTACCGCTTCCCCGTCGTGAGACAGAAGGGAGAGAGAGCTTATGCCGTCCATCGCCGAAAGTTCATCCATAAGAGAATTCCCGTCTTTTACGCGAAGCTCGATGATCATATTGAGCTCGTTCATGGTTATGTTTCTGGACTTCACTTTATAGTGACGGCAGTATTTTCCGATGACAGGCAGGAACGCTTTTTCCGTCCCGGCATTGTCGCAGTGAAGGACGAGCAGCATCGGCGCACGGACGGCGGGGAGATTGCCGAGTACGATGATCAGCGCCGCAACGACCACGGATATGTAAATCGCAAGCCTCGTTATCCCCGCGCCGCAGATAATGCCCACGCTGATCGACCAGTAGAGATACAGAAGATCGATAGGATCCTTTATCGCGGTACGGAATCGCACGATCGACAAAGCGCCCACCATACCGAGAGACACGACCAGACTGTACTGGATCGTGATAATGATCCCGCAGGTCACGACCGCAACACCCACAAGGGTCACCGCAAGGCTCGCCGAAAAGAAAGAGCTTCTTGTCTGAAATCTGTACACCAGATAAATACAAAGACCCAATATAAGACTTTTCAGCAGCATCCCGATGATGTCCGCCGAGGAATACATTGCGTTAAGCTCGCCCGAAAGCGTCTGCATAAGAAGTTCTTTAACACCCATTGATCTCTCTCCCTGAATTATCAAATTTTCTGCACAGATAGTATTTTGAAAACGCGGTCATCTGCAAGTTCCGTATGCTCAGCGCGTTCAGAATGAAGTCCGGAATAAATTCATCGAACTTTACTTCCAGCATCGTCTGCCCCGTGGGCAGGATGGGTCTGCCGAAAACCGTTTCATCAAAAAAGGTATCAAACCTGTCACTTGACATGATGCATGTATCAAAGGTCACGCGCACATTGCCGTCGGGATAGGTAAAAGCCTCCCGGTCATAGTCAACGATCACGGTCGGGATCAGAGGCATTTCATTCCGTGCTGAGATGAATTTGTTCCATGCCGAAGCTTTACCGTCCTCGGGGAGAATCACCCTGCCTTGAACGATCTCTCCGAACTGCTCTCTCGTGATCCAGCAGCTTTCTTTGCCCGTCATGCCGCAGATTTTTGACTTTATCTCCATCCGGATAGCGTCACCGCCTCCGTAGGTACGGATACGGTATTTTTTCCGGTCATTCACACCCGCCTCGTTTTCATGGCAGAAATAGTCATAGGGCGTGTCAAAATAGAGGCTGCGGATATGATAAACGCCCTGCTCGCCGCTGTGCGTGTCCCGTTTCAGTACCGCCTGTGCACAGGAGCGGATGATCTCCGCCTGTGTGGCGCTGATAAGATATTTGTTTTCTTGTCGTAATCGGCTCATTTTTTCTCTCCGAGGTATTATCGCGGTATAGGCTGTTCAACTTCTGCGTAAAGTACGGTATCATGCTCCGGTACAAAGGGGTCTGTCGGCTCCGTGCGTTCTTTGTCGAAAAACCACGTGTAAAAGTATACGTCCGCGGGGCATACCTCATTTTCAAAGTACCCCATGGACATTCCCGTTGTTTCATAGGTGACCAGACAGTACGGCTCTTTATCTATCCATATCCGTTTCAGAAATTCCAGACGTTTTCTGACAAAGGCTTTGAAAACATCCGCATCGTTCATCTCAAAGTCCCAGCGGACACAGTTCATGCGGTGCGAGCTTCCGAGGCAGCGATAGTATTCTTCGACGATCTCATCCGTGTTTTCTTTAAGGTACGGATAAATGCTTCGGCTGTATATGTCACACACATAGTCGTAAAAATCCGCATTCTGCATCAGGCGGTAAAACCACAGCGTGTCATCGCCCACACCGTCAATTTTGGAGCGGAAAATAAGGATATTTTCAACCGCGCTTTTCTGCGGATGGATATTTGCCATGCAGTTGCCGGAAGAATTGTCAAAATCCCAGATGGGGCCGGCGTATATTTTCCCGTCTTCGGGTTTTATATAGAAATACTGGCTGGTTTTCCAGGCGTCGTAATCCGCAAAGAACTCCTCCAGCAGGCCGATCTTTGCCCAGGAATCAATATCGATATATTCCCCTATTTCTTCCAGCGTAAAGTCGGAAAACAGGACATTTTCAAACGCCTCCACCCTGGCAGAAAAAACATCCTCCGATTTTTCATAATTCACCGTGGGAAAGACACGCATCAGCGCCTGCCCATGGGCGGTCGTAACCTCCTCCGGCTTTCCGGTCAAGCGGTTTTTTGCCTCCATCGAAAACAGAATACCCTGACTTCCGATATCGACCCGCTCTTTCCCGACCTGTATCTTCTCGGAAAGCTGATACACTCCCCGGTATTCGTTATCAATATACACGTCCGCAAATACCGATTCCGGGCTGTACTCAAGGCCTATTCGGGCGGCAAGGTCATAAACAAATTTATTGCGGATATTTGACTTGTCAAAAAGATTGGCCAGCATGACCCATTCCTTGGAAGCGCCCATGCCGAAAAGATCGGCAGAACGGTCCAAATACAGGTTGTATGCATTTTTGGCCATGGGATCGGCCGCGCTGCTGCCGCGCCATGAGGTATTGCCCCGGCCCCGGATCTTATCAGACCAGCGGTTTAAACTCCTGTATTCGGCTGTTCCGTCGGGATTTACAATTTCGATCCCGCAGTATTCCTTGTAGGTCTTTTTTCCGTTCTCAAGATAACGGCCCGAACCGGAATCTATAAAAACGGAAGGGATATCGCCTGAAAGGATAATTTCAATACTTTCCTTTTCAAACTCTTCCCCGTTATCATTCACAAAACCGAACCGGTGCTTTCCTTCCAGCGGCTGAAGCTCAAGGGCGTCGCCGGAGCGGTATTCTTTGCCGTCTATCAGCGCATGATGCGCATTAAAAGAAAACCGCAGTGATTCGGTATATTGCGGCAGGAAAAGATAGCACGCTTCCCCATCGAAAAACGGCTTGATATCATGGGAGCTGTCCCCGCGCAGCGCCGTAAAGCTTCCGCTTAAAAGCCTGTTTTTTGAATTTTCCGTCTGAACATCCATCCGCCTCGCGGCGGCCGTCAGCGGAACAAGAGCGGCGATCACAAGCAGCGCCAGTATGAATGATATTTTCCGAAATAATCTCATTACCCTGCACCATTCTTTATATCTCTGTCAATTATACATATTTTCCCCGGGATTTTCAATAGCAACATCCCGCTGTATTCCTCCGGGAAACACAGCGGAACGCCCTGTATCGGTCATAATCCGGTCATTGACATTTCCTTTTCAAATTCTTCTCTGATCTCCGGAAAGGGTCTGACGCTTTTCGGGCAGTCCGTATGCCTGCCGATATGCTTTTCCATCCAGATCATGTCAAACCATCTTCCGAACTTATACCCGCACTGTGTAAACCGTCCCGCAAATCTGTATCCCATCTTCCCGTGAAAACGCATACTGTCCTTTGTGAGAACTTCGTCCTCCGTTTCCGAGTAGACGATGCAGGCATTCACGTTGAGGATATTCTGCATTCTCAGCGCTGCTTCAAGCGCCTCATACAGCGTCCGCCCGATGCCCTCGCCGTGCGCGTCGCCTCTTACATAAATGCTCGCTTCCACATCCCAGCCGTAAGCGGGGCGCTGTTTGAACATGGACGCATAGGCGTAGCCGATAATTTCCCCGTTCCGTTTTGCAATGATATAGGGATATTTCTCAAGAGTTTTTTCGATCCTCCCGCGAAATTCCTCTATGCTCGGTACAGCGTATTCAAAGCTCACCGCCGTATTTTTCACGTAGGGGGCATAGATGGCAAGGAGTTTTTCGGTGTCCTCGGGCGCGGCAATGGAAATTGAACAGTTCAAATTTTTCTCCATATCCGGCAAAGCCGCTTTCCGAAACGAAAAGCGGCTTTGAATGTTTTTATTGATTATTTTGCATAATCGACGGCCTTGGTCTCACGCAGGAGATGTACCTTGATCTGACCGGGATAAGTAAGCTCATCCTCGATCTTCTTGGCAATATCTCTTGCAAGGAGAACCATCTGATCCTCGCTGATCTCCTCGGGCTTGACCATGATGCGGATCTCGCGCCCGGCCTGAATAGCATAGGAGCTTGCAATGCCGGGGAAGCTCTTGGAGACTTCCTCCAGCTTTTCCAGACGCTTGACGTAGTTTTCAATATTCTCGCGTCTCGCGCCGGGACGGGAAGCGGAGATCGCATCCGCCGCCTGAACGATGCAGGCGATCACGGTATGCGGTTCCACATCATTGTGGTGAGCTTCTATGGCGTGTATGACCTCTTCGGACTCCTTATACTTGCGCGCCATATCGACGCCGATGGTTACGTGGCTGCCCTCGACCTCGTGGTCAATGGCCTTGCCCAGGTCATGGAGAAGACCGGCGCGTTTTGCCGTTGCCGCGTCCACGCCCAGCTCGGCTGCCAGAAGGCCGGAGATATGTGCGACCTCGATGGAGTGGTTCAGTACGTTCTGACCGTAGCTCGTGCGGTATCTCATGCGGCCCAGAAGCTTTACGATTTCGGGGTTGAGACCGTGGATATTGGTCTCAAATACGGCTCTTTCGCCTTCGGCCTTGATGGTGGCGTTGACTTCCTTCTGAGCCTTGGCGATCATAAGCTCAATATTTGCGGGATGGATACGTCCGTCCTGAATGAGCTTTTCAAGAGCGATACGGGCAACCTCGCGGCGAACTGGGTCAAAGCTGGAGACGGTGATTGCCTCGGGGGTATCGTCGATGATAAGGTCGCAGCCGGTGAGCGTTTCGATGCTGCGGATGTTGCGGCCTTCGCGGCCGATGATACGACCTTTCATTTCGTCGTTGGGGAGAGGGACGACGGAAACGGTGATCTCGCTTGAATGGTCGGCGGCGCAACGCTGGATGGCGGTGGCGATGATCTCGCGGGCGCGTTCATCCGCCTCGTCCTTGTACTGTGCCTCGATCTCTTTGACCTTCATGGCCATCTCATGGGTGACGTCATCACGGATATTCGCTATGAGATAGGCCTTGGCCTCTTCCACCGTGAAGCCGGAGATCTTTTCCAGCATATCGAGCTGACCCTTCTTGAGCTGGGCAATTTCCTTCTGCTGTGCTTCGGCGGCGGCTATTTTGTTATTGAGTGTGTCATTCTTTTTCTCGACCGCGTCGATCTTGCGGTCAAGATTTTCTTCCTTCTGCTGAAGGCGGCGTTCCTGCTTCTGCAGTTCCGCACGGCGCGACTTTTCCTCCCGCTCAAACTCCGAACGGGCTTTGTGCATTTCTTCCTTTGCCTCTACGAGAGCCTCCCTTTTCTTGCTCTCGCCACTTTTTATAGCTTCATTAATTATTCTTTTGGCTTCTTCTTCCGCGTCCTCTATCTCTCTTTCACCGTGCTTGATACGCACATTTCTGCTGAGATAAAAAGCCAGTGCGAAAGTAGCTGCTGCCACAACTAAAATAATAACGATCCAAATCGGCGTTGACATAGTAAGAAAACACACCTCCAATCTTTCAAAATATTGTGGTGGTTTTTTGCAGATTCTATTTATCTGCCGGATATGCGAATTTCCGGGGCGTGAGTCCCCGATCTAACGCAAGACGAGCCATAAAACGCACCCGTCCGAAATTAAACAAGCAATACTTTACGGATTTCTCCCCTGAAATCCCAAAATATCATTCGGTATATTTTATCGCTTTCAATATGTTATGTCAAGTTAAACACTTAAAAGTTTTTTATTTTTTATCCCCCGGGGGAGCTTCCGTTTTTTCCATGAACGTTTATAATCGGTTTTGTAAAGAAAAACCCCGATCGGAGGCGTATTTTATGAAGAAAACATTATCAATATTTGTATGCCTGATAATTCTGACCTCCCTGTGTTCCGCTTTAGCCGGGGCGGAGGGAGAAGTCACGGTCACGGATATGATTGGGCGCGAGGTTAACATAATACCAGACGGTTATAAAAACGTCGTCTGCATTGGTGCGGGAGCACTGAGGATGTACAGCTATGTGGGAGATATTTCCCTGCTGTGCGGCGTGGAGGATATTGACAACGAAAGCCTTGCCAACCGTCCGAAAATGTTCGACGGCGTGGCAAGACCCTATATTCTCGCCTTTGGAGGAGAATTTGCCTCTCTGCCCTCCTGCGGGGTCGGCGGCCCCAACGCACAGAGCGCCGAAGCGGAAAAGATTCTCTCCTGCGCGCCCGACATTGTTTTTTCCGAGTACGAAGATGCGGAAAAAGCCGATGCCCTGCAAATGCAGCTCGGTGTGCCGGTAATTACCCTCAAAACCGGCAAAGACGCGGTATTCGACCCGGCGTTTTATGAAAGTCTGCGACTGTTGGGAACAGTTTTCGGCAAAGAAGACCGAGCCGAAGAGATCATATCCTTTGTTGAAAACGAAAGGGCTGAAATAAGCCGCAGAACGGCGGATATTCCCGAGGAAGAAAAGCCGGGCGTTTACATCTGCGGTCTCGGCAGTTGGGGCACGACAAACCACCTCATGACCGCTATGGACTTCTGCTCCTTCACGGCAGCCAATATCCGCAACGTCTGCACCGATCTTTCTGCTCCCGGCGTTCAGCCGATCGAGGCTGAAAAGTTTATCGCCCTGGGCGAGGATACGGACATTCTGTTCATCGACGCGGCGGCGGTCAAAAACATAAAACCTCTCTACGCTGAGGACAGCGCCATGTTCGACACCTGCAGGGCATGGCAGACCGGCAATGTCTATTTGCAGCTTGCCTATAACGCCTACTATACGAATTTTGAAACCGTTCTCTGCAATACATGGTTCATCGCCAAAACCGTTTACCCGGAGCTTTTTGAGGATATTGACATGACCGCAAAGGTCAACGAAATCACAAAAGCCTTTCTCGGACGGGAGCTGGCGGAGGAAATGTTCGCCTGTCCTGTAAGCTTCGGCGGGTACCAGAAGATAGATACCGCAACATTCTTCGATAAGTAAAACATTAAAATCCTATAAATTATGGTAGACTATTGAGTGTAAATGTGGTTTAATAGGATCAAGCAAAAATGAAAATTGAGGTGACAGTATGAATCCTTCCGATGTTTATTTTACCACATTTAAAACCACTTCCCGTGAAAACCTCCTTCAGAAGCTCCGCCGCCTTATGAAATCCGCCGGGTTTGAGCAGATCGATTTTACCGACAAGTATGCGGCTATTAAAATTCACTTCGGCGAACTCGGCAATCTCGCTTTTCTCCGCCCCAACTACGCCAAGGTCGTTGCAGACTATGTAAAGGAGCTTGGCGGCAAAGCTTTTCTGACCGACTGCAACACTCTCTACGTCGGCAGCCGCAAAAACGCTCTTGACCATCTGGATACCGCCTATCTCAACGGCTTTTCGCCGCTCCAGACCGGCTGTCATGTAATTATCGCCGACGGACTCAAGGGCAGCGATGAACAGCTTGTTCCCATCGATCTCCCCTACGTCAAGGAAGCAAAGATCGGTCGCGCCATCATGGACGCCGATCTTGTGATCTCCCTCACCCACTTCAAGGGGCACGAGGAAGCGGGCTTCGGCGGAACGCTCAAAAACCTCGGCATGGGCAGCGGCTCCCGCGCCGGCAAAATGGAGCAGCACTGCGACGGCAAGCCCTATGTTCAGACCGATAAGTGCATCGGCTGCGGCAACTGCGTAAGGATCTGCGCTCACGACGCACCGTCCATCCAAAACGGCAAGGCAAGCATTGACCACGACAAGTGCGTCGGCTGCGGAAGATGCCTCGCCCTCTGCCCGAAAAATGCCGTTACTCCCTCGTATCAGGATTCCTTCAAGCTTCTCAACTGCAAGATCGCGGAATATGCCTACGCTGTCTGCAAGGATCGTCCCGCTTTCCACGTCTCGCTGATTTGCGACGTCTCCCCCAACTGCGACTGCCATCCCGAAAACGACATCCCCATCATTCCCGATGTCGGTATGCTCGCCTCCTTCGACCCCGTGGCGCTCGATCAGGCCTGTGCAGACCTCTGCAACAAGATGCCGGCCATTGAGGGCAGCATTCTCTCTGACAATCTCAAGAAATACGGCGAAACCGAGCACGACCACGACCACTTCCATATGACGCACATGGAGACCGAGTGGATGAGCTGTCTCGAACACGCCGAAGAGATCGGCCTCGGCACCAGAGAATACAAGCTCATTCAAATATAACAGCGCATAAAAAATACTGTCCGGAAAACCGGACAGTATTTTTTATCGTATTTATTTCAGACCTTGATAACGCCCTTCTGGAGAATGACGTTGGCATAAACGGCAGTCTCGCCGGACTGGAGGATGCAGAAGCACTTCTTGGCCTGCTCATAGAACTCGAAGCGTTCGTAATGGCCGATGGCGGAAGCGCCGCGCCCGTCATACTTGGCAACGGTCTTTTCATAGTCGGTCCACACGGGAATGACCATATCCTTGTCGCAGTCCATCTTTTCCATGAGCATTACGGGGTGCTCCACATAGGAGTCGAGAGGGATGACCTGCAGAATAGCATCTAAAAGCTCGTTGACGCCGTGACCGTCGGCACGGATGAAAATAAGATCGTTGGGCTTTGCCATGGATGCACCGGGGAAGTTACCGTCACCGATGCAGATGCGGTCGCCGTGACCCATGGAGTTGAGAGCTGCCAGAAGCTCGGAAGAGAGAATGGGGGGAATGTTTTTGAGCATAGTAAAAATCTCCTTGTTGTAAAAAAATTAGGAATCAGGAATGAGGAATTAGGAATTATGGTGTCGGCTGCGCCGACAGATCATATTTTTCTCAGGTATCCTTCTTTAATCCAAAGAAAGATTTCTGAGGAAATTTCAATCGCCGCGAAGCGGCTCCTTCATTCCTCATTCCTAATTCCTCATTCCTCACTCAACAGGGCAGGCTTCCGCCTGCCCTGTTTATTTTATCGGATGTTCTTATAGAGCGGGCCGTAGGCGGCGCAGGCACGGTAGTCCTGACCCTCCTTGTCCATGCCGAAGGCGTTCCATGCGGCGGGACGGAAGATCTTCTCTTCGGGGACATTATGCATGCAAACGGGAATACGGAGCATGGAGCAGAGCGTGATAAGGTCTGCACCGATGTGGCCGTAGGAGATAGCGCCGTGGTTCGCGCCCCAGTTCTGCATGACCTCGTAGGCGGACTTGAAGGGGCTGCCGTCCTTGCCGTCGCAGCGCGGTGTGAACCATGTGCAGGGCCAGGTGGGATTGGTGCGCTCCATGAGAGTATCGGTCACTTCGTCGGGGAGCTTCACGGTCCAGCCTTCGGCGATCTGCAGCACGGGCCCGAGTCCCTTGACGAGGTTGAGACGGATCATGGTGGCGGGCATCTCGGCACGGGTGACAAAGTGGCTGGAGAATCCGCCGCCGCGGAAGTTGTCAAAGGCGGCCTGGCACCATACGGTAGCGTCGGTCATCTTCTTGGTGTCTTCCTCGGGCACGTCGAACCACTTCTTCATGACATGGTTGCCCTCTTCGTCAACGCACTCACCGCAGCCGTCAAGGCAGGCAGCGCCGGAGTTGAGCAGATGGATGATACCGCCGTTTTCCTTGGCCTTGCCCTCGAGCTCATAGCCGGTAACGCGCTTGGTAGCCTCGGTGGACCAGTAGGTACGGACATCGGCAAAGATCTGGGCGCGGTTGGTCAGCAGCTCCATGAAGAGCATACCGAGACCGTTGAGGATATCGTTTTCGGTAGCGAAGACCATGGGCTCCTTCTTGCCGGTGAAGTCAAAGGAGGAGTTGAGGACTGCTTCGGGGTAGTCGCAGTTGGGCCAATGGTCGGTCCACTGACGCTGACCCTGGAAGCCGGCGCAGATGGCGTTGTGACCGAGCTTTTCTTCACCGAAGGCATCAGGCAGATTGGGGTTGCCCTGAATGAGGTCCTTGATGATGCAGTACATCTTGATGGTGAACTCCCACTGCTTCTCTTTTTCCTCATCGGTGAACTTGATCCTTCTCTTCTGACCGAGGAATTCGACCTCTTCGACGTTATCGTCGCGGCCTTCCTTGCAGTGCTCCTTTGTCCATGCCAGAGCCTTCTCCACGTCCTCGGAGACGTAGATGCCCTCTTCCATGCGGCGGAGGATCTCTACCTCGTCGACGGACTCAACGCGCATACCGAGATATTCTTCGAGGAATGCCTGATCCATGATGGAGCCGCCGATACCCATGGTGACGGAGCCGATCTGCAGATAGCTCTTGCCGCGCATGGTGGCAGCGGCAACGGCAGCGCGACCGAAGCGGAGCAGCTTTTCTTTTACATCGCAGGGGATGTCGGTGACCTGATCTCTGTCCTGCACCTCATGGCCGTAGATGCCGAAAGCGGGCAGACCCTTCTGTGCGTGGGTCGCCAGAACGGAGGCGAGGTAGACAGCGCCCGGACGCTCGGTGCCGTTGAAGCCCCATACGCCCTTGATGGTCATGGGATCCATATCCATGGTCTCGGAGCCGTAGCACCAGCAGGGAGTTACGGACAGGGTGATGGCGACGCCTTCCTTTTTGAACTGCTCGGCGCAGGCGGCGGATTCGGGCACGCGGCCGATGGAGTGATTGGCGATAACGACCTTGACGGGATCACCGTTGGAGTAGCAGAGATTCTCCTCAAAGAGCTTCTTGGCGGCCTCTGCCATGGCCATGACCTGACCTTCGAGACTCTGACGCAGCTGCACGGGACCTTCGCGACCGTCGATAATAGGACGGATGCCGATCACGGGATAATCGCCGATGTAACGATTCTTTGCCATTGAATTCTTCTCCTTTTAGTTTTTTACTTATTTTGTATTATTTACCTTTTGACATATACGGATATTATATCATCCGGTCATAAGATTGGCAAGTACATTCCGCGCAAAAGTCACGCTCTGCGCGATTCGCCGCCCGCTCTTGAAGAGAAGCCGGCAGCGTGGTACAATTATAAAAAAGATGAATTACGGAGGAAAACGTTATGTCAGATGAATTGACCTTCCGAAACGCCGGGCGAAACGATACCCATCTGATCCTGCAGTTTATCAAAAAGCTGGCTGCTTATGAAAACATGGCGGACGAAGTGGTCGCCGACGAAGCAACGCTTGAGCACTGGATCTTCGACAGACAGAAAGCCGAAGTGATCTTCGCTCTGGAAGGCGGAAAAGAAATCGGCTTTGCCCTGTTCTTTCACAATTTTTCGACCTTCCTCGGACGGGCGGGGATATATCTGGAGGATCTGTATGTAGAGCCGGAATACCGCGGCAAAGGGTACGGAAAAGCGCTCCTCAAAAAGCTTGCCGCCATTGCCGTCGAGCGCGGATGCGGACGGTTGGAGTGGTGGTGCCTTGACTGGAACAGACCCAGTATTGATTTTTATCTTTCTTTAGGAGCACAGCCCATGTCCGACTGGACGGTTTACCGCATCACCGGCGATACTCTCCGAAAGCTCGCGGAGTGACACATCACACGTATATCGCCACGAGCACGATAAAAGCTGATATTGACAGCAGTGTGTAAGCGGAAATAGCCAGCGAGTAATACTCCTTCTTTTCATTTTCCTCTATGTAAAGCGGGAGGATATACGGGGGCGGGAGCGTCATCGCAAGCAGGAAGGTCATAGTCGTGAGCTCTTCGCTGCATACGCCTCCGATGATTTTAAACAGGCTCAGCACAACGGCCGCAAAAACGCCCTGAAGGATCAGACGAATGGCGCAGTCTTTCCCTACGCGTTTCATATCCAGTCCCTTGAAGTTCATCCGATAGCCGATGACCACAAGGATCGCCGCGCTTGTCGGCGCCGAGGCAAAGGAGCACACACTGTCAACGATTTCACTTATCCCGGTTCTGACAAGAAGCTTTCCCAGTCCTGTCAGGCTGACGGCAAGCCCCGCAAGGATCGCCACAAGCACCGGCGTTGTAAGGAGTCCTCTTATAACTTCTGCCGCAGTCTGTTTCCCCCCGCCTATGCCTTTCAGGAGAGCAAGATATACTGTAAAAATAGCGAGACACTGCCCCATATCCATAATGGCGAAGGTGGTGATATTCTCGCTTCCCGCGAGGATCGCTATGAGCGCGTAGCCCAGCATTCCCGCTTCATAGCCGCTCGCCATGAAGGGCATATACTCGTCCTTTTCTCCGAAAAGCCGACACAGCGGTTTCGCGGCAAAGATCCCGCCCACCACCAGTATAAACAGGATGACCGGCAGGATAAGCTCTCCCGCGGAAATGCTCGTCCGGTAAAAGGCGGCAAACAGCCCCGCCGGGAGGGAAATGTTCATCACAAGCGCCTGCAGGCCCTTGATGCCATCTTCCGAAATGATATTCTTTTTCCGTATCAGCATACCCGCCAACAGCAGCAGAATGACCGGAAGCACCGATTTTATGATCTCCATACCTTTTCCTCTTTCCGTTTTTTAAGGCAATACCGCATAATGCGGCAAGAGCAGATGGCGAGAGAAAATGGGTTCTGATGAAGGCATTTTTTCGCAGGAATACTTTGTGTATTGCAAGAAAAAATGACAAAATCTGAGCACATTTTATCCGTCAGCTGCCG
>JAZLGK010000182.1:0-8692 GCA_045616265.1 Candidatus Limivicinus sp. | reverse complement strand
CGGGGCAAATACCACATGGTATTCACATCGGTAACTTGAGTGTGCTGTGTGTTTCAATTCATTTTTCACTTATAAAACCTCCTATTATTCTGTGATGCGGTTGGCAAACCCACATCACTCTATACCGGGAGGTTTTATTTGCCAAGGCTTTTTTTCCCACCCCTGGCAGAACCAGGGGTTTTGTCAAGCTAAAGCGCCAAGAAAAATAATGTCCGACACGACATCCGTGCCGGCATTCTCTTTGAAAGCGGTATTCGGCAGCCGTATGGCTCCGAGGAAATCCGCTCTCTGGGCTATATACTTCCTGACCTCCGGGGACTGCTTATCCAAGGTATAGCGTGAGGTAACGAAGGCAACCACGCCGCCCGGACGCACCTGATCTATGCTTTTGGCGAAGAAGTAGTCATGGATAGAGAAACCCAGCTTGTTATAGGCTTTATCGTCCACCGGATACTGACCGAACGGCACATTGCCGATGGCAAGGTCATAGAAATCCCTGCGGTCGGTCGTTTCAAAACCGGCGACGGTTATTTCCGCCTTCGGATACAGCTTCTTTGCAATACGGCCTGTAATGCTGTCCAGCTCCACACCGTATAGCTTGCTGTGCTGCATTTCCTCCGGCAGCAGGCCGAAAAAGTTGCCGATGCCCATGGCAGGCTCAAGGATATTGCCGGTCTGAAATCCCATATTGCCGACAGCTTCATATATCGCTTTGATAACAACAGGGCTTGTATAATGGGCGTTCAGGGTCGATGCTCTTGCCGCTGAATATTCTTCACCGGTGAGAGCATTTTTAAGTTCCGTATATTCATTTGTCCAGTTGGATTTACTGTCGTCAAAGGCATCGGCCAGTCCGCCCCAGCCGACATATTTGGAAAGGATACTCTGCTCCTCGGGCGTAGCCTCTCTGTTTTCCTGTTCCAGCTTTTTCAGGAGCTTTATAGCCTCCATATTCATGCGGAACTTGGCTTTCGGCCCGCCTTCGCCCAGATGTTCGTCTGTGATACGGAAGTTTCCGGGCATCGGGGTGGGTGGCGTTGGCGGCTCTCTGTCCGGGATATGGATCGTCTGAAATACAACGTCATAGGGCAGATGATTTTCTTCGGCGGAATAATAGGCCACTGTCTCGGTCGTATATTTCGGTTCTTCTTCAAGATACTGCCGGATAAAAGATATAGTTTCATTGCGGAATATGGGAAAGCCTGCTGACTGAGCAAACGTATTGTCCCGCAGGCTGACCGTACCCATATCCGCATCAACGCTGTCAACGACAAAGCTCCGGCCGTCGATCTGCATGACGGTCTCGCCGGGTATAAGATTATTTCGCGCATATTCCGCATCCGAAAGGGCAATATTGGTATTTTTTGAGGTCTCATATCTTTCCGGATGCAGCACCTTTTCAACGGCTTCGTTTCGTTCCGGCTCGTCGAAGATTACTCCGTTTATCCATTCTTCGGCTTCTTCCCATGATTGGAAAGCGCATCCGCTGCTGCCTTCGCCGTGAAAGACAAGATACCCGCCGTAGCTTATAACATTGTCATAAGTGTACCCGGCAGCTTCAAAGGATTCCACAAGCTGCTCCATACGTTCCGGCGACATTTCTGCGGACGGTACTTCCGGCTGAATTACCGTAAAGCGAGCATCATCTACATACGCATCAAACTGCGCCCGCAGGATTTCAACGGGCTCCTGTTCAGGTAAATCCGGAAAGGTATAGTAAACATAGTCTGCATCGGCATTTTCAATGACGATTTCCGACCTTCCATCCGTGTCGTTTCCGATAATGACATGATCGCCCACATGGTATGTTTTCCCCTCCGGGGTGGAAAAGACATTTTCCGCCTGTTCCATGGCAACGATCTGCTCTGCGGGGGTCACTCCTTCGAGCTGCGCTTCTTCGATGTCGCGCCCGATTTTGAGAAAAGTGATGCGATGTTCTTGCAGAAATTCATCGCTGTGATAGCAGACCGGCGAGGCAATAACCATGCGCTGATCGCCCTGAAGCTGCGGTGCTCCGGCAAAATCCGTTTCCATGCCGAAGCTGACAGGAGCATAAAAATAGAGCGTGTTTCCACGCTCTCCGAGGAAAATACCCCGGTTTTCCGGTCTCTCGTCAAACCGTCCTTCGTTCAAAAGCCGCAATAGTCTTCGCTGTACCTGCGGCCATTTCATTTCGGTATCCGAATTGGCAAATTTCAGCGTGTCGGCTGCCTCAACGCTGTATTCTCCTGCAAGCCACTGTGCGGCATCGCGTTCTCTGCCATGCTCGCGCATATAGCTCACCATTCGTGCTTTGCTTTCGGGATCGTTGTTCCACTGAATAAGGCTTTGGTCTATATCCTCCTGCGTCAACTCCTGCCGAGTTTCTTCCTTTAGCACATTGCCGTGGAAAGCACGGAAGCCGTCCGCGCCGAACTCCGCTTCCTGCTCATTGCTGGCTCTCTCCGCCTCGTGGTCAACAGAAAGGAGCGTGTAAGAGCGACGTTCCCGTGTCTCCTCATTGACAGCGGAGATCGTGACATCGTGTTTTTCACGGAGCTTTTCCGTATAACTTTCCAGCCGATGGGCCGGAATACCGCACATGGCCACGCGGCCCACGTTGGGAATATCTCTTGCGGAAAGATACAGTTCCAGCTCCGGAGCCGCGGTTTTGGCGTCCTCGCCGTACATTTCAAAGAAGTCTCCCACCTGGTAGAGAACAATACTGTCCGGATTCTGTTCCTTTACAGCGTTGTAAGTCGTTGACGCTTCATGGACGGCCTCGTATTTCTCATGCTCCAAAGGTGTGAGATAGCGATCCTTGCGGATAAGCTCTCCGATCCGTTTAGCGACATCCGTCCAGCTTAATTGTACCTCCGTGCATCCGGCTTTTTTAAGGCTGATCCCCTTGGCGCTGTGATCCTCGCTGCTGTGTGCAGCCCCGGACAAAGCATGAGAGCGCCCACCGATACCGTATTCTGCTTTGAGGAAGTCCGCAAGCTCTTTGGTGGTATGCTGTGTCTGAAAGTATTCATAGATACGCCCCTTGCCGCCGTCAAAACTGCTGCCGTCAGAAAGGGCCTGATTGATTTCATCCTCTGTGATGAAGCCCTGAACCTCCGGCATTTCATTAATGGAAGAGGAATACACAGCCCGCGGCAAATCCAGCTCTTTCAGAGAAGCATAGATTTTATTCAGATTATGGTAGCTGAACCGGAGAAGCGTTCTGTCCTGCTCTCTTGCCGTCCAGAACGCGGCAAACTGCTCTGTCAGTGTTTTGCGGAAATCTGTATTTGCAAGCTGCTCTGTAAGCCTGTCGGTCTCGTCCGGAAAGCCGCCGCCTTTGACGGTTTCCATGACATCCAGATAGCCCTCTTTGTGCGCTTCCCCGTTCAGATCGTGATATAAATACCAGAGGGATTGTGCCAGCTCTGTACGTTCCTGAAGCGGCGCTTCCGCAATCTCTACGTTCGATGCAAACAGTCCCTCCAGCAAAAGCTGATGGATACGCTCTGCCGCATCCTCCCACGAAAGGAGTGTTGACGCTTTGCTGTACCGGGCGCTGCGGTCAGGACACATCCTTATACCTTCCTCGGAATACCATGCCGCCACATCGCCGTCATTACCTTTCAGACCGTATCCGCCTTTGTACTCGGTTTTCAGGAATCCGGCTAATTCCGGGTTGCTTTTCTGCTTTGAAAACTCGGTAATAACGTGCATCCTGGCAGGACTTGTGTTGCTGCCGCTCCGGAGAATGGTATCTATATCTGACTGCCGGATAAAATGAACAGAGGGCACGTCATCCATGCCCTCCGTCTGTCGGATTATTTCTTTTTGTTCTTCTTCCGTGGGGAAGAAGGTCAGCTGTAGATCAGCTCCCGGAGAATAATCTCCTCCGCCTGGGCTTTCAGACTGTTCATCAGCCCCGTCCACTTCATCGGGTCTTCCGCCTTCATCTGCTCCGTCACTCCCGCCGATTTCATCAGCACCGGCATCATCTCCGTCAGCCTCGACTGTGCCGCTTCCTCTATCTCGTGAAGATGGCTGTACAGCGTCTCCGACAGAAGCAGCCGGGTCCAAAGGATCGGTCTCTGCTCCTGAAGGTATGTTTTCCGCATCCGTCCGTACCTGCCCAGCGGCGTCGGGGATGTCTCTTTGAGGCGCATTTCCGGTATCTGAACCTCTCCCACGGTCTTGTATCTGAGTTCGTTCATGCTCTGCGCTCCTTTCAAAATTCCGTATCGTTCGTTCAAGCTGTCTCAAAACCTCTCTGCTTATTTCGCTCACCGCTGTTCCCAGAGCATTGGCGGCTTCCGGAGTGTTGAAGTCAAAGACGCTGAGAAAATCTTCGCGGGTATAATAGCTCTCCGGGTCCAGGCCGCAGCGGGTCAGGAGGACATAGCCGATGCTGACGGTCGCGGCAGAGCGAAACTGCATTTCGATGTTGTACTCATCATACCCCTCAAGGTAAGAATCCGCAACGATGTCGAAAATGTCGCGTTTATATGACTGCCAGTATTCATCCGCGAGCTGTGCCGCCGTGCGGTCAAGGAGAATGGGCAGGTTCCATACTCCGTCAACGCCGAACGATTTTTCCATGGCAGCGGATACGGCCTCGATATGCTCCGGTTTGTACTCCCACAGATTGAGCTGACGCGCCCGATCTGTCTCCACCGTGTCCGATACGTCAAACACATATTTCATCTTCGGCGTATCTCCGCTGGCGTCGATAAGCCCAATCCCGTGAGAGCCTTTCCGAACATACCGCCCCATACGCTGATTCCAGGTGTCGAAGTCCGCACAGGCCGTTGCATCGGGCCGCTGGGCATGGATCAAAAGCTGCTCATTATACGGATACTTATACAGCCTCGATGCTGTCTGCAAAAAAGAAAGCCAGCTCTGATGACTGCCGGTCAATTCCATCGCGGCACGTTCAGCAAGCTGACTGAATTCCTGTATTCTGTTAGGCATAACGCTCCTTTCACGTGTAGTAAAAAGAGCGCCCCAAAGGGCGCTCCAAAGATAATTCTGTTGTTTTCAACTCTGTTTAGAAAATCAGCTTTTCAGGTAATATACACGGCTCTTGTTTTCTCCGAAAGCTTCTACAGTATCTTCTTCTATCAATTCTTTCAGATAATCTCTTGTCCGTGACTCTTTCAGACCGATATATTCCGCGATTTCTTTCGTTTTTGCTTTTGGATGATCTGTCAGATATGAAATAATGCTTTCTTTTGCTCTCTCATTTATCGCCGATTTTTTATCGCCGATTTTTATCGCCGATTTTTTATCGCCGATTTTTTTCGGCGATAACGATAAGGTCAGCGTGATTCTGTCCGGCTCAAAGGTTTCGGAAATAACCGGACGCTCCCATTCCTGCTCTTTCCACACACGGAAGATGTTAGGTATACCGCTGCCGGCACGTTCACCGATATCAATGAAGTTGAACATTTTCAGCATTGTGCTGTTTCGTGGGTCTGACACGCCGCCGCTGATCGCCGTATTGATTTCTATACGGGAATTTCCGGGATTGGATAAAGTGATCACATCGGGCTTCTTGATAACAACAACGCCGCGTCTGCCGTAATAATCAGCATTTACAAGGCAATTTGCCAGTGCCTCGCGCAACGCAAGATGAACCGGTGTATCATCCACGCGCGTAACGCCATTGAGCTTGAAGGGCGTTTTAATATCCTGCTGAAGCTTGTTATATACGCGGAAATAAAAATCATATACATTTCCGCTCCAGTCTCCTGATGAGGAAATAATGCGATCCGTCCAACGGTTATTGGGGTCATACTGTTCCTGATAGTCAAGAAAATAGTCGTTGTATTCGCGGACGATGTCGTATTCGTTGCCGAACATCAGAAGTCCGGCAGCTGTGGGATGCTTTTTCCCATCTTCGCCGATTCCGACAGCCCCTATTTTCCAGAGAAAATCCATGTCCTCCAACTGTTCCCACACATGACCGGGCCGGGAAAATTTCATGCGCTGACGATAACCACGTACACTTTCCATATTGAAAACGTCCAAATCCATTTCGGAAAGAACCAGCATATCCTGTGTTTTAACGGAAGCATCGCGAACCATGGACTGGTATTCTTCCTTTGTGCATTTATAATCGCCTTCACCGTTGCGGCGGTAGGTATTGAGCGGATTGCCGTCAATATACACGGGACGATAGCTTCTTTCAGCTCTGGGGACAGAGATCACAACGATATGTTTTCCGTCAATCTCCTGCACAAACACATCTTTGTCCGAAAGAAGATTAATGCTGACCTTCTTGGGATTATTTACTATATCCCAGAAATCCTTTATCAGCTTCTGAGCGTTGACAAGATCAACGGCCTCAAAGGTCTTATCTTCCTTTTCAATCACGCCTAACAGAATATAGCCGCCAAGCGTGTTGGCAAAGGCCGAATATGTCTCCCAAATGCTGTTGGGCAAACCGCCCAATGCTTTTTTTGCCTCTATGCGGTTATTCTCTCTGTATATTTCAAGATGCGTGAAATCTATCATGAGAAGCCTCCGTTCATAATGCTTTATAAAAACCAACTGCAATCCCTGGTTTAACATATCATGTCTGGCTGTGTTGAAAATTTAAGTATTTTTTATCAGTATACCACTTACGTACCAACACCTCAATGTGTTTTTTAGAATAATTCAGCAAACTTTTTTACAGCTCCGGTATCAGGTCAAGCTCTGCATACTCCTCCTCCGAGATATTTTCAAGCTTGCCGAGTACGGCGTCGGTCATTTCCATCAGCTCCGGCTGATCCGCGTCAATATGTCCGCGCATTTCTTTGAGAGCCTCAACGGTGGCGCTGACGCTGCCCTCATCGTAGATGCTCATGAGCATAAGCTCGTCTTTTGTAAAAGGTTTCATTCTATCGCTCCATTTCTTTATGAGATTTTTTCCTATCGGTTTTGATCGGCTCTTTCGGCCTTTTCTGGTATAGCTGCTGTAAAACGGATTTTTTCTGCCCGGGTTCTTCCTGCTTTCTGCCGTTATTTATAACGCCGTCGATCATGTCTGCATCATCTTCAACCTGCAATTCCGCGTTTTTCAGATAATTCTCCGGCTTTGTAAACTCCGGTATCTCCCTGAATCCGTAAGAATCAACATAGTGGGATGATACAACGCCGTCCTGCTTCAGCACAACGATGTCACTGACGGACAGCGAGTGACCGTGAAAGTTCTCCGGCCTTTTGACATTGAAGCGGGTATATATCTCCTCAAGCACCGCTGCTTTGTCTGAAAATGGGGCAAGGGTATCGGCATAGGCTGGTTCATATCTGTTTTTCTCAAAGGAAAGATCGAGCTTTGCAAGCTGGTCATAGCTGAGAAACAGATGCTTTGCGTTGTCCGGCTCGTCTCTCAGCTGGCAGATCATAAAACCGTTATCCCTGATGTCACTGAATACGGCTTCCGGCACGATCCGGTGCTTTATCTGCTCCCATTCGCTTTTTTCTACTCCGAAAAGGCCCTTGTGATCGGTAATGTCCGTCCTATCAAAGACGATCTCCGCCTTGCCGGACGGTTGGAGCATATATAGGGGTACATCCTGATTATATAGCTCCAGCGCTTTTTCTTTGGACAGCGGCAGCATATCTTCATCGGTATAGCCGTATTCGTTCATCTTTCTTATGCTGACAGTCTTATCCGGTACAAGCTCGGCCCGTTCTGTTTCTGCCTGTTCCGGTTCTTCCTGAACCTTATCCAGTCCGCGCTCTTTCATGATCTGGGCATAATTCCGGTCAATATCCGAAATAAGCTCTGAGGCTGTTTTGTTGATGGTTTCAAGAGACGCTTTCAGCTCGGAGAGTTCCTTATCCGCTGACCATGACGCGATGTATCCGAAGCTGTTTTCGCCGGTCTCAATCCCGTAATACTTGCACACGGCATAGGAAATGCTCTCGGCTTCTACCTCCTGAGTATTCCGGTTCTTTTCCGCGGCTTTTTGGGCATAGTTATCTTCTTCCACCTCAAGCTGCCAGTCAAAACCGTTTTCATCGACATAGTGCCATTCGTTCTCTTCGCCTGTCTTTATGGCCTCCGCTTCACTTTCAAAGGCAGTTAGATAATCATGCTTCGTACCGCCTTCGCTGACCATGACAAGTTTCCACTGCGGCTTTGGTTCAGGGGCGTCCTTGTTGTGAAGCTTTGAGTGAGATATTTCATGGATCGCGGCACAAACCGTCTGCACCTCGCTCATGTTCTCTCTTATGGAAATACTCTGCGTTTTGGCACTGAAAAAGCCGTCTGTGTTTTCTTCGAGCGGTGTAAACTCTATGGGTACAGGGGACGAGCGGCGCACGGCTTCCATAAAAACATCGTAGTTTTCAACATCTCCGGTTAAATCCTTTGCCAGCTCCGGCAGCGGCTTGCCCTCCGTCTGCGCTACATCAAAGACCGATGTGACCTTGAAAAACGGGACTTTGATTGTTTTCTCCTCCCGGACCGGCTTTCCGTCCGCATCCAGTATGGGGAGCTTTGTATCCGGGTCGAGCTTGTCGGTCTCAATCTTTTTGCTGTAAGGAGCCGGGGCGATGATTCGGATACCTCGCTCTCCCTTTTTCACGCTGCGGGAGAACTCGCTTTTCCATTTGTTAAAGCCGGCAACATGAGTCGCGTTGGGACATTGCATATATATGAGCATCTGATTGTTGACCGAGTATCTGTGAAAGCGGGACATTACAGAGAGATAATTCATAT
>JAZLGK010000181.1:0-40342 GCA_045616265.1 Candidatus Limivicinus sp. | reverse complement strand
GGATTTTTTTGGCAGGACAAGGCAAATCGCCGCAGGAATACTTTGTGTATTTCAAGGCGATTTAACACAGTACTGTCGGAAAAAGACGCTTTTCAGGCTGTAAATCCCTATGGTGAACCGCCTAAAGGCGAGATGTTTTTTTGAACCAAAACTCTGACATTTTTTCCTGTTTTTTCTGAAAACTTTTTTCACTATCAGTTGCAAAATGCATACTAAATATGGTATACTGTATCTTAACAGAGGTCTGCACATAGAGCAGCACGGAGGGATTGGATATGATAAAGAGAATATCGACAATAACAGTTATGGTTTTTCTCATTGGCTGTTTGCTGACCGGTCAGGCTCTGGCCGTGGGATACATAGACTACGATCTTCCGCTGCCGGATGAATACTATGATTCATGGGGCGGTCTTTCATCGGGCTTTGACAACTCATGGGGCGTCATTTCTCCGGATTTCAACTATTCTTGGGGCAATTCTTCGTCAGGCTTTGGTGAACCGAGTGTTTCGGCTTCTGTCCCGACTCCTGTAATTACCCGTCAGCCGGATCCGTATCTCGGAACAAAAGGGGAGATTCCGGTGGCTCTTCGCGTTGATGTCTCGAGTTTTGACGGAGGTTTTCTTCGCTACCAGTGGTATATGAGTTACAGCGGAACTTATGAGGATCGCTATGCCATTGACGGTGCATATAGTTTTTCTTATACGCCGAATCAGATCCTCGGCACGGCATATTACTTTGTCGGAGTCAGCAATGTTAACGGACAGCTTTGCAGTGAAGAGGTTTATTCAAACATTGTTCCTGTGACCTATGCCGGTATTCAGATTACAAATGCACCTTATAAGCTCCATTATACGGTGGGTTCATCCGTTGATCTCAGCGGTCTTGCAGTGACTGTATATGACGGCTATTCCACAAGCTGGCAGTCGTATAACGGCTCCGGATTGAACGTGTATCCTTCTGTTTTCAGCAGCGTTGGACGCGTTGCGGTCGAAGTGAGTTACAACGGCTCAAGCGACGTGTTTTATGTGAATGTCGATGCCGGGGGCAGTAACAGCGGTACTCTTGTAAAGAACAGTGACGGTACTGTGACCGCACAGAACGGCGCGGCCGTTGCGGAAGACGGTTCTCATGTTCACTCTTTCGGTGATTGGGAGGTCACAAAGCCGGCAACGTGCATTACTACAGGTATCGAGACCCGTAAGTGTGAATGCGGTGAAACAGAGACCCGAGATATAGCGCGTACTGAACATACCTGGGATGAGGGTGTTGTTACCAAGGAAGCAACGGAAACCTCCAATGGAGCACGTCTTTTCACCTGCACGATCTGCAAAGCCAACAAGAGTGAAATCATTCCCGCTATATCAGCTGATTCCGCTGAAAGGAAGGCGCAAGAAGCAAGCCTTAATATCAACGGCGGTGATCCGCAGGCGGCAGAGAATAAGGTCCCCACTTCCTCTGCTACGGGTACGGTAGATGCGACCCGGACAGCTGCTAACGTGGAAGCCGGTGTGACTGCCGGAAATGTTAACAACAAGGATGACGGCAGCGGATGGTGGCTTATTCCTGTATCCGCACTGGTACTCGTCGGTACGGGAGCAGGCGCGTACTATGTCATGAGGAAAAAGGGCAGTCAGGAATAAACTTGCCTGAATGAAAATAATGCACCGATCTTTTGAATTATCGGTTTAATAAACGGATTCCAATAATATAATCAAGGAATAATCAAGGAGAATTGTCATGGGTCTTTTAAAAGCGGTTACCGGCTCTGCGAGCGGAGTTCTTGCAGATCAGTGGAAAGAATTTTTTTACTGTGATGCACTCTCCGAAAATGTACTTGCCGTTAAAGGCAAAAAACGAATAAGCTCACGTTCATCCAATAAATACGGTTCCGATAATATTATTTCAAGCGGATCTGTCATAGCCGTTGCAGACGGTCAGTGTATGCTGATCGTTGAACAGGGGAAAATCGTCGAGATCTGCGCCGAGCCCGGTGAATTCAAGTATGATTCTTCCACGGAGCCGTCGGTTTTCGCGGGAAATCTCGGAGACAGCATTCTCGAAGTTTTTAAAAATATCGGCAAGCGCTTTACCTTTGGCGGAGAAGCACCTAAGGATCAGAGGGTTTATTATTTCAACACAAAAGAGCTGGTCGGGAATAAATATGGTACTCCGTCTCCCGTACCGTTCCGTGTTGTTGATAAAAACATCGGTCTTGATGTCGATATAGCGATAAGCTGTTTTGGCGAATACAGCTACAGAATATCGAACCCCTTGCTGTTTTATACAAATATTTGCGGGAATGTGACAAATGAGTATACGAGAGATCAGCTCTCTGGGCAACTCAAGACCGAGCTTCTTACCGCTCTTCAACCGGCGTTTGCCAGAATTTCGGATATGGGTATCCGCTATTCGTCTCTGCCCGGTCATACGCTGGAGCTGGCGGATGTACTCAATGAGGTTCTTTCTTCCAAATGGCGTGACTTAAGAGGCATTGAGATCGTCTCATTCGGCGTTTCCAGCGTAAAGGCAAGCGCTGAGGATGAGCAGATGATCAAGGAGCTCCAGCGCAATGCCGCCTTCCGCGATCCTACAATGGCAGCCGCTCATATGGTTGGCGCTCAGGCCTCCGCCATGCAGGCAGCAGCCGCAAACGAAGGTGGTTCAGCCATGGCCTTTATGGGCATGAATATGGCAGCAAATGCCGGAGGAATAAACGCCCAGAGTCTTTATCAGATGGGTGCTTCCAAGCCGCAGGCACCCGCAGCGGACGAATGGGTCTGTGCTCAGTGCGGTGCAAAAGTTGCCGGTAAGTTCTGCCCGGAGTGCGGTGCGAAGAAGCCGGATGTAAATTTTTGGGTTTGCAGCTGCGGCAAAGAGAATAAAGGAAAATTCTGCTCCGAGTGCGGTACGAAAAAGCCCGCCGGTGTTCCCCAGTACAGATGCGATAAATGCGGCTGGGAACCTTCCGATCCGACGAAACCGCCCAGGTTCTGCCCGGAATGCGGAGACCCCTTTGATGACGGTGACATTATCTGATTTCATCAGTCCATGAGGTCATGATCTCATGGACTGAATTATACGTGATATGATCAAAAAATTATCTGTCATATTGTTCCTTGCTTTTATGCTTACCTCCTGCGGAAAAACGTTCTCACAGGATAGTGAATACACCTGTAAGCGGATCGTAAAAGACGGAGAAACGATGTCTGTCAGTGAATACTTCACATCGCCTCCTGTTTTGATTTTATCCGAAGGAAATACGGCAAAACTTGAAATAGACAGTAAGATCTGTGACTGCACATGGGAAAACAGCAGCGAGGGCTTTGTGCTGATCGCAGGCGACAGGGTGTCCAGCGGAACACTGAAAGACGGAATATGTACTCTTGATCTGTTTGGGCAGGGCGTCAGATATGTCTTCTGTTCCGAGATCGCTTCGCTTTCGGATTCGGAAGATGAGGGTTTGCAGAAAGAAAAAAATAACCGCTGGAGCGGCGATTGGTACGGATATTGGATCCTCCAAAACGCTTCCGGTTCCTGGGAAAACATGAGCGGACAGGTTTTTGACTGCTTTGCACGCTTAGATATGGGCATTGACAATGCAGGAAGAATTACAATTTGGGACGAAAAGAGCTCTTTTTCCTTCCCTCTGTCTGTTGTCGAGCTAAAGCTTGCTCCGTCTCCGTCCCTTTACGGTTCGGCACGATCCGAATCCGGTTTTTTTCTTTCAGGCGATATAGAAAAAGGTGAATGGAGAATCGAACCGGATAAGGAAAAGCTTGACAATGTTCTTTCTTTTTCATCGCATTATGCAGGGCCTGACGGTGAGTTTGACTATATGTTCCTGCTCAGACCGTGGGGATACATCTGGGATGACGCAACAGAAAATGAAATCATCCGTTTACCATATTACTATGATCAGTGGTATCTGCCGATGTTAAGCGAAAAGAATTCTATGCCGGACAGCTTTGAGCCATGATGCTCAATTTAATTTTTACGGAGTAAAAAATGGAAAATCAGGTAACGAACTATAAATGCCCTGCGTGTACAGGTCCTATCCGTTATGACAGCGTCAGCGGCAAAATGGTATGTGATTACTGCGACAGCGTCTTTGAGGTCTCCGAGATCGAAGCGCTCTATAAAGATGAAAATGCCGAAGCTGCCACGCTCCATCCGGCGGAAGAACCGAAGAATGAATGGAGCTTTGATGGCAGTGAGTTCTTTGACGGTTCTTCGAACATAAAAGCTTATAACTGTCCGAGCTGCGGTGCGGAGCTGATCTGTGACGAAACAACGGCGGCAACAAGCTGCCCTTATTGCGGAAATCCTACGATCATTCAGACCTCTCTTGCGGGCGCTTTGAAGCCGGAGCTTATCATACCGTTTAAGCTGGATAAGGAAGCGGCCAAAAATGCCATGCGTGAGCATTTTAAGGGGAAGAAACTGCTTCCTGCACAGTTTGCTGAGGATAACCGTCTGGATGAAATAAAAGGTGTATATGTTCCGTTCTGGTTTTTTGACGCTGAGGCCAGAGCCGAGGCGGAGTATTTGGGAACGAAAATCAGGACATGGAGCGACAGAGAATATAATTATACCGAAACAAGGTATTATTCGCTTGACAGATGTGGCAGAGCAAACTTTGACAGTATTCCGGTAGACGGCTCGGAGAAAATGTCGGATGAGCTGATGCAATCGCTGGAACCCTTTGATTATTCTCAGGCAGTTGCTTTTCAAACATCCTACCTCAGTGGATTTTTTGCGGATCGGTATGATGTGTCGGCGGAGAAGTGCGTGGAGGCAGCAAACGAACGAGTCCGGGAAAGCTCTCTGGAACTTCTTCATTCCACAACAGGCGGATATCTGTCCGTTACCCAAAAAAGCGGAAGAGTCAGAGTGTCAAGCGGGAAAGCAAAATATGCTCTTCTGCCGGTATGGCTTCTCAGCACCACATGGAACGGTGAAAAATTTCTGTTTGCTATGAACGGACAGACAGGGAAATTTATCGGTGACCTCCCGGTCGATAAAAAAACAGCCTGGAAATATCGCCTGCTTTACGGCGGCGGTATAGCTTTGCTTCTGACGGCGGCAGAATTCCTGCTGAAAGCCATATGAGGGGAGGAAAACAGATGAAAAAGATCGTTTCCATTGTTTTTTCGCTTCTCCTGACTGCCAGTTTGATCTGCTTTGCCGATGCTGCCAATGAATACATATTTGATAATTACGGCTATCTGCGGGAGACCGATCTTCTGAATGATGCGGCGGAAGAAACAGCGGAAAAAACAGGGTTTATTGTAAGCTGTGCGATCACGGATTCCGTGGACGGAACGAACGGCAATGAACAGGCACAGCGGTTTTTTGAAGAGAAATTCGGTGACAGAGAAGGAATGATCCTTCTCGACTGCGTTGATACAAAGCAATACTATCTGTATTTTTCCCGTGCAATCAACGACCGGCTGACACAGTCGGATGCTGAAGCTCTGTTTTCTGCCTATGATACCCAGAACGACTATGATTCATCGGTCGGAGCTTTTCTCGCTGCGGCAAAGGAAATCCTCCTTCCGCTTACGGAAAAAGACAGCGCGGCAGACAGTATTTTACCCGAAAACGAAAGTGTCTCCCGGATAGCCGATCATGCCTCGGTTCTGTCAAAGACCGACCTTGATAAGCTGAATGCTTATGCAGACAGTATAAGCGCACAATACAGCTTCGATGTTACGGCGGTTTTTGTGAACAGTACGGCTCCGAAAGAAGCACAGGATTACGCGGATGATTATTACGACAGCAACGGTCTCGGCTGCGGAGAAAACAGTGACGGGATTCTTCTTCTAATCGCCGTAAAGGACAGAAAATACGCCATAAGCACCTGTGGCTACGGAATAACAGCATTTTCGGATGATGATCTCGATGCCCTTATCGGCAGATTCAGCGCTTATCTGTCAAGTGGAAACTGGTCCGATGCAGCTCTTGAGTTTATTACAGGCTGCGGTGAAGTATTGTACAGGAGAGCTTATGAGCCGCAGGAGAATGCTGTTTCCCCCTATCAAAGCAGGATAAGTCCATTTTACATGGTTCTTATCAATATCGGCGTAGGATTGACCATAGGATTTATCATAGTTGCCTCAATGAAAAGCAAGCATAAATCCGTAAGAAAACAGACGCAGGCATTCAGCTACCTGCGGGACGGAAGCTTTAAGCTGACATATTCCAATGACAGATTTGTCAATTCAACGCTTAACCGTACAAAAAAACCGCAGCCTCAGAACAGGTCTTCCGGTCACGGCGGTGGTTCGGGAGCTTCGGTACACATAAGCTCTTCCGGTCGGACCCATGGCGGAAAAAGCGGGGGATTCTAAGTAAAGTAAACGGTCGTTTTGTACAGCGCGTGCATAACGACCGTTTACTTTACTGCTTCGAAGCCCTTTCGGCTATAATATTCACCCTGCCTAAATCACTTTGCGGACCGTCTTCAAGAATTCGGATATTCAAAAACCCCTCGGATAAAAGCAGATTTTTTAAAAAAACATAATCATAGATGTATTCTATGTGCTCTTCCTCCGAGCGTTCCCAGAGAGTCCCTTTTCTGGAAAAGATGTCCATGCCGTAGTAGATGCAGTTTTCCGCTCTGTCCAGCTCGGAACGCCAAAGGCAGAGCACATCCTCCTGCTCGTCCACGTAGATCTGCCCGTCCATGGACGCAAGCCACTGTGGGGAACGGATGTCAAAGAGGAACAGTCCGCCCGGACGTATAAAAAGCTTTAGGCGACGGAACAGCTCCGGCAGTTCATCGGGCGGAATATAATTAATTCCGTCGAGGGAACAGAAGGCGGCGTCCACCGTCCCGTAGAGATCCAGCTCCGAGGCTTCCTGGCAGAGAAACAGCGGAACAGCAGGCAGACCGGACGATTTTTCCCGGGCCTTCATCAGCATATCCTCGGATGCATCGACCGCGATCATCTCATAGCCTCGTCGTGTCATGATCTGAGTCAGCGTGCCCGTACCGCAGAAAAGATCGAGAAGCAGTCTGAACTCCCCGCCGTTTTTCTTAAATTCCTTTTCGTAAGAATCCGCAAAGGCAGGATACGGCACATCTCCCGTGAGTTGGTCATACCATGCAGCAAGGGGACCGTAGCAGCTCACTTCTTCTCCTCCCCGGTGTGCTTTATGCGAGCAAACACCACTTCATATCCTCCGGCGCCGTATTGCAGGGAGCGGTTTACCCGGCTGATCGTTGCGGAGGATGCACCGGTAAGCTCAAGTATATCGTTGTATATCATTCCGTCGTCGAGGCAGGAAGCGACCTGATAGCGCTGCTCCATGGCCATGAGCTCCGAAACGGAGCACAGGTCGCTGAGAAATTTCATGCACTCTTCTTTTGTTTTCAGAGTGAGGATGGCTTCGTACATTTCTTCACATCGCTGTTTCCTGGGAAGCTTGTTCATATAATATCTCCGTTCTTCTTTTGTTATTTGCCTTATGGTACTACAACAATTTAAAAAAGTAAAGTGTAAAAGTATCCGGCTTTTAAAAACAAAAAACTCCGCGGCCGAAGCTTCGGCTGCGGAGAAGATATGAGTCTGTCTGTAAGCCGGGTTCTGTCTTAAACGACCATCTATCTAGTCCTTCCGTTGCCGAAAGGATCAAGCCGCCTCCTGAGGACGACCGGGCCGGTCTCCTGTCCTCCCACGGCGTTGCTCCGGATAGAGTTTACAGCGTAAGCATGTCTCCATGCCACGAGTGAGCTCTTACCTCACTTTTCCACCCTTACCGCAGAAATGCGGCGGTATATCTCTGTTGCACTTGTCCGAGGGTTACCCCTGGCGGGCGTTACCCGTTATCCTTGCCCTATGGAGCCCGGACTTTCCTCACGCGCAGACTTTCGCCTTGCGCCCGCGGTCGTTCGGCAAACTCATTGAATATATTTTAATCATTTCTCTCCGACAAGTCAATAATAAATCTTGTAATACCGCCCAAAAAGATTTATAATAAACTGATTGAGAGGCGATCCGGTTTGACATTAAACGAATACATTATTTCTATAAAGGATAAAAGAATTGCTGTTATCGGGCTTGGAGTAAGCAATCTACCGCTTATTAAGCTCCTTCTATACTACGGATGCGATGTGACAGGCTGCGATAAAAGAAGCTTTGCCGAGATGGGTGCGGATGCTCTTGACCTTATCAGCAGAGGCGCAAAACTGAAATTAGGCGAAAAATACCTTGACGGACTTGACCATGATATTATTTTCCGAACTCCCGGCCTTATGCCCTTTGACGAACATCTTGTGAACGCAGAAGAAAAGGGAAGCGTCATAACTTCCGAGATGGAGGTCTTCTTTTCGCTCTGTCCGTGCCGTACTGTCGCAATAACAGGCTCCGATGGAAAGACTACCACAAGTACGATCATTTCCGAGCTTTTAAAGCAAGCGGGCTATACCGTGCATCTCGGCGGGAATATAGGAAAGCCCCTTCTCTGCGAGATACCGAATATGAAAAAAACGGACATTGCCGTGCTTGAATTGAGCTCCTTCCAGCTTCACAGTATGAACTGTAAGCCGGATGTGGCGGTGATCACCAATATTTCACCCAACCATCTGGATAAGCATAAGAATTATCAGGATTATATTGACGCCAAACGCAGTATTTTCATAAGTCAGGACGAAAATGACCGTCTGGTACTTTCTCTGGATGACGAACATTCCGCTTATTATGCCCTGTCTGCAGAAGCTCAGATTTCTTATTTTTCCGACAAGTCTGCGGTTGAAAACGGTTACTTCTGTAAAGACGGAGTAATTTACCGTGCCTATAAGGGAGAAATAAACGAAATCCTCCAAACGGCCAGTATCCGTCTCCCCGGAGAGCACAATGTGCTCAACTATCTTGCCGCCTTCTGTGCAACGGAAGGTCTTGTGAGCGACGATGACTGTCGAGCTGTTGCGGAAGGCTTTGCGGGTGTGGAACATCGGCTGGAGTTGGTGCGTGTACATAAGGGCGTTACCTATATTAATGATTCGATCGGAACAAGTCCCAGCCGGACAGCGGCAGGGCTTCGAGCCCTGAAAGTAAAGCCCATCGTAATCGCCGGCGGATATGATAAGCATATCCCCTTTGATACGCTCGGCGATGACCTCTGCCTTATGGCAAAAAGAGTTTTTTTAACAGGCGCTACGGCTGATAAGATCGAAGCGGCGATAAAGGATTCCCAGTATTATAGAGACAGCGGTTTAGAAATATTTAAAAAAGAAGATTTCACCGAAACTGTCCTTGCTGCTGCCGAATCTGCCGAAGACGGTGACATTGTTCTTTTCTCTCCCGCTTGTGCCGCTTTCGATAAATTCAAAAACTTTGCGGAGAGAGGAAAATATTTTAAGAAACTTATCATGGAGCTTAACGAATGAAAATATCCGAGATCAGACCGGAAGTGTATGACTTGGCCGAAAAAGCAATGGCAAGGCTTCATCCGGTATTTGAGAAAATCGACGCGATCGCCATGCGCAATACCCAAAAGGTGATGGCGGCCTTTCAGGACAACAAGGTCTCCGAAGCCTGCTTTGCCGGGACGACCGGCTATGGATACGATGATCTGGGCAGGGAAGTGCTCGATAAGATCTATGCACAGATCTTCGGTACGGAGGCTGCGCTTGTCAGAATCAGTTTTGTAAACGGGACCCATGCTCTGACTGCCGCCATGTTTGCCGTCGTTAAGCCGGGAGATACGATTCTTTCGGTGACCGGCACACCTTATGATACACTGCGAAACGCCATCGGCATTTCCGGGAATTATCACGGCTCACTGAAATTCTACGGCGTTGATTATGCGGAGGTCGATCTTACCGAAAACGGCGACCCGGATTATGAAGCCATTGAAAAAGCCTCTGCCGACAGTGCTGTTGCCGCCGTCATGATCCAGCGCTCACGGGGTTACGGGGAACGAAAGGCTTTATCCGTTGAAGAGATCGGCAGGATCTGTGATACAGTTAAAAAAGTAAACCCGAACGCCAACATTATGGTCGATAACTGCTACGGTGAGTTTACCGATCTGATCGAGCCTACGGAGGTCGGCGCCGATATCATGGCAGGTTCTCTTATCAAAAATCCCGGCGGCGGCCTTGCTCCGACGGGTGGCTATATAGTCGGCAAGGCAGAGCTGGTTGAGCGCGCCGCCATGAGACTTACGACTCCCGGGATCGGCGGTGAATGCGGCTCTACGCTCGGAAACAACCGTTTGCTTTTCCAGGGACTCTTTCTTGCCCCGCATACCGTGGCACAGGCGCTCAAAACCGCGGCTTTCTGCGCAGCTATGATGGATGAGCTGGGGGTTGAAAGCTCTCCCGCCTTTGATGCGGAGCGTTCAGATATTATTCAGATGATAAAGCTCGGCTCTGCGGAAAAGATGAAAAGATTCTGTCTGGGAATTCAATCCGGTGCACCGGTGGACTCCTATGTAACACCGGAACCCTGGCCCATGCCCGGATATGACTGTCCGGTGATCATGGCGGCCGGAGCCTTTATTCAGGGCTCGTCCATAGAGCTCTCGGCAGACGGGCCGATAAGAGAGCCGTACACGGTATATATGCAGGGCGGGCTGACTTTTGAATCGGGAAGGCTCGGAATAATGATGGCAGTGAGTGCCATGCTGGAGGAATAGGGCGCATATAATACATGGAGGAGATGAATCCATGTATTTCAGAAGGCTTTTCCAACGCAGACCTCAATATATTACCATAGATCCGGAAGGAATTAAAAAGGAAAAAAGCGGAAACAAAGACAGCCGGTTGTTTTTTCTTCCTTTTACAGCAATTTTCCTGCTGTTTGTGGTAAGCGCTTTTATATTTCTCAACGATATTTCCTCTCAGATCGCCCTCTCCGATGCCTGTGACATTGTAACTGTCAATGTCAATCGCACGATCGCGGAAATATTTGAGGAAAAAAACTACGATGCAGACTGGTTTGTCTCCTTTGAGAAAACGGATAACGGTGAAGTCAGCGCCGTGAGCTGTAATATGGCAAGAATAAACGCTCTTTCAGCCGAAATCCTCAGCCGAACAGTCGATTCCGCGGAGAACAGTACCATTACGGTATCTATACCGATCGGAAATCTGACGGGAATCAGTTTGCTCATGGGGCGCGGATCAAAGATCCCGGTCAGAATTCTTATGCTTACTTCCTCAAGAGTTGAATTCAATAACAATCTTATCAGCGCCGGAATAAACCAGACGAAGCATCAGATAACTATAGATGTGATCGTTGACGTGGATGTTTTGCTGCCGTGGGGCACAGAAAGCAGCCAGGTCAGAACAGAGGTGCTGATTGCCGATACAGTCGTTGTCGGAAATGTGCCGCAGACCTTATTTGATAAGCAATGACAAAGGGATGGACATAATAATGGATGTAAAAGAACAGATAGAGAAGCTCAGAAAGGAGCTTAATTACCATAGCAAGCTGTATTACGTCTATGACAGAACAGAGATATCGGACTATGAGTACGATATGCTCATGAATCAGCTTAAAGCTCTCGAAAAAGAGCATCCGGAGTTCATTACGCCTGATTCCCCGACGCAGCGTATCGGGGATAAGATTCTTTCGCAGTTTGAGCCGGTGACACATCAGGTACCGCTGGAAAGTCTGACGGACGTTTTCTCCTTTGATGAGCTTTATGAATTTGGTAACCGAATGGATACCTTGCTCTCTCAAAAGCATGATTACAGCGTGGAGCCGAAGGTGGACGGTCTGAGTATGTCCCTCGAATACAAAAACGGCGTTTTTGTACGGGGCGCTACCAGAGGCGACGGGATCACCGGAGAAAATGTCACGGAAAACCTGAGAACCGTTCGTTCACTTCCACTCAGAATAGACCACGCACCGGAAAAACTCATTGTCCGCGGCGAAGTTTATATGGCAAAAGAGACCTTTGAAAGAATCAATGCTGAAAGAGAGATCCGGGGGGAAAAGCTGCTGGCCAACCCGAGAAATGCCGCAGCCGGTTCCATACGGCAGCTTGACCCCAAAATAGCCGCGGAAAGAAAACTGGATATCGTTTTTTTCAATATGCAGTACACTTCTGACGGAAAGTATGAAACACATACGGAAACGCTCGATGCCATGCGGGAGATGGGCTTCCCGGTGATTCCTTATAAGCGCTTTGATACCATAGGTGAATGTGTTGAACGGATAAGCTATCTTGGAGAGAACCGCGGAGAGCTGCCCTATGACATGGACGGTGCGGTCATCAAAATAAACGATCTCTCCCAGCGCACCCGGCTCGGCAGTACCGCCAAAGCACCGAGATGGGCGGTCGCCTTTAAATACCCGCCGGAGCAGAAGGAGAGTAAGGTCCGGGACATCGTGATCCAGGTAGGACGGACAGGCGTTCTGACTCCCAAGGTCATTGTTGAACCGGTGAGACTGGCGGGTACAACGGTATCGGCGGCAACACTGCACAATCAGGACAATATAGAAAGGCTGGATATCCGGATTGGCGATACGGTCGTTCTCCGAAAGGCAGGAGAGATCATCCCGGAGGTCGTTTCGGTTGTGCGCGAAAAAAGGCCGGAGGGAACCGTTCCCTTTAAACTGCCCGATAAATGTCCCGAGTGCGGCTCCCCGGTCGTACGGGATATTGACGGGGCGGCCTGCCGCTGCACAAGCCCGGAATGTCCGGCACAGATTTTAAGAAATATAGCGCATTTTGCATCCCGCGAGGCGATGGATATCGAAGGTCTCGGCATATCGGTATGTGAAAGCCTTATAAAAAACAATTTGGTAAAATCGCCAGCGGATATATATTATCTTGAGCCGCAATCGGTAGCAATGCTTGAGCGTATGGGAGAAAAATCCGCCGAAAACCTCATAGATGCTATTGAAAAAAGCAAATCCGCAGGACTTTCAAGACTTCTTTGCGCTTTCGGCATACGTCAGGTGGGGCAGAAGGCGGCCAAGGTGCTTGCCTCTTATTTCGGAACGCTCGACGCCCTGAAAAATGCCGATGAAAACGAGCTGACGCTGCTCCCTGATATCGGCGCTGTAACAGCCGGCTTTATTACAGAATGGTTCGCAAATCCCCAGTCGGAGCATCTTATAGAAAGACTTCGAGCGGCCGGAGTTGATTTTACAAGCCGCGAGGAGATCAAAGATCAGCGCTTCGCGGGTCTTACCTTTGTATTGACCGGTACGCTCAGCCGTTACAAGCGTGATGAGGCCGCGGCGATCATTGAGAGCTTTGGCGGCAAGACCTCCGGTTCGGTGAGTAAAAAGACAAGCTATGTTCTCGCCGGAGAGGATGCCGGCAGCAAGCTGACAAAGGCGGAAAGTCTCGGGATAAGCATTATCACCGAAGATGATTTCGTCGGGATGATAAGATAATTTTTTCTTTCTTTGTAACAAATCTCTATTAAAAGCGTATATAATAGATATTACGGTGTTTAATAATTTCTGCATAGGATGAGTGATGAATATGTCAAATACAGTTTTTTCCTCCACTTTCAAAGCTGAGCTTGAAAATCTGGATGATGTACTTGCGTTTTTGGAGGACGCTCTTGAACGGCTGGAATGCCCGATGAAATGCTCCATGCAGATCCCTCTGGCAATAGAAGAGGCGTTCGTCAATGTGGCAAACTATGCCTATCCTCAAGCAAAGGGAGAAGCAGAGCTGTCTGTGGAGGGGGATGGGACTTCCGTAAAAATAGTCCTTACAGACAGCGGCATACCCTTTGATCCGCTTGCAAAAGAGGATCCCGACATTACCCTCAGCGCCGATAAAAGGAAAATCGGCGGACTGGGTATTTTCATGGTAAAAAAGATCATGGATAAGGTCGCATACGCGTATACAGACGGCAGAAATATTCTCACAATGATTAAGAATTTCTGAAAAAATACGCAGACCGCATAAATGCGATCTGCATATAATGTCATATGTTCTTTGCGCTTTCTGAAATCAGTTTCCGGGCTTTTGTCATTTTGATCTGGTGCCGCAGCGCCTCTTCGCCGACGATGGCAAGCACATCCTTGTCGCTCATCTGATATTGGAGGGCAAGGTCATAGGCGGCTTTGTCAAGCTCCGCATCGCTTGCGTTGATGCCTTCCGCGTCAACAACGGCGCTCAGCAGAAAATCCACCCGGCACTGGCGTTCGGCCTCCGGCAGGTTTTCCTCTTTCCACTGTTCGTAGGAAGAATTCTGCGAATGCAGAAAGGCTTCAAATACCTGCTCACCGGTCCTCTCGGGAGGGAGACTGTTTCTTGCCTGAGCACGGCGTTCAACGGCTTTCATGATCTCCTCACTGTCTGCCTCAAAGCACACATCCCCGATGCACTCGGCGAAGTAATCTATATCCTGCATACCCATATTGAGGTAGCTTTCGGAGGCTTCCATGGCGTCTGCCCAGCGTACTTCATCCTCCTGCTCGCTGTTGAACTCTCGAAGAATGGCGTACACATCGGCAAGTGCATTGAGAGAGACGCTTTGCATAAGCTCGGTCTCTTTTTCCAGCTTTATGGTTTCCAGCTTCCGGTCAACGATCAGAAGCGGCAGTTCCACCTCAATATTGTCAGCGGCAGCCGTTACGGCGGCTTCCTCAAAATCCTCGCAATGCCCGATGTCTACGCCGACTCCCTTGTATTGACCTAAGCTTACTTTCGGAGCGGCGGCGGCTTCAAAGCGGATCTCCACAGAGCCGTCCTCCTGTTCGTCCATTCCGGTGACGCGGGTAAAGAGGAGAGAATCGATCCCGATGGATCTCGCATGGTACATAATAAAGTATTCTACCGCCTTCTGTAGAGTAGAAAAGGCTTCCAGATCCTGCTTTTTAATCAAAAGTCGGGCTGTGATACTTCCGTTATCAAATGTAGATTCGATTGCTTTCATTTTTCTTTCTCCTTGTTTTATATGAATATATTCTAATACAAAGATTTTTTTCCGTCAATTATTTTTACGATAATTACTGCGAGGTACATATATGCTTCCTTTTTCCGGTGCCGATATTCTCATTCCCGATACCGATCTGGCAAAATGGGCTACAATCGCCTGTGACCAGTTTACCTCCCAAAACGAATACTGGGAAAAAGTAAAAAACGCAGCAGGTGCTTTCCCATCCTGCATCCATGTCACCCTGCCGGAAATATACCTTAACGATCATGTCGAACAGCGGATCGCCGATATCAACGATACCATGAAACGCTATCTTGAAAACGGACTTTTCCGCGAATACAAGGACGCTCTTATTCTTGTGGAGCGCGAAGTATCCGGCGGAAAGCTGAGAAGGGGACTGCTGGGAGCGTTTTCGCTTGCGGATTATGACTATAAAAAGGGAAGCGAGCCTTTGATCCGTCCGACAGAGGGAACAGTCGTTTCCCGAATTCCGGCGAGAGTCGAGATACGGAAAGGCGCCTCACTGGAGCTTCCGCATATCATGATACTCATGGACGACGGGGGAGAAATGATTTTGGAGTCTGTGGATACTTCCGCACAGACGCTCCTGTATGATTTCGAGCTCATGCTCGGCGGCGGAAGGATCAAAGGCTGGCTTTTATCGGATGAGACGAAGGAAGAGGTTTTATCGAAACTGAATGAACTTGCCGAGTGCTGTATTTCTCAGAAAAAGATGCTTTTTGCCGTGGGGGACGGAAATCATTCTCTCGCTGCGGCCAAGGCGAGTGCGGAGATCATAGGTACGCCCGAGGCACAGTATGCTTTAGCGGAGCTTGTGAATATCCACAGCGAAGGGATCGTATTCGAGCCGATCTACCGGGTCGTTTTCCATGTTGATGCGAACGATTTCATTGATCAATTACAGCAGAGTTTTCCGGAAAAGGAAGGAAGAAAAACCGAGTATCTCTCGGCCGGAAAGAGCGGTGAGATTTATACAGACGGTCTGGAGGCGGATGTGCTCCAGAAGTTTATCGACGGATATATCGCAGAGCATCCGGGCGCTGAGGTCGATTATATCCACGGGGAAGATGCGGTTCGTCAGCTTGCACAGAAGGAGAATACCGTAGGCTTTCTTTTCAGCGGCATGGACAAGAGTGAGCTTTTTAATTATGTGAATGAAAACGGCGTTCTGCCGAGAAAGACTTTTTCTATAGGGCAGGCAACCGATAAGAGATACTATCTGGAAGCCAGAAGAATTGCTGAGAATAAATGAAAAAAGAAATTTTAAGAGAATATGCGGAGCTTATTGCAAGACGCGGGATCAATGTAAAAAAAGGGCAGCAGGTCGTGATCCGGACCGAGGCAGAGCAGACCGATTTTGTGGAGATGTTGGTGGAGCAGTGTTATCTCGCCGGCGCTTCCAAGGTCTTTGTGGAGTGGCGCTTTACGCCGGCGCTCCGGCTGGATATCGACTATCAGAGTGAGGAAACACTTTCGGTCGTTGAACCTTGGGAGGAGCTGCGCCTTAAACAGCGCTCGGAGCTTTTGCCGGCCAATATATATCTTGACTCGGACGATCCCGACGCATTTGACGGTATCGATCAGGGCAAATGGGCACGGGCGCAGCAGAAGCGCTTTGTCGTCACGAAAAAATACCGCGATATCATGGAAAACAGGTATCAATGGTGTGTTGCTGCGGTTCCCGGGAAAAAATGGGCAAAAAAGGTTTTTCCGGAATGCTCGGAGGAAGATGCTGTCGAAAAACTCTGGGACGCTATTCTCTATTGCTCCCGTGCCGATTTGAACCCTTTAAAACAGTGGGAACAGCATAACAGGGAACTTAAACGGCGCTGCGACATTCTTAATTTATGGAAGCTTCGCCGTCTGCATTTCAAAAGCAGCTCATCCGGTACCGATCTCACCGTCGGGCTGATGCCGCAGATGCGTTTTACGGGCGGCGCGGAGTTCCTGGCAGACGGAGAAACACAGTTTAATGCCAACATTCCCTCGGAGGAGATTTTTACAACACCCATGAAGGGTGATGCCGAAGGTCTTGTCTATGCCACAAAACCGCTCTGCTACCGGGGCGTTATGATCGAAAATTTTTCTCTGCGGTTTGAAAAAGGGAAAGTGGTGGAATACCACGCGGAGAAGAACGAAGAGGCGCTGAAGGAGCTGCTTTCCATGGATGAGGGTGCATCCATGCTCGGTGAGTGCGCCTTCGTTCCGCATTCCGGACGAATCGGACAGTGCGGTATTCTCTTTTATAACACATTGTTTGACGAAAATGCTTCCTGTCATTTAGCCCTCGGAGAAGGTTATTCAAGCTGTCTTGAAAACTTCGGAGATTATACCCAGGAGGAAGCACGAGCGCTCGGCGTCAACGAGTCCATGATCCATGAGGATTTTATGATAGGTACCTCTGATCTGAGTATCACCGGACTGACCGCCGAAGGAAAAACCGTCAGAATATTTTCTGACGGAGAATGGGACAAGAATCTTTAACATTAATACGCATTCGAAGGAGGCAGATATGAAAAAGAATAAGGCAAAGTTTTTTGTCGATATTGACAGCCTTTTTAGTCACGGTGCCATTATTTTCTTTTTACTTTCGTGCGTTTTCTGTCTTTTAGGGAGTCTCGGCAGATGGGATGACAGATTCTTTATTATCTCTCAGGTATTCTTTCCTGTCATATGCTCTCTTGCCTTTGTATTTTTTCTGAAACTGTTCGGACGTCGGCTTTTCTGGATGACCTGTATTCCGGTTGTGGCAGGGCTTGCGTTCTTTGTGATAAAAGCGCTCGCATACGGAAGGATCCTGTATACGG
Source organism: Candidatus Limivicinus sp. (assembly GCA_045616265.1). Lineage (GTDB taxonomy): Bacteria > Bacillota > Clostridia > Oscillospirales > Oscillospiraceae > Limivicinus. The sequence goes on along the minus strand of JAZLGK010000181.1, from coordinate 22,657 downwards.
TAATTTCCATTGCTCTGAGTGTTCTTGCGGTTTTTCTCTATACCGCAGCAGTTTTCGGCTGGATGAGGGTAAAATGGCCTTTGATACCGGTATTTATTCTGGGCTTTTTTTTCAATGTATTTGTAAAAGGCTATTATACGCTGAGAAATCCCGATATTGCCGTAAGCTTCTCGGAGATCATGCTGGAGATATCCGTACTTTTCATTATTCTGGCAATGCTGTTTGTGTCCTTTGCCATGAAGAACAAACGGAGTATTGAGAGTCTGGGACTGCCGAAGATTCGGGCGCCGAAAGTGATCGTTAAAAATGAGAATAAAAAAGCTGAGACAGAGGCCGCTGAGGTTTCAACACTGCCGGAAGCTGTAAAAGAGGAGGCTCTGGCTGCTGCGCCGGAAGTACCGACGCTTGAAAGCGGTAAGCTCACGGAAATCCCTGAAGTATCCGAGGAAGAACCTGCTGTTTCGGAAGAAATCGAAAAAGAAAGTGAAGAAATAAAGCCTGACACCGGAGCGGAGCTATGAGAGAAAGCAACAGATATCCAAGTCCGAGGCATACAGCGGCTGTTAAGCCTCGATATGAAAAAATGCATTTGACAAAAAACGAGAGAAACGAAGAAAAAATACAGCGCATTGCAAAAAGCGCTGTATCAGATCGGGAAAAACGAAAAAAGATAATATTCATTGTTTTAACGGCTGTTTTTGCTGTTGTCATTATTCTAATGGCCGTTATCCTGAGAAATATCTCGGATACCAAAGCGTACAACGAGTATATGAATCAGGCGCGTACCTGTTACAGCTCCAGCGACTTCGACACCGCACTTACATATCTCCGAAAAGCCTCTGTCATAGATCCCACAAACGAAAGTCTTGCCATGATGACCCAGTGCTATGAATCACAGGGAAACTATGACAAAGCACTGGAGACACTAAGAAGACTGGACACAACCAATCCCCAGGTAATTGAGTGGATCGATGAGCTGGAAGCAAGACGCGCTGTCATCCGTCAGTCAAATCTCATTAGAATAGGTGACAAGCAGTACAAAAGTGATACCACCGGGATCGCTCTGGACAATATGGGGCTCGGAAACAGCATCATACCGCAGCTGCAGCAGCTCTATTCTCTTGATAATCTGTCTCTGGCCGGAAACAACATAAGCGATATAAGCGGGATCGCTGTCCTTGGCGGTCTCACAACGCTGAATCTCAGCAATAATAATATTTCCGATATTTCATCCCTTGCAGCACTTTCCGGTTTAAGAACTCTTTATCTTGACAATAATCCTCTTACGGATGTCAGCATTCTCACACAGCTTAAAAACCTGTCCACGCTGAGTATAAAAGGTATAAGCCTTTTGGATGCTCAGCAGAAGGCGCTCGCTGAAGAGCTGCCAAACTGCGCTATACACAGCGAGGCCTCTGAGGAAGAGAATCAGGATATAAGCTTTGGCGGCGTTACATTCAATACGGACGTGGCGGAGCTCAATCTCTCCGGAATGGGGCTTCAGAATATCTCCGCTCTTTCAAACTGCAAGAATTTGCAGCATCTCGACCTCAGCGGGAACAATATAACCGATTTGAGTCCGCTCATGGATCTTCCCATGCTCAAATGGCTCAATATCTCCAGTAACAGTATCTCCGATCTGCGCCCGCTCATGGGGATGTCATCGATCCGTTTTCTGAATGCATCCGGAAATTTTATCGGTAGTACCGTTCCCCTCGGAAATATGATTGGGCTTACGGAGCTGCACATTTCCGATAACAGTATTTATGATTTTTCGGGACTGAAAAAACTCAGAAGTCTTCAAACGCTGGGGCTTAATAATACCAACCTTACGAACGAGGCGCTTATGAGCCTTATGAGTCTTACAAATCTGACTTCCCTGAATATCGAGAATAACCCGGATCTTACAACGGAAAACGTCAACACGCTGGAAAGGAATCTCTACACCTGCCGTATAACACATTCCGAGCTTTCCCCGATGGTTTATATCGACAATTACGCGTATCCCGGAGACAGTACAAATCTGAATCTGAGCGGACTGAATATTTTCAATATAAGTGCCATCAGCCAGTTCAGCAATCCGGAGACGATCGATCTTTCCGCAAACAACATTTCCGATATCTATGTTTTTCAGACAGCACCCAACCGATTGTCTATCCGAAGTCTTGATCTCTCCTACAACGCTTTGTCGGATATTACTCCTTTAGCCAGTCTCACAAACCTCGAATATCTTGACATCTCCTATAATATGATCAGCTCCGAGCTGCCTCTGCTTGCCCTTACAAACCTCCGTCAGCTCAACATATCCGGTACGCCTCTCAGTGAACAGCAGATCCAGATCCTTATGGCCAATCTGCCGTACTGCCAGATCATCACGGGCTACTACTGACGGTTTCCGCTTTGGGAACAAGCCAGAGATTCATGTCCGTCTCAACACCTATGCCGGGTACGATCTCCGTGAAGCTGTATTGCCACATATCAACATGGTAATAAAAATTCGGGAAACCGCTTTCCGGCAGGGAAAACCATATCTGGTATTCATCGAGTCTGGAAAGATCATATCCGTAATAGCCCATATTCCGGTTGATATACACGCAGGGGACGTATCCCGCATTCCGAACCGTTTCACAGAACGCAACGGCACAGTCCGTTCGCGTTTCGGTGGAAAGCTCAGCGGTCCGGGAGCCGTCCTCGCTTATCTTTTCCCAGTCATATACCACCGGCAGGGGAACATTGTATTCCTGCACTTTATCGATAAGGAAATCAGCTTCCTCGATTGCTTCTTCAACACTTACCGCCTGCGAAAAAATATAGACGCCTGTTTTTAACCCTACGGATTGAGCCTCTAAAATATTTTTTTGAAAGTAGGCGTCGTCAAAAAGTCCTCCCTCGGTATAGCCGCGTCGGCCGACTCGTATATAGGCATAGTCGATCCCGCTCTCGGCAACGGCTTTCCAGTCGATCTCCTTTTGATGCTCAGAGACATCTATGCCCCGGAAGGTATCATATTTATCCCCGACATAAACGATTTTTCCGTCCGAAACCGAAAAATCTTTCTCTGTGAAATCATTTACCGCCACTCCTTCAAGAGGGGTCATCCATATCCAGTCAAAGCCGTCGTACAGATATACCTGCCCTTCGTGGGGATCTTTTTCGGTTTCCTTTTTAACTGTGGTCCTTTCGGTTTTATCCCCTGAGGAAATAAGAGCCGCTGAAACACATACCAACAGGATGATAGACGCAATACCGGCTATTATATATCTGCGTTCCTCTTTTCTGGCATATTTTCTGTTTTTCTTTCTGCCTGCATATCCATATCTTGAAGCGGTTTTCATTTGTTTCTCCTCTGATCAGGTTTCTCTTTATTCTATCATGATTCGACGTTTTTTTCAATTACCACATGTCACGTTAAACTGCTGATAATACTTGTTTAATAAGGAACACCGTCATGCAAATTACAAAATACTGCATCCCTTCCGGTAAAATACGAAAACTGAAAATAGCTCTTATTTCGGATCTGCATGACAGACCCTTTGAGCCTGTTTCAAACGCCCTTTCCTCCGAAAAGCCCGATATTATCGCTATGGCCGGCGATATCACAAATAAGGCTATGGATAATAACACCCGGGCTTGCGAGGTATTTAAAGCCTGCTGTGCCGTGGCGCCTTCTTTTTTCTGTCCGGGAAATCATGAGTGGTATTTTACCGAAGCAGACAGAAAGCTTTGTGAGAAGACCGGTGTAGTTTACCTTGATAATGAATATGTGCATTTTGGCGATGAAATATATATCGGCGGTCTTTCCGCCGGCTTCCGAGGCAAAGGGAGCGCAAGGCTTCGAGCCAGACAGAAGCCTGATGTGCAGTGGCTTGATGATTTCGCCGGACAAAAGGGATATAAGTTTCTCCTTTCTCATCATCCGAATTATTATGCCCGTTATATCAGGGATCTGGATATTGACCTGATCCTGTCCGGTCATGCCCATGGCGGACAGATAAGGATCTTTGATCGCGGTGTATTTTATCCGGACGGCGGTTTCTTCCCTGAGTATACAAAGGGTGTCTATGAAAACAGGCTTGTTGTAGGCGCCGGGCTTTCCAATACCGCAAAGCTGATCCCGCGTCTCAATAACCCAACCGAGCTTGTGATCATTGAGACGGGAACAGATGCCGGATAAAACGGTTTGTTTTCTGCGCTTATAAAATATTAAACCCGGAATTTATCAGAGTATTTTTAAGGAGAGAAAAGTTTTTCTCGCTCATTTCGGTAAGAGGAAGACGCAGAACGCCGGAATCCGCTCCCAGCATTTTCATAGCGCTTTTTATGGGAATGGGATTTGTCTCAACAAAAAGATCCTTGAAGAGCGGTGCATATTTTGCATACAATTCCGAGGCCTGTGTAAATTCGCCGGCAAGGCAGCATTCACAGAGCTTTGCGACGGCTCCGGGAATTATATTTGACGCTACGGAGATCACGCCCAAAGAGCCGAGAGCCATCATGGGGACGGTATTGTCGTCATTGCCGCTCCAGACATACAGGTCGTTTCCGCAAAGGCTGAGGAGCTGTCCGATGTGTCCTATATCGCCGGAGGCTTCCTTGACTCCGTTTATATTCGGATGCTCGGAGAGCTTTTTATATGTATCCGTTTCAATGCTCATACCGGTACGTGACGGAACATTATACAGGATCAGAGGGATTTCCACTCTGTCGGCTACATAGGTAAAATGCTCCAGAAGCCCCTTTTGAGTCGTCTTGTTATAATAGGGAGTGACCATCAAAACGGCGTCTGCTCCTAAAAATCTGGCGCTGGCCGCTTTTGTACAGGCATTCAGAGTATTATTGCTTCCGATTCCGGCAATGACCTTCATCCGCCCTGAAACCTCTCTCACGGTGAAACGAGTGAGTTCTTCAAATTCATTGGCTGTCAGAACGGCACCCTCGCCGGTCGTGCCGCAGACAACGATCGCCGCGGTGCCGTTTTCATACTGAAATTCAATGTTTGCTTTCAAACGAGGGAAATCTACATTCCCATCCTTGTCAAACGGGGTTATCAAAGCCGTGCATGAGCCTTTGAAAACAGGGGTTTTGACCATTTAAGTACCTCCGTAAATATCAGAAGATACATCCATGATATTAGTGCCGGGAGAAAAATAGAACCGGATGGTGCGTAACGGTTTTGTGTTGAAAGTCATTGAAATATCTGTTATAATAACGCAAAAAAACAGGGAAGCGGAGCTTCCGCAGTAACTGATATAATCGTCATCCGTTCCGGCAGCCGCAAAACCGACAGCCGGAACGGATACGTAAAAATTCCCATGCGCGGTGGGCTTTCATTTATCGTGGTGCGCATTTGTGTGCAGGGGAATTTAGTATGACCATTCGGAGCATTGCAATGAAAAAATCGGATTTCTTTTATGATCTTCCCGAGGAGCTGATCGCACAGACTCCGTTGGAGAGAAGGGATGGTTCTAGACTTATGCTGCTTGATAAATCAAGCGGTGAGATCGAGCACCGGCACTTCTATGAGCTGACGGATTTTTTAAGAAGCGGCGACTGCCTTGTATTGAATAATTCCAGGGTTCTTCCGGCGCGGCTGATCGGCTGCCGGAAAACCGGCGGCGCTGTTGAGCTTGTGCTGCTGCGCGACCTTGGCAATGGTCTATGGGAATGTCTCAGCCGTCCCGGTCGGAAAACAAAGCCGGGTACAGAGCTTATTTTCGGTGACGGAGAGCTTACCGCAGTTGTTGAAGCCGTTGCGGAGGGAGGAAACAGGCTTGTACGTTTTTGTTACAGCGGGATATTCCTTGAATGTCTTGAACGTCTTGGGAAAATGCCTCTTCCGCCCTATATTAAAGCGGAGCTTCAGGACTCCGAGAGGTACCAGACCGTATATTCCAAAGAGCTGGGAAGTGCCGCTGCGCCGACCGCCGGATTGCATTTTACCGTTGAGCTGCTGGAAAAAATAAAGACCATGGGTGTAAATGTCTGTTATGTGACGCTTCATGTAGGTCTCGGTACCTTTCGCCCGGTAAAGGAAGAGAAAATTGAAGACCATGATATGCATTCGGAATTCTGTATGGTGCCGCCAGAAACGGCGGAGATCATCACCCGTACCAAAAAGCAGGGCGGCAGGGTCGTCGCCGTCGGGACTACCTCCTGCCGGACGCTGGAAAGCTTTGCTAAAGATGACGGTACGATTGATGCAAGCTCCGGCTGGACAGATATTTTCATTTACCCGGGCTATAAATTCAAGTGTATCGACGCTCTGATCACCAATTTCCACCTGCCGGAGAGTACGCTGATTATGCTCGTTTCCGCACTTGCAGGCAGGGAAAATGTTCTGAACGCATATAAGCTCGCCGTTGATGAGCGATATCGCTTCTTTTCGTTCGGCGATGCGATGTTCATAGAATGATATACATAGGAGAAACTTATGGAAAAAGATGTTTTTGCTTATATTGAAGATGAACGCCAGAGACAGGAAAAAAACATTGAGCTGATCGCCAGTGAGAATTTTGTTTCCGAGGAAGTTAAAAAAGCGGTAAGCTCCTGTCTCACAAATAAATACGCGGAGGGATATCCGTCTAAGGAGTCCGTGGAGAAATATCGCCTCACACATCCTGATTACGTTCATTACGGAAAAACCGGGCGTTATTACGGCGGCTGTGAGAATGTTGATATGGTGGAGCTGGAAGCCATGTACTGGTGTCGGAAAGCTTTCCACACCGATTATCACTGCAATGTCCAGCCCCATTCCGGAAGTCAGGCCAACTGTGCCGCTTTTGCGTCCGTGCTGAAAAGCGGTGATACGATCCTTGCCATGAGCCTTGAACAGGGCGGACATCTGACGCACGGGAGCTCTGTGAATTTTTCCGGAAATATATATAACGCCGTTCACTATACCGTAGATGACAAAGGTTTCATTGACTATGCCGATCTGGAGGACAAGATCCGTCAATTCCGTCCCGCTCTTGTCCTTGCCGGCGCCAGCGCATACAGCAGAATTATCGATTTTGCAAAGATCAGAGAAATTATTGATTCTCTGTCGAACGAAGAATATAAGCCGTATTTTATGGTAGATATGGCGCACATTGCCGGTCTTGTAATTACCGGAGAGCATCCGACACCCTTCGGACTTGCCGACATTATTACCAGTACCTGCCACAAGACCATGCGCGGTCCGAGAGGGGGACTTATTTTCTCCAGACCGGAGCTTGCCAAAAAGGTAGACAGCGCTATTTTCCCGTATTCACAGGGCGGTCCTCTGCTCCACGTGATCGCGGGCAAAGCGGTCGCCGCAAAAGAAGCATGCACTGATGAATACAAAGCCTATATCCGGCAGGTCGTTCTGAATACCAGAGCCATGGCCAACCGTTTTATCGAGCTGGGTTATGAGGTCGTCACCGGCGGCACGGACAATCATCTTTTCATGATAGATTTTACGCGCACACATCCGCATCTCAGCGGAAAAGCCGTTCAGGATGAGCTGGACAGGCATTTTATCACGCTTAACAAAAACTGCGTTCCTAATGAGAAGCGTTCTCCCATGCAGGCAAGCGGCGTCAGGATCGGTACCGCGGCGATGACAACAAAAGGCTGGAAAGAAAAGGATGCCATTGAGTGCGCCGAGAGGATAGACCGCATTCTCAGATCCATGTGATCGACGCGGAGGAAAATGATTTGTACAGACTGAAAAAACAGGAAGGGCATGCCAGAAGAGGTGAGCTTGAGACCCCTCACGGAACAGTCCAGACACCGGTGTTTATGAATGTAGGCACCCAGGGAGCCATAAAAGGCGCATTGTCCGCAAGAGATCTCGGTGAGATCGGCTGTCAGATAGAACTGTCCAATACCTATCATCTTCATGTTCGTCCCGGTGACGAGCTGATTAAAGAGATGGGAGGACTGCATAAATTCATGACCTGGGACGGTCCGATCCTTACGGACAGCGGTGGATTTCAGATCTTCTCTCTGGCAAAGCTTCGCAGAATAAAGGAAGACGGTGTACGCTTCAATTCACACGTTGACGGGCGGCATATATTTATGGGGCCGGAGGAAAGCATGAGGATCCAGTCCAATCTCGGCTCGGATATCGCCATGGCTTTTGATGAATGCATCAAGATCCCGTCCCCGAGAGACTACGTGAAGGAGTCTTGTGACAGAACCTTTCGCTGGCTTGAACGGTGTAAAAAAGCCAACACGCAGTTTAACGGCGAAAAGGATGCGGTCAATCCTGGACAGATGCTTTTCGGCATAAATCAGGGAGCGGTTTTTCATGACCTTAGAATAGAGCACATGAAAAAGATTGCGGAGCTCGATCTTCCGGGTTATGCCATCGGAGGTCTTGCCGTAGGGGAGACGCATCAGGAGATGTACGATACCATTGAGGCCGTAGAGGAATATATGCCCAAGGACAGGCCCCGTTATCTCATGGGTGTCGGTACTCCGGGCAATATTATTGAAAGCGTGTGGCGCGGAGTTGATTTTTTCGACTGCGTTATGCCGGCAAGAAACGGCAGACACGGTCATCTTTTCACCTGGAACGGAATTATCAACATAAAAAATGAAAAGTATCAGAAGGACAGTCTTCCGATCGACCCAAAGTGTGACTGTCCTGTATGCAGAAGATATTCCAGAGCCTATATCCGGCATCTTTTTAAGGCGGAGGAAATGCTCGCTATGAGATTGGCAGTAGGGCACAATCTTTATTTTTACAACAGCCTTATGAAACGAATCCGGGAAAGCCTCGAAGAAGGAAATTTCGAAAGCTTCCGAAAAAAATATGTTGAAATTTTGGATAAACGCATTTAATTGCTTGAATTTAATCGGCTGACCATGTATAATAACTTGAAACAATTTTTGGGAGGTTCTCACAATGGTATACACAGCAGATGCTACCGCCGCAGCAGGCGGAGGAAGTTCCATGATCATAATGCTGGTGGCAATGTTTGCCGTTTTCTATTTTCTGATCATTCGTCCTGAAAACAAGAAAAAGAAACAGACTGAAGAGATGCGTAATTCTCTTTCTCTCGGCGACGGTATAACCACTATCGGCGGTATCACCGGTAAGATCGTGCAGATCACCGAAGACACCATCACTTTTGAGACCGGTGAAGACAGAGTTCGTATCCAGGCAAAAAAGTGGGCGATTTCCACCACTGATAAGATAGAAGCCGCAGAAGCGGAAGCGGCAAAGAATAAGGGCTTCGGCAAGAAATGATCCCGAGCTGTTCTTTTCATTGAATCATCCCCGTATTTATAGAGTGTGTTATCTGTAAATACGGGGGTGTTTTTTTGTCGGAAAGAAATCTGAACAGTACATCAATGAAAAGTGTGCTCCGGGGAGGGGTTGTATGCTTTGCTTCGCTGCTGATCCTCAGCCTTCTTGCATCCGTAATTGTCGGGAGAACGGATATCCGAGAAAAATCGATGGTCTATGTCAGCTCTGCACTGACTTTTGTTTCATCTGCAATTGCGGGATGTACACTGCGCCGGAGAAAAGAAAAGATGGTTTTCTGCCTTATACTCAGCTTATTCCTTATTATAATTGCTTTATCTCTCGGTTTTCTTCTGGACAGTACAAGATTGGAGCTCGGCGGGATACTGAGCGTTGCAAGCTTCACCATATGCGGAGTTTTAAGCGGCTATGTTTTGGAGGCCCCCAGAATAAAACGGAGCAGAGTAAAAATATAATCATAACGATATTAACATAATTTATTTCCGATTTTTTCACAATATAATGACGTTTTAAGGACGTTTACAATGAAACGGTACAACATATTGACATAATGTATTGTATATGTTTACATAAACGAAAAATTTTTTGTCGCAAAAGTAAAAAAAGACTTGATTTCTGATTCGAAATGTAATATATTGTTACCAGAGATAATTATGTTAAGTATTTTTACATTCCGGAATATGAGTCAGGTAAAAATAAGCGTATTTCCGTGTTTTTTCCGGTTACGGGAAAAACATAATCAGGTTACGGATATTTTGCCTCTGAAAAGTTCCTTTTATAACTGATCAATACCAACGGAAAAAGAGGATAGACTAATGCAGAACACTGAGGTTTTAGAAATCTTTGAAAGATACCTGCGAGAGGATAAAAAGGCGTCTCCGAATACCCTGAGCTCCTATATGCGCGATATCAAGCAGCTTGGAGAATATCTGGATGCGAATTTTGATTCAACGATTCTCACAGCTTCGGAAGAGGAGCTCGGTGATTATATAGATTCTCTCAGATCGGAAGGGAAATCTGTTGCCACGGTTTCAAGATCCATTGCATCGATCAAATGTCTGTATCAGCATTTATGCATAAACAGATATCTTGAGATAAATCCCTCTCTTAAACTTGTACCGGACAAAAGTACCGAGAGGCTTCCTCAGATCCTCTCCAGTGAAGAAGTCGAGCTTCTGCTCAATCAGCCTCATTGCATTGATGCAAAGGGTTACCGTGACAAGGCGATGCTTGAGCTTCTCTATGCCACCGGTATCCGTGTGACTGAGCTTATCGATCTTGACATTTCCGATGTAAATCTAAGCGGCGGCGTTATTCGCTGCGAAAGCAGGGGCAAAGAGAGATACATTCCCATGTATTCCGCTGCAGTAAAAGCTCTTAGTGATTACATCACTCTTGTCCGTCCTCAGATGATCGCCACGCCGGACGAACCGTCCCTGTTCGTCAACGTAAGCGGAGATCGTATGTCAAGACAGGGTTTCTGGAAAATCATCAAGTACTACCAGAAGAAAGCCGGCATTGAAAAAGATATAACTCCTCATACACTCCGCCATTCCTTTGCAGCCCATCTGCTGGAAAACGGCGCCGATATTCATGCCATACAGGAGATGCTTGGACACTCCGATATTTCTTCCACGCAGGTCTATTCGCATCTTATCAAGAAGCAGCTCAAAGATGTCTATAACAAGGCTCATCCCAGAGCATAAAAACCATATATTTTTTCCAACCGTAAAAAACCGATGGAAACATCGGTTTTTTGTTGCTATAAGATGTTTGATATGGTAAAATCCAAATGGAAGTGATTTCATGCGTATTCTTGGAATTGACCCCGGAATTGCGACAATAGGATTTGCGGTTCTCGATTCTGATGCAAATAAATTCAGCCTTGTTAAATGCGGCGTAATTACGACTCCCGCACATACTAATCTCTCATCAAGGCTGGAGAGAATTTTTGACGATCTTGGCAGTCTTATTGAGATGTTTTCTCCGGACTGTGTATCCATAGAGGAGCTGTTTTTCAATACCAATATTACTACGGGTATTTCCGTCGCGCACGGCAGGGGAGTTATATTGCTCGCCTGTCAGAAGCACGGACTGAAGATATACGAATATACGCCCCTGCAGGTAAAGCAGTCGGTCGTCGGCTACGGACGGGCAGAAAAACATCAGGTTATGGAAATGGTAAAGCGGCTTTGTTCTCTTAAATCCGCACCCAAGCCGGATGACGCGGCTGATGCCGTGGCTCTGGCTCTGTGCCATGCAAGGAGCTCATCGTCGCTGCTTTATAAAGGAGAAGATTCATGTTCTACCATATAGAAGGAGTTGTGGCCGAGCTTGAGGCCAATCTCGCGGTCATTGACTGCGCGGGTATAGGTTTTTCGCTCAACGCCTCTGCCAACACGGTCAGCATACTCAAAAAGGGGAATCGGTCAAAGCTTTATGTAGCGGAGTCTGTTTCAGAAAACGCTTTTGAATTATTCGGCTTTGCCACAAAATCCGAAAAGCGTTGTTTTGAAATGCTTACGTCGGTATCCGGCATAGGGCCGAAGGCGGCTCTCTCCATCCTGTCCTATAATACGCCGGAAAGCCTTGCTTTGGCGATTCTGAACAGTGATGAAAAAGCTCTTACAGTCGCACCGGGCATCGGGAAAAAGATCGCCCAGCGTGTCATATTGGAGCTGAAAGATAAAATGAGCAAGGAAATGGGCGGAACAAGTCTTGATTTCAGTCTTCCCGTCCTGTCCGCGCAGCCGGTCGGCGGCAGCAGTGTCAATGACGCGATGGCCGCTCTCGCTGTTCTGGGATACTCAAGTGCGGATGTAAGCCCCGTCCTTAAAAATCTCGACACGGCGAATCTGTCCACCGAACAGATCGTCAAGGCTGTTTTGAAAAACATGGTCAAATAGACCGATAAACTGTTGAATAAAGGATCGATTTAATGAGTATCAGCTTTTCCGAAGAATCAAATGACGAAGTAATAACCTCGGCAGTGCATCTTTCCGAGGATAATAACGAGGGTTCACTGCGTCCGAAAACGATCAGCGAATACATCGGTCAGAAAAAAGCCAAGGAGAATCTCAGTGTTTTTATCCATGCCGCAAAAATGAGAAATGAGTCCCTTGACCATGTTCTGCTCCACGGTCCACCGGGACTGGGAAAAACAACGCTGGCCGCAGTTATAGCCAACGAGATGGGCGTCAATATGCGCATTACTTCCGGTCCGGCCATCGAAAAGCCGGGGGATCTGGTGGCGATGCTCACAAACCTAAACGAAGGCGATATTCTTTTTGTAGATGAGATCCACCGCCTGAACCGAGCTTACGAAGAGATCCTCTATCCGGCCATGGAGGACTATGCCATAGACATTATAATAGGGAAGGGGCCGTCTGCTAATTCCATACATCTTGATCTGCCGCGTTTTACCTTGATCGGCGCCACTACAAGGTCCGGTCAGCTGACAGCTCCCTTGAGAGACCGGTTCGGTGTGACTCTTCGGCTGGAGCTGTATACTCCGCAGGAGCTTCAGAAGATCGTCACCCGCTCCGCCTCTATTCTGAATGTGGATATCGAAGCGGACGGAGCTTATGAAATTGCATCCCGTTCCAGAGGTACGCCCAGAATAGCCAACCGCCTTTTGCGAAGAGTTCGTGACTTTGCTCAGGTAAAGGCAGACGGTGTTATCACAAACAAGGTCGCGGATATGGCACTTTCCAATCTTGAAGTCGATAAGCTTGGACTGGATATGCTTGACAGACGAATGCTCCGCAGCATTATTGAGTATTATAACGGCGGACCCGTCGGTCTGGAAACTCTTGCCGCAACGATCAATGAGGATGCCGTAACACTTGAGGATGTTTATGAGCCGTATCTTCTCCAAAAGGGCTTTATAACAAGAACGCCCCGGGGAAGATGTGTTACAAGGCGAGCCTATGAGCATCTTGGAATAGAATACATGGGACAGCAGCAATTTGATTTATAGTTTTTTTGTTTTTTCCATTATTTTTTTGGTTTTTTTATAAAATTTTATTGACAAAACAGTTACTTGCTGTATAATAAAGTATAAGTATAGCTGGAATCAATTTGCAGTGAATATACTTTGCCTGCAGGCAACTCTCGGATCCTTTCTTTTGTTGAATGGCGTTTACCCTCTCCCTTTTCTCGAGATATGGTTAGACAGAGAGCATGAAAGCAGATGCATTTTCCGTTATTTCGGAAACTTCTTGATTTGGCGTTCTCAGCATGAGCTGATCGCATATACAGCCGAAAACCGGCACTTTTAATCAAAAGAGAGGATTCAAAATGTACGAAGACAAGACTTTAGTTTGCAAAGAATGTGGTAATGAATTCGTTTTCACCGCAGGCGAGCAGGAGTTCTATGCAGAGCGCGGCTTCCAGAATGAGCCCCAGCGCTGCAAGGCTTGCCGTGATGCACGCAAGAATGCAGCTCGTGGTCCCCGTGAATTCTTTACAGCAGTTTGTGCAGCATGCGGCGGCGAGGCAAAGGTTCCTTTCGAGCCCAAGTCTGATCGTCCTGTCTATTGCAGCGAGTGCTTTGCTAAGATGAGAGAGCAGGCATAATCTGTCTCACAAAAATAATGGGACGCGACAGCGTCCCATTATTTTATGTAATTCATGAGAGGTGTATATTATGGAAATCACAAAAGAAACTCTTATTTCCGAAATAGTTGAAAACTGTCCCGAGGCTATGCCTGCTTTTCAGGCGATCGGTATGCACTGCATGGGCTGTGCTCTGGCAAGCGGTGAGAATCTGGAGCAGGCCTGCTATGCTCACGGTGTCGATCCGGATGAGTTTGTTGCTGCACTTCAAGCCTATCTTGAAACGGTCTGATTATTACATTTTTTTCAGATAAGTTTCAAAACAGCATTCTTCGATTTTCGCAGAGGAATGCTGTGTTCTTATTTTTGGGGATTATATGGATAAACGTCTTTTGTCTTTGATAAAAAGAATTCCTGACGGAAAAGGAGTTGTCGATGTCGGCACCGATCACGGGTATATTCCCGTGTATCTCGCAACTCACGGTTACACGGGAAATATTCTGGCTTCCGATATAAATTCCGGTCCTCTCAACTCCGGAATACAGAACGCCCGGAATGCCGGAGTGAAGGAAAAGATCGATTTTATTCTTTGCGACGGGCTTAATAAATGTCCTCCGTCGGCTGTTGATACGATCCTGATTGCCGGTATGGGCGGAGATACCGTCTGCGGGATCCTTGACCGTGCCGGGTGGGTCATGGATCCTTCCTATCTCCTGATTCTCCAGCCGATGACAAAAGCCGAGATCCTCCGATACTGGCTCGTCAATAACGGTTTTGAGATTCTTTCGGAAGAGCTTTGCGAAGAAAGCGGAAAAGTTTATCAGATCATGACCACTCGCTTCGGCGGGCATACGATGTTAAATGACGCAGAGCTGTTTACCGGGAAATATGAACTTATTCATACCTCACCTCTTTTTCGAAAAAGACTTGACAAGCTTATAGAAAGCACAGGAAAAAATATTGCGGGACTGAATAAGTCAGTCGATAAAGAAAAAGCAGCATGGAAAAAACTGCTTATGAAGATTCTTGATGAGTTAACCGTTATGAATAAATGTTATTCGGAGGAAAGAAATGCAGACAGTTAAGGGAATTTTTGAGTATCTTTGCGATTATGCCCCTCTTGAAAAACAGATGAGCTATGATAATGCCGGTTTTCTTGTTGGGAGACAGGATACAGAAGTAAAAAAAGTGCTTTTATCACTCGATGTTACTCCGGATGTGATTGACGAGGCCGTTGAGGATGGTTATGAGCTTATTGTTTCGCATCATCCTGTCATTTTTCATGCTATAAAAAACATAACGGACGAAAAGCTGATGAAGCTTGTTAAAAGGGAAATCGCCGTCATATCCATGCACACAAATCTTGATATTACTGAGGGTGGAGTGAACGATGCTTTACTTAGCCTTCTCGGTGCTGAGAGAGACGATTATCTTGACGGGGAATGCTGCGGACGGATCGGGCATCTGAAAGCTCCCGTTTCCATGACGGAATTTCTGATGCTGTGCAGAGATAAGCTGCATACGAACGGTCTCCGATATTACGATGCCGGGCGGCCGGTCCGGCGTATTGCGGTTTTAGGCGGAGCCGGCGGAGATGAAACGGAAACCGCTTTTCAAAAAAACTGCGACACGTATGTTACCTCCGATATCAGCTATCATCAGTTCCTTTTCGCGCAGGAAAAGGGGATAAATCTCATCGATGGGGATCACTTCGGCACGGAGGATCCGATCATCGATGTACTCCGTCAGAAGCTCTCTTGTCAATTCCCTGAGATTGTTTTTCAAAAGTCAAACCGTCACGGTGCAATAATCAAGTTTTTCTGCTAAATTCCCGTGCGCCGAACTGCGTACTATCATAATGAAAGTCAAGTGCGCATGGGAATTTTTTCGCATCCTTTCCGATTGCTCCGCAAGGGGCGAGGAAAGGGCGATTATTATAGGTAATGGAATATATAGCCTTCGCTTCTCATAGACTCGTACAAACGTTGTAAAAAGGAAGCGGAGGCTTTACTATGACATGTACATCGATCTACCGTGACATTGCAGCACGAACAGACGGAGCATTTATGCTCGGAATCGTAGGACCGGTGAGAACCGGAAAGTCAACCTTTATCAAACGCTTTATGGAGAAGCTCGTGATCCCGCAGATCGATAATACCTATATGCGGGAACGGGCGAAGGATGAGCTTCCGCAAAGCGGCTCCGGGAAAACGATCATGACGGCAGAGCCTAAATTTGTTCCTGAGGAAGCGGTCAGTATTTCTCTTGATGAGAATACGCAATTAAAAGTTAGACTGGTTGACTGCGTGGGGTATATGGTCGACGGAGCTGCCGGGCAGTTTGAAGAAGGGACCGAACGCCTTGTGGCTACCCCATGGTTTGACCATGAGGTGACTCTGACGGAGGCTGCGGAAAAAGGCACAAGCCGGGTAATCAACGAGCACTCCACGATCGGCGTCGTTGTCACCTGCGATGGCTCCATCTGCGATATTCCGCGCGAAAAATACATCGAGGCGGAGAGCAGAGTTATCAACGAACTGAAAGAGATCGGAAAGCCTTTCGTAGTACTTCTCAACAGCGCCGAACCCGAGAATGAAAGAACAAAGGCTCTGGCAGAGGAGATAGCAATAAGCTACGGCGTCCGATGTCTCCCGGTAAGCTGTCAGGAGCTTTCGGAGGACGATATTGCAAGGATTGTTGCCTCGGTCCTGGAGGAGTTTCCGGTCAGCTCTGTGGGCTTCTATCTGCCCGAATGGCTCAACGCTCTGCCGGATACAAACACTCTTAAGTCAGAGATTTTTGAGGAACTGTTTCAAAGCTGTGAAAATGTAGTAAAGGTTCGGGACTGCCTCACGCTTACAGAAACACTTTGCGGTTTTGAAAACATAAGCGACAGCAGAATACATGAAAAGGATCTCGGATGCGGCAATATCACTGTCAGCGTGACCCTTCCGAAGCAGTTATATTACAACTCTCTCAGCGCACAGACCGGGATCGAGGTCAGCAGCGATGCGGATATACTCTCGTTTTTCTATGAAATGAGCGAGATAAAAAAGGATTATGACCGGCTGAAAGAAGCGCTGGATTCCGTAAGAAGCACCGGCTACGGCGTCGTGATACCGGATGCAAGCCAGATGAATATGCACCAGCCGCAAATCGTGAAGCAGGGCGGAAAGTACTCCGTAAAGCTGCGTGCCAACGCCCCGGCCATTCACATGATCATGACGGATATAGAAACCGAGGTCACCCCCGCTATCGGCGGCGAAACAGCCTCGGAGGATATCATCAATTTTCTTCTGCAGGGCTTTGACGGTGACGTTAACCGGATCTGGGAGTCCAATATTTTCGGGAAGTCACTTTACGATATTGCCGAGGAAGGACTGACGTCGAAAATAGAGGCTCTGCCGGAAATGGCAAAATGCAAGCTGAGGGATACCATGCAGAGATTGATCAATGAGGGAAGCGGAGGACTTATATGTATTCTTCTGTGAGAAGCTTATATTTGACGAATTGTTTGCAGTTGAGTATAATGTTAAAGAGGTAGAACATGAAAATAATGCGGTCATTTGTACGGATGAAAAATGACATTGCATTTATGCTGGCAGTGACAATTTGCCTTGTCGGAGGGATCGGCTCCATCGTTTCCGACATCCGTTCCTACAATTCCGTTCCGGCTTCGGTACTGAAAGGAAAAAACGTTCTTGTTATCGATGCCGGGCACGGAGGGATTGACGGCGGCGCCATCGGTGTAGACGGAACAAAAGAGAGCGACATAAACCTCGCTGTAGCACAGAGACTCCGGGCTCTTTGTATCTTTTGCGGAAAGGCTTCGGTCATGACACGTACAGATGATGTGTCAAACTGTGAATACAGCGACTACAGTGAGCATAAAGAGCTTGTGCGCAGGGCAGAGCTTGCAGACAGCATCCCCGGTGCGGTTCTTATCAGTATACATCAGAACTGTTACCCAACAGCCCTGCCGCAGGGGGCACATATTATATATTCCGGGAACGGGGTCAGCTCCGAGCTTGGGACCATACTCCAGAAAAATATCACGGCGACAGTCGATAAAAACAACAGGAGAGTGGCACAGCCCGACAAAAACAAACTGTATATTTTATCAAATGTTTCGTGTCCGGCTGTACTTGTAGAATGCGGGTTTATGTCAAATTATTTTGATATTGGGAATCTTAAAGACAATAACTATCAGAAAGCTCTTTCGGCGGTATTGTTTGCCTCATTCCTTCAGTTTACCGAGGCAGCGGGAAGGGTTTAGAACATAGGAGAAATGTATGGTAAAGAAAAATAAAACAGTTTATGTATGTGAAGAATGCGGAAGCGAGTCGCCGAACTGGGCGGGAAAATGCCCGAACTGCGGAGCATGGAACACACTGAAAGAATTTGCTGCAGACTCCGTTTTCTCTCCGTCAAAGAACAGAAGCTATTTAGCCGTAGGAGCAAAACCGAAAAAGCTTTCTCAGCTTGAAACCACTTCCGAGATACGCTTTTCCAGCGGTATATCGGAGTTTGACAGGGTACTGGGCGGCGGCGCGGTCGTTGGCTCGCTCGTTTTGGTTGGCGGAGCTCCGGGGATAGGGAAATCCACACTTCTCCTTCAGATGTGCGGTCTTGTGGACAGCGGCAAAACCGTCCTCTATGTTACAGGTGAGGAGAGTGAGCGCCAGCTCAAGCTCCGGGCTGACAGACTGGGTGTAAATTGCGGCGAGATCTACGTTTTGGCAGAAACAGAGCTGGAAAAGATTATTTCCGCAATAGAAGAGACAAAACCGGATATTGTGATCATCGACTCGATACAGACGCTTTCCGCGGATGATATCAATTCAGCTCCCGGCAGTATTACACAGGTCAGAGAGTGCACCATGCGTATCATGCGGCTCACGAAGGAACTCGGACTGACCGTTTTTGTTGTAGGACATATCAATAAAGAGGGAAGTATAGCAGGTCCGAAAGTCCTCGAACACATGGTAGACTGTGTGCTCTATTTTGAAGGCGAGAGAAACACAAGCTTCCGTATACTCCGAGCCGCAAAAAACCGGTTTGGCTCCACCAACGAAATCGGCATTTTTGAAATGGATGAAAACGGTTTACAGTGTGTGGAGAATCCCTCTGAAATGCTCCTGGCGGGCAGACCGGAAAACAGTCCAGGCACCTGCGTCGCCTGTGTGATAGAAGGCAGCCGTCCCATTTTGGCGGAGGTTCAGGCGCTTCTTTCACAGGCGGGTTACAATCCGGCGAGACGAAACAACGGTGTCGATTATAACCGTGCCGCGATGCTCCTGGCCGTTCTGGAAAAGCGAGGGGGACTCCCGGTAACCAACTGCGACTCCTATATCAACGTGATCGGTGGTCTCTATCTTGACGAGCCGGCGGCCGATCTGGCAACGGTTCTTGCAATCGCCTCAAGCTTTTGCGACAGACCTCTGGGAGCTGATCTTGCGGCGATAGGGGAAGTGGGACTTTCCGGCGAGGTCAGAAGTGTTAATATGCTCAATCAAAGGCTTTCGGAAATTGAAAGACTCGGTTTTAAGCGCTGCGTGATACCTGCCCACGCCCGGAACGAAATCAGAAAACTTCCCGGACTTACCCTGATCCCCGTCAGCAGTGTAAGAGGTGCAATCAAAGAGGTTTTAGGTAAAAATGGGTAGTTTTGTTACAAAGCCCAATCTTCCGGAAAATGCTGATATCGTTTTACTCGGTGAAAAATACAGAAGAATGCTTGACAGTTCCCTTCGTGAAAAAGGTTTAAGGCCGATTTATGTGCCCGACAACCCCTTTGTGGATGATAGGCTTTCGGGTCACGCTGACCTTTCTGTACTTCATCTGGGAGGAAACTCTCTCTTTATAGCTTCTTTTCTAAAAAATTCATGTTTTTCTGAAAAAATGCGTGATCTTGGGTTTGAGATTGTTTTTTCGGATATTCAAATGGACAGAACATATCCTTTGGATGCTATGCTCAATATCTGTATTTGCGGGAATCGCTTTTTTTATAATCCGAAATCGGCAGACAGATCGTGCGTCGAAATCCTCAGAGACAGGGGCTTGAAGCCTCTGTCTGTCAGACAGGGTTATACTAAATGTGCAATATGTGTCGTGAATGAAAGCTCTATAATAACCTCGGACAAAGGCATTCATTCGATAGCTGTTAAAGCCGGACTCAGCTCTCTTCTCATCACGGAGGCACATATTGTACTTGAAGGTTTTGCCTATGGTTTTATTGGTGGCAGCACTTTCGTCCCAAAACGGGACAAACTTGCGTTTATCGGAAATATACACACACATCCTGACTGTAAAAGGATAGTTGAATTTTTAGAAAACAAGGGAATTGAGCCGATAAACATAACTGAAAACAACATATTTGATGCAGGAAGCATTTTGCCGCTCACAGAAAAGTGAACGGCATTTTCTTTCTGTAAATAATGTTTCTAAATTGCAAATAAAAATTAAAATATTTGAAATCACATGCAAAAAAATGTTGCAAAATTGTAACTCTTGTTGTAGAATAAAGAAAACACTCAACAGCAGATACGAAATAAATTTGCAAATATCATGTCATTAGAATGCACATTCAGTGGAAGAAGTGTAAATCGTATGTGTAAAAAAATATTATCTGCAGAAAAAAACAATACCGGACGACAGTATGAATATGATTTAGCAAAGGCTATCAGTCTCTTTTTTATGATAATCGAGTCCATCCCAAAATTTGTGTAAACCTCCGAGAAGGTGTAGAATAGGAGCACCTTCAAGGAGGTTAAATAATGACAAGGAAAAATCGAACACCGGAAGAAAACGAACGGAGAGCAAAAATCCGAGAGTTGCTGCAGATGGGCGGCATCAGCAGCATGGACGACATCCAGAATCTATTCAAGGAAACGATTGCTGAGTTCATGGAGAACGGGCTTGATGCAGAACTGGATGAGGAACTCGGGTACAGCAAGTATGACTACAAGAAGAAGGAAACGGACAACAGCCGAAACGGACACAGCAGCAAGACACTGCGTACCAGCTTCGGGGATGTAGAAGTATCCGTACCCCGTGATCGAAAGGGCGAATTTGAGCCGCAGATTCTGAAGAAGAACCAGACCAGTATCAGTCAGGACATAGAAGAGAAGATACTGTCCATGTACGCAAAAGGTATGACGACATCGGATATTGAGGCACATATCCATGACATATACGGCGTAGAAGTGTCCGACACGACTGTTAGCCGTATAACGGATAAGATTCTGCCTGTAGCTAAAGAATGGCAGCAGCGGCCATTAGAGAGTATCTATGCGGTCGTATTTATGGATGCTATCCATTTTCATGTGCGCAGCGAGGGACAGATCGTAAAGAAAGCAGTATATATAGCCATCGGAATCGATCTGGACGGGAAAAAGGATGTCCTCGGAATGTGGGTAGGAGAAAATGAAAGTGCCAAGTACTGGGCATCTGTGCTGAACAGTCTTCGAAATCGAGGCGTTGAGGACATTTTCATCGCCTGTACGGACAACCTCACCGGATTTTCCAATGCGATCGAGGCTGTTTTTCCGAAAACAGAAACTCCGGAACTCAACAAAGTATGTTTCGTACAAGGATATTAAAGCTCTGGTTGCTGACCTGAAAGAGGTATACGGTGCTGTAGATGAAGCGTCTGCAATAGACGCATTAGACCGTTTTTCTGAGAATTGGGACAAGAAGTATCCGAAAATTTCACAATCCTGGCGGGATAAGTGGCCGAATTTAAGTACCTACTTCAAATATCCCGAAGAGGTTCGTCGGCTGATCTATACGACGAATACCATTGAGGGTTTCAACCGTCAGCTCCGCAAGGTGACAAAGGCGAAATCCGTCTTTCCTACGGATGACAGTCTGCTCAAAATGCTGTATCTGGCAATGATGGATATGAAGGCGGCAAGGAAATGCTGCTTGTTGAGGATGTGGATAATAGAGAGTTCCTTGAGAAACTGTTTACAGCTATTTATGAGGAACTTCCGGAAGCGAAGAAAACAGTAAATGGACATTATACCCGCACAGGGAAAGAAATAAGATAAATTATTTCAATTTACAAGAAAACATATGATTAAACTGAAGTACGGTAATACAAATACATTTTTCGTTAAAGGAACCCAAGGCAGTCTGCTGATAGACACAGACTATGCCGGGACGATGCCTGCTTTTTACAAAGCAATAAAAAATGCAGGTATCAAGATGTCTGATATTAAATATGTGCTTGCCACGCATTATCATCCGGATCACATGGGACTTATCGGACAGCTTGCCACGCAGGGTGCAAAACTGTTACTGGTGGACCTGCAGAAATCGTCGGTACACTTTTCCGATAGAATCTTTGAAAAGGATAAACTGCCTTTCCGTGTGATAAATGACGCGGATTCTACAATCATTTCATGTGAGGAAAGCAGAAAGTTTTTATCTTCTATAGGACTATCCGGTGAAATAGTACACACGCCAAGTCATAGTGAAGACAGCATATCTTTGATCCTCGATGACGGTTCCTGCTTTGTGGGAGATTTGGAACCGATAGAACATCTTGGAGCATATGATAGCAACCCGGTTTTACAGAATGACTGGGATCGGATTATGTCTTACCGTCCGAACATGGTTTACTTCGCACACAGACCGGAGAAAAAGCTCTGATAAAAATCAGAATTAGTTGAGGAATACATTGGAAATCAGACTATTGACAAGAGAAGAATTGGATCAATCGGTAGTATCCCAAATTCTGTGTAAACATCAAGAAGCGGTATAAAATAGGGCAAAATATTTTAAGGCGGGAGCGGCGCAAGCGGCTGCCGCCTTATCTACAAAATAGCAAACGTAAGAGGGCATGTCAAGGGCGGAGGCGTT
>JAZLGK010000180.1:0-5688 GCA_045616265.1 Candidatus Limivicinus sp. | reverse complement strand
CCACCGCACCGTAGGGAACGCTCTTGAGCGTTCCGCAGACAAGCCGCAGCCCCGGAGTTTTCGGAACGGTCAAGACCGTTCCCTACCGTGATTGGGACATAACGCCGTGGTTAATTGCCCGACTTTTACAATCGCCTAATTGATGAAGTCTGAACATCGTTAAGGAGATGCGGATTGCCACTAAGTGCGCACTGGTTCGCAATGACAGTGCTGCGATTGTGCAAAAAATAATTTTACTGCAATATACAAAAAATGAAAGGAAGGGGCAAATGAAAAAAAGAATCACAGCAAAGCAGGCCGCGTTTTTACTGCCTCTGTTCCTGCTTCTCGCTGTTTTTGCGATCTATCCGATTATAACCTCCGTTGTTTACTCCCTGTTTGACTACCGCACAAACGACCAGACTGCGGCGGGGCTCTATACCGGCTCCAACTTTAACGCGCCTCTTTTCTATGAGGACTGCGATTATTCCGTGTGGTATCTGGAAGACGAGGTCACTGTTCTCCCCGAGAATGACGCTGCCGAGCTGCAGGGCATTATGGAGGAGATCACCGCTGTGGCTGAGCCATACAAGGAAGCCAAAGAAGTCGTGAGTATGTCCAAGAAGGACGCTCAGGCTATGCAGGCGACTATGAACGATATCCGCACCAGACTTGTCGCCATCTTTGAGAGAAACCCCGATGTGGAATTCGTCAACGGCCTGGAAACACAGACCACCCTTTTTGACGAGATCAACGGCTGCTTTATCAACAGCAATTTTACCGGTCTTGCCGCGTATAAGAAGCTTTTGAGCGACACCCGTTTCGGTGAATCGCTGGGCAGTACGTTCCTGTTCACGGTCATCTCTGTTTTCTTTGAGCTGTGTCTCGGTATGGGGCTGGCTCTTATTATGAACAAGGCTATCAAGGGTATCGGCATCGTGCGTACCACGGCTCTGATCCCCTGGGCGATCCCGACCGCCGTCTCCGCTCTGATGTGGAGCTATATGTATGACGGCTCAAGCGGTATCGTGGCAAAAGTGTTTGCAGACCTTGGCTTTATCGCAGCTCCCGAGCAGATGCTTCTCTCTGCCGGCGGCGCTATGACCGCCGCGATTCTGGCGGACGTATGGAAGACTACGCCGTATATGGCGCTTCTTCTGCTGGCGGGTCTCCAGATCATCGACGCGGGTCTCTATGAAAGCGCCATGGTCGACGGCGCAGGTCCCGTGAGGACCTTCTTCTCCGTCACCCTGCCGCTTTTGAAGCCCTCCATGCTCGTTGCGCTGCTGTTCCGTACACTGGACGCCTTCCGCGTTTACGACCTGATCGCTGTTTTAACAGGCGGCGCGCAGGGAACGGAAACACTGTCGATCTACGCCTATAAGCTGATGATCGGACAGAGCAACTACGGCTACGGCTCGGCGGTCGTGCTGGCTATGGCGGTATGTGTTGCCATTATCGCCTTCATATTCGTGAAGGTTCTGGGCGCAGAGCTTATTTCGGACGATTAAGGAGGAGACAGAAATGAAAACAGATAAATCTACAAGAATTATTTCCACGATCATCATCGTTCTCTTTCTTGCGGTAATGGTTTTCCCATTCTTCTGGATCCTGGTCACCTCCTTCAAACCCGGGGAAGAGATCTTCGGCAAGACCGCGTTCCAGATCATAGCCAACAATCCCACGGTGCAGAACTTCAAGACCGTTATCGACAAGGGTATTCTTGACTCTATCAAGAACAGCCTGATCGTTTCTCTGGTAACGACCGTCTATGTTGTCGCGGTTTCCACCCTCTCCAGCTACATTCTTGCCCGATGCCACTTTAAGGGTAAGAATCTTCTCATGGCGCTGATCCTCGGCGTTTCCATGTTCCCGCAGATGGTCATTGTAGGACCTATCTTCAATATGTTCTACAAGCTGAAGCTGCTCAACTCCTATTGGGTAACGCTCGCTTATTCCTCCATCACTCTCCCCTCCGCCACATGGATCATGGTAGCGCACTTCAAGCGCATCCCCATCTCTATCGAGGAAGCGGCGCACATCGACGGCTGTACAACCTGGCAGACCCTGTGGAAGATCATCTTCCCCGTGGCTCTCCCCGGTGTTTTCACCTGTGCGATCATGACCTTCATTTCCGCATGGAATGAATACCTGCTGACCTGCACCCTGAACTCCGACAAGATGTATCAGACCGTGCCGGTGGCTATCAACGCCCTGCGCACCCAGTTCTCGATCCTCTGGGGCGAGATCACGGCCGCGACAGTTGTCGTTGTCATACCCACTCTCATTATTGTCCTGCTGTTCCAGAAGCAGATCGTTTCCGGAATGGTTTCCGGTGCTGTTAAGGAGTAAGAAACGTGCCCGATTTGATTTTTTCATCGGAAGGTTATAACGAAAACTTAAGACTGAAAAATGAAACACTTTTTCATGTTGCCTCCGGAAGACTCGGTGTAAGAGGCTGCTTTGAGGAGGGTGTCCCTGAAGGGGCATCCTCCATCCGAGGCAGCTACATCAACGGCTTCTGCGAGACGGAGCCGATCAGCTACAACGAAAAGCTCTACGGTTTTCCCGAGAGCAAGCAGCAGATCGTCAACCTTCCCGACGCGCAGAGCATCCGTATCTATGACGGCGGTGAGGCTGTGGTGTGCTGGAAGGGCGAACAGCTCCGTCAGGTCATGGATATGAAAAACGGCGTGTACGAGAGGACCTTCCTTTTCCAGACCGAGAACGGCAGGCTTTCTGTAAAATTCACGCGTCTTGTGAGCTTTACGGAAAGAAACGTGTTCGCCGTGGAATGTGCCGTCACCGCTTTGGAGGGAAGTCATGATCTCCGTGTTGTCAGCGAGCTCAACGGGAATGTAAAGAATTTCACCGCCGTAGGCGACCCGCGTGTGGCCTCCGGAAGCGGCGAGATGCTGGATGTTACGGCATCTGAGCAAAATAACGGCTCCATGTCCGTTACGGTTCGGACGAAGAACAGTAAAAGATGCCTGAGATGCGATGTCTCGCATGATTTTGTCTCCTGCACGGAAGTGAATACCGGCATACCGGGACTCCTTGCGGTTGAGACGAAAGCGCGCATTGAAAAGGGCGAGAGCTTTACTTTCCATAAATATGCCGTCTATTCCGAGCTTGGCGCGGAGGAGACGGACGGCAGAGTCTGTGATTTTACCGCTTTGAAGGATGCCCAGCGCCGCTATCTGGATGAATTCTGGACTCACGCCAGAGTGAAGATCAGCGGAGACGAAGAGCTTCAATCTCAGCTTGATTTCTGCCTGTGGGGGATGCTCTGCTCGGCGGGTAAGGACGGGCTTTCCAACGTCGCCGCAAAGGGACTTTCCGGCGAGGGCTACGAGGGGCACTATTTCTGGGACAGTGAAATATACGTTCTGCCGTTTTTCCTCAACAGTGATCCTCAAATAGCAAAAGCTCTGCTTACATACCGCTATCACCAGCTTGATTCCGCCCGCGCCCACGCAAAGATTATGGGTCACGAAAGCGGCGCGCTCTACCCCTGGCGCACAATCACCGGCTCCGAGTGTTCCAGCCATTACCCATCCGGCTCTGCGCAGTACCATATCAACGGAGATATCGCGGGCGCTTTCCTCAACTATTGGAAGATCACCCACGATGAATCCTTCCTCCCCGAGAGCTGCGAGCTACTTGTGGAGACCGCGAGACTCTGGCTCGACGCCGGTCACTGGCTGGACGGGAGCTTCCGGATCGACGGCGTTACCGGACCGGACGAATATACCTGCATCGTAAACAATAACTATTATACAAACTGCTGTGCTGCAAATAACCTTCTGGGCGCATATCGGCTGTGCGGTGAGCTTGCAAAAATCGGCGGACTCGATGCGCTGAAAGAAAAGCTTTCTTTGACCGATGAAGAGCTTAACGGGTTTAAGCGCGCAGGGGAAGGAATGTTCTATCCCCACGATGATAGGCTTGGAATCATCGCGCAGGACGACAGCTTCCTCAGCAAAAAACGCTGGGATCTTTCCTCTGTTCCGAAAGAGAATTTCCCGCTGCTGATGCACTATCACCCCCTGCAGATCAACCGCTGTCAGGTGCTCAAGCAGGCGGACAGCGTGCTGGCAAACTTCCTCTACCGCGAGGAGGATGTGCTGACCATGATGCGCTCCTTTGCTTACTATGAGGAAGTCACCACGCACGATTCGAGCCTTTCCAACTGCATCTATTCCGTGATGGCGGCGCGTCTCGGCGATACAAAAAAAGCCTATGCCTATCTTGAAAAAAGCATCGGCATCGATACCCGGGACGATAACGGCAACACCCGCGACGGGCTGCATATCGCCAACATGGGCGGGGCATACTCCATTCTGACCTTTGGATTCGGCGGACTTCGCATTTCGGATGAGGGACTTTCCCTCTTCCCGATCATCCCGAAGGAGCTCGGGAAAGTGAGCTTTCCGCTGTATTTCCGGGGCAGACATATCGCTGTCACGGCGGAGGGTGATGTCTGCACGCTCCGTGTTACGGAGGGAGAGCCGTTAGAGGTATGTGTTTACGGCGAAAGAATCACCGTAACAGGGGAGAGCGTTATCGTTTGCCGTAAAGTCAAAGGTGTGCTCTTTGATCTGGACGGTGTTGTCACCGACACCGCGAAGTTTCATTTTCAGGCGTGGAAGAGAATTGCCGACGAGCTGGGCATTCCGTTTGACGAAGTACGGAACGAACAGTTCAAGGGTGTTTCCCGCGCCGCGTGTCTCAAGCTTCTGCTCGGCTGGGGCAATATCCAAACGAGCGACGGGGAATTTGAAAGCCTTCTTGTACGCAAGAACGAGTATTATAAAGAGCTTTTGAAATCCCTGTCACCGAAGGATGTTCTGCCCGGGATCAAAGAGGCAATAGAATACCTGCATGAAAAGCATATTCCCTGCTCCCTTTTCTCCGTCAGCAAGAATACCGACGCGATTTTAGCCAACATCGGTATGACAGACGCCTTTGACGCGCTTGTCACCGGCAACGACATTACCTGCTCCAAGCCTCATTTTGAGGGCTATCTTCTTGCCGCAAACAGGATCGGCATTGACCACCGCCTGTGCGCCATGGTCGAGGACTCCGAAGCAGGCGTCAAAGGAGCAAAGAATATCGCCATGAAAGCCATTGCCATCATGTCCGAGAACAAGGCAAACGCCGACATCTGCATCAGCTCAACGGCAAAACTCCAAACCGCTTTTGAAAAGCTGATCTGAACAACATAGTTACAGGCTGTGCACGATGAAAATGCACAGCCTGTTTTGTACTCTTTGATTCCCCTGAAAGAGCAATTTCTTCAACCTGATGGTTGGCATTTTGCACAACCCGAAATAGAGTGTCATTCCGAACCAGTGTCGCAACACTGGTGTACCCTAAAGGGCAGAACTGGGAATCCGCATCTTTTAGCAGGCAGAAAGTTAGGGCAACACCGCACAATACGTCTGCGGCAGCTGACGGATAAAATGTGCTCAGATTTTGTCATTTTTTCTTGCAATACACAAAGTATTCCTGCGGAAAAATGCCTTCATCATAAGTGAGCGTCCAAATCTTCGATTTGGCTTACGCGAACTTATGCAAAGCTGAACCCATTTTCTCTCGCCATCTGCTCTTGCCGCATTATGCGGTATTGCCATAATTCTTTTTGTTAAACATACTTTCAGACCGATACAGGGAGAACAGCTATGAATAAAGAGCACATTGAGTTTT
>JAZLGK010000179.1:0-12668 GCA_045616265.1 Candidatus Limivicinus sp. | reverse complement strand
TGTTCAGATTGCGCAGAGATTTTTTCGGCAGATGAAATAAAAAGCGCAGGGAATACTTTGTGTATTTCCGAGCATTTTTATGAAATATGACGGAAAAAGGTCAAGCAAGATGAGCACAGGAGAATTTTTAGAGGTGCCCTTAAAAAAAACATCAAAAAAGGAGCCTTAGGATATGAAATATATAATGTCTCTCGATCAGGGTACAACTTCCTCCCGCTGTATTCTTTTTGATAAGGCAGGCAACATCTGCGCAACGGCTCAGGAGGAATTCCGTCAGATCTTTCCGAAACCGGGCTGGGTGGAGCATGACGCGGATGAGATATGGGATACAACGCTCGAGGTCTCCCGCGCCGCCATGAAAAAGCTCGGCGTGACAGCCGCAGACATCGCCGCGATCGGCATTACCAATCAGCGTGAAACAACGGTCGTCTGGGATAAAGAGACCGGAAAGCCCATTGCAAACGCCATCGTGTGGCAGTGCCGCCGCACCTCGGACATTATTGACGGACTGGTGGCGAAGGGATACTCCGACGCCATACAAGCCAAGACCGGGCTTGTGCCGGACGCGTATTTTTCCGGCTCAAAGATCAAATGGCTGCTGGACAATGTTCCCGGCGCGAAAAAAAAGGCCGAAGCGGGAAAGCTTCTGTTCGGCACGATCGATACGTGGCTCATCTGGAAGCTCACCGGCGGCAGGGTACACGTGACCGACTATACCAACGCCAGCCGCACGATGCTTTTCAATATCCATTCCCTCGAATGGGACAGCGAGCTTCTTGAAATGCTCGATATCCCCGCGTGTATGCTGCCAGAGGTAAAGCCTTCAAGCTGTGTTTACGGAGAAAGCTGCTTTGAACTGTACGGCGGAGCGATCCCCATCTCCGGTGCGGCGGGTGACCAGCAGTGCGCACTGTTCGGGCAGTGCTGCTTTGCTCCCGGTGAAATGAAAAACACCTACGGCACAGGCTGCTTCATGCTGATGAACACCGGCACAACGCCTGTGGAGTCCGGAAACGGTCTTGTCACTACGATCGCAGTCGGCATTGACGGTCATGTGGAATATGCTCTGGAAGGAAGTATATTTGTTGCAGGTGCCGCGGTTCAGTGGCTCCGGGATCAGCTCAGCGTGATCTCTACCGCTTCGGAAAGTCTGCAGTATGCCGAAAAGGTGGAAGACTGTGCGGGCGGCTATGTTGTCCCGGCGTTTACGGGGCTCGGCGCACCGTATTGGAACCAGAGAGCAAGAGGCGTCGTTGTCGGCATCACCCGCGGCTTTAACCGGGCGCATCTTGTCCGGGCAACGCTTGAATCGCTTGCCTACCAGACCTATGATATTGCCAAAGCCATGGAACAGGATTCCGGTATAAAGATCAGCGGTCTCAAGGTGGACGGCGGAGCTTGCGCGAACGATTTTCTCATGCAGTTCCAGAGTGACCTCCTGACCTCCGATGTTTACCGCCCGCGCTGTATAGAAACTACCGCTCTCGGCGCGGCATATCTCGCGGGACTTGCGGTCGGCTACTGGGAAAGCCGGGAGGACATCCGGAATAACTGGGCGATTGACAGGGTGTTCCGTCCGACAATGGACGACGAAAAACGCCGCGGACTTTTAAAGGGCTGGCGCAAAGCCGTAAAATGTGCTCTCCTCTGGGGTGAAGAAGAATAAAAATGCGGGGTTCGGCAAGAGGCAGATCTCACCGAACCCTGTATTAATCAGGCCGAAAAGCCGATAAGGTCGCAAAAAAGTGTGAAAATATTAACAAAATCAGAAAAAATGTAATAATCAAGTGAATATTTGTTGATTTATTATGAGATTTCAGTTATAATTAATCTAAGTGAAAAACATACATAGAGAGTGAGGAGAGTCATGCCAGGGAATTTACTTGAAATGCACCATATCACAAAGATCTTTCCGGGTGTCAAGGCGCTGGACGATGTGCAGTTTGACCTGAGAGAGGGCGAAATTCACGCGATTGCCGGCGAGAACGGCGCGGGCAAGTCCACCTTTATAAAGGTGCTTGCTGGCGTTCATCTGCCGGATGGCGGAGAGATCATCCTTGACGGAGAAAAGGTCGAAATGACCGACCCGATCGTTGCCCAGAAATACGGTATTGCAGCCATTCACCAGCACGCGGCCTCCTATCCCGATCTGAGCGTTGCGGAGAATATTTTCATCGGTCACGAGTTTATGACAGGCCCGTTTATCAACTGGAAAAAGGCCAATGCCGAGGCAAAAAAGCTTCTTGAGTCCGTTGGCGCGAGTATCAATCCCAAGGTCTCTGTCGGCTCTCTTTCCGTTGCGCAGCAGCAGCTTGTTGAAATAGCCAAGGCACTGAGCCAGAATGCGCGTATTCTCATCATGGACGAGCCTACCGCCGCTCTTTCCAAGCAGGAGAGCGAGGACCTTTATAATATCGCCCGCCGCCTGCGCGATCAGGGCTGTGCAATCATCCTCATTTCTCACCGCTTTGAGGATATTTTCAATCTGGCTGACCGTGTGACGGTGTTCCGCGATGCAAAATATGTCGGCACATGGGACATGGAAAAGGATCATGTTGATTCCGCCACGCTCGTACATAACATGGTCGGTCACGATATAGCGGCGTATTACCCCGAGAGACACCCGAAAATCGGTGAAGAGGTACTGCGGGTTGAGCATCTCAGCCGAACGGGTTATTTCCGCGATGTGAGCCTTAATCTCCACGCCGGTGAGATCGTTGGTCTGACGGGGCTTGTCGGTGCGGGGCGCACAGAGCTTGCAGAGACCATCTTCGGCGTTGCCGAGGCGAGCGAGGGTGAAGTGTATCTGTTCGGCAAAAAGTGCACTCACGCAAAGCCTGAGCAGATGATGAAAATGGGACTCAGCCTTCTCCCCGAAGACAGACATAAGCAGGGGCTTCTTCTGGCGTGGTCGATCTGCAACAACATAACTCTCCCCGTGCTTGAGAGCATGAAAAAGGGTGCTTTCCTTTCTCCCGCAAAAGAAAAGGAAGTGGGAGACAGATACCATAAAGAGCTGAAGATCCGTGCACCCGGTTCGGAAACACTTGCGGATACGCTTTCCGGCGGCAACCAGCAGAAGGTCGTTATTGCAAAGCAGCTTGCCGCAAGCTCGAAGATAATCATTCTCGACGAGCCTACAAAGGGCGTAGACGTGGGAAGCAAGGCGCAGATCTATGAGATCATGGCAGAGCTTGCATCGCAGGGAATAGCGATTATCATGATCTCTTCTGAAATGCCCGAGGTCATGAATATGTCCGACCGCATATATGTAATGAGCGAGGGACACATGAGAGCGGAGTTTGACGCGAAGGGTCTTACGCAAAATCAGATCCTTGCGGCGGCCATGCCGGAAGAGAGGGGAGACTGAAATGGAAAAGAATAAAAAAGCTTCTCTTTTCTCCGTGGTGAGTCAGTACCGCGAGATACCTCTTGTCGTTATCTTTATAGTGCTTGTCATAGCCGTTTCCATCGCTGTGCCCGGATTTGTGAAGAACAGCTATATCAACATTCTCAAGGGCGCCGCTATTGACCTCGTAATGGCGTGCGGAATGATGTGCGTACTGCTTATAGGCTCAATTGATATTTCGGTTGCAGGTGTTCTGGCGTTTGCCGGATCGCTTACCGGTATGCTCATGCGTGACGGACATATTACATCCATTCCGATGATGTTTGTCGTTGCCATTCTTGTGGGCGCTGCCTTCGGCGCGGTCAGCGGTCTGCTCACCGGCTGGGGACGTGTCCTCCCCATAATTGCAACTCTTGGCATGAACTATATCGCCAGAGCGCTTATCCCTATGAACTGGCTGCTCGGACTTAATAAAATAAGTCCTACAGATCTGACTCCCGAATTTCGCGGTTTTATTCTCAAAAGCTTCCTCGGACT
The DNA here is from genome assembly GCA_045616265.1 of Candidatus Limivicinus sp. Classification (GTDB taxonomy): domain Bacteria; phylum Bacillota; class Clostridia; order Oscillospirales; family Oscillospiraceae; genus Limivicinus. The sequence goes on along the minus strand of JAZLGK010000179.1, from coordinate 8,782 downwards.
TCCCGTTCTGGTATGGATAGCCATTTGCGTGACGGCTCTCACATGGCTTTTCCTGCGCTACACCCGCACGGGACGCAATATGTATGCGGTCGGCTCCAACAGCGTTGCCGCTCAGGTTCGCGGCGTACATATCAACCGCACAAAGCTCCTTGCGCACGTTATCTGCGGCGCAACGGCGGGGCTTGCGGGCGTCATGTGGGACGGTTTTTACAATGCGGTTGAAAAAAGCTCCGCAACGGGCGAAGAAATGTTCGTCATCGCCTCCTGTGTTCTGGGCGGCGTTGCCGTCACCGGCGGATACGGCAAGGTTCCGGGCGTTGTGATCGGTGCAGTGATGATAGCCACCATCAACAGTGCCGTCCCGCAGGTCTTTATCTCCAACACCATGATATCCGAGCTCATTAAAGGCATACTTATTCTGCTTGCAATACTGCTCAATGCAATGCTTCAGCGTATGGCTGCAAAACAGGATCTGCTGGGGAGGAATATCTGATGGAAAAGAAAAAAGGTATAAGATCCCTGCTGAGATGGGAAACCCTGCTGGTAGTTCTGCTTATTGTGCTCTGGGCGGTGTTTTCGCTGAAGGATCAGTCCAACATAGCGAACGGACAGTATAAAAAAGCGGCGTTCGGCTTAAAACAGCTCATCCCCGGTCTCCAGCCCTATCTGCTCTACGGCTTTATGACTCTGGGCATGATGATGGTTCTGGCAATGGGCGATATAGACATCTCCGTCGGCGCTACCGGCGCACTGAGTGCTTCGGTGCTGTTCGTGCTCTACGGTAAGTTCACCACCGGCGGAATGGACGCAAAGCTGGCGCTTGCCCTGTCCATAATCGCGGGACTTCTGACAGGTACTCTCTGCGGATCGATAAACGGACTGCTCATCACAAAGTTCAAAGAGCTGTTCCCGATGATCATCACGCTTTCCACGATGCTTTTCTTCCGCGGCATGTGCTATCTGCTGCTCGGCGGAAACACTCTCGTCTATAAGGGCGACGACGTTTTCAACTCCATCAAGGTACTCAGCAACAACGTGAAGATAGGCGGGGTAAAGTTCCCTGTCATTCTGTTCTGGTTCCTCGGCTTTGCGATAGTGTTTTATATCATTCTCCACCACACCACCAGCGGGCGTAAGCTGTTCGCTGTGGGTACAAACCCTGTGACCAGCCGTTACAGCGGAATAAAGGTGGATAAGATAAAGATCATCGTTTTTGCGATAACCGGGCTCATGTCCGCGATAACCTCCATTTTCTATGTCGCCTCCGCGTCCTCCGGCTCCATCCGCGCCGACGCAATGGAGGGCTATGAGATGTACGCGATAGCGGCGGCGGTTCTCGGCGGTTTCTCAACGGACGGCGGCAAGGGCAACGTTATCGGCGTTATTATCAGTATGATAATATTCGGTCTGCTTAAAAAGGGACTCGGCACGGTGTTCTCGCTGGTTGACAGTACGGTCAATCTGGCGGTCGGCGTTGTGCTGATCCTCTCTGTTCTGCTCCCCAACATTGCAAAGGATATTTCAAACGCAAGGAAGCTCAAGGCGCAGCATGAGGCCATAGAAAAAGAGCACGCCAACGCATAATGCGAATTTGCTGTTCAATCACCCCACCCATAACTGTCATTGCGAACCATCCCGCAGGATGGTGTGGCAATCCGTTCTTCTGGGATGAATGGACCGGCAGAGAAAATGTTAATAACCGTGCATTGCACGGAAAAATAAGAAAGGAATACCCAAAATGAAAAAGACATTTGCACTCCTCCTCGCACTCGCAATGGTTCTCTCCCTGTCCGCAATTGCTTGCGCAGACGACGCTAAGCCCGGCGACGGTCTCTACATCGGCGTAGTCTACAAGCAGTCCGGCAACGCTTACTTCCAGGCCGGTGTCACCGGTTTTGAGAAGGCAGCAGAAGAACTCGGCTTCACCTTCGAGCACGACGGTCCCGAAGACGGCTCCAACGACGGTCAGATCCGTATCATCCAGAACTTCATCGACAAGGGCGTTGACGCTCTGTGCGTTTCCGCAAACGATGCCGACGGTCTGGTAGACATCCTCAACGAGGCTCGTGAAGAGGGCGTTAAGGTCCTCTCCTGGGATGCTCCCGTTGCAGCAGAAGGCCGTGACCTCGACGTAGAGCCCGCTTCCGCAAAGGAAATCGGTCTCCAGCAGCTCCGCTCCATCGTTGAGTCCATCGGCGGCGCAGGCAAGATCGCTGTTGTCTCCGCAGGTGCAACCGCTCCTAACCAGAACCTCTGGATCAGCTTCATCGAGGAAGCTCTCGAAAATGACGAAGCATACAAGGATATCGAGTATGCAGGCGTTGTTTACGGCGACGACGAGTACCAGAAGTCCTACGACGTTACCCTCGCTCTCCTGAAGGCCAACCCCGACCTCAAGGGTCTTATCGTTCCCACCACCAATGGCGCACCCGCAGTTGCAAAGTGCGTACAGGATGAAGGTCTTGCCGATCAGATCAAAGTCACCGGTCTGACTCTCGCTTCCGACATGAAGGAGTACATCGATGCAGGTATCTGCGATGCCACCTACCTCTGGAACCCCATTGAGCTCGGTTATGTCTGCGGCTATGCAGCAGTTGCAATGGTCAACGGCGAGCTGGACGGCTCTGTCGGCTCCACTCTCTCCGCTCCCGGCTTTGAGGATCTGGAAGTTGTCGAGAAGGACGACGGCGGCACGGTTCTCTTCCTGAACAAGCTCAACGCATTCACCAAGGAAACCGTTAACGATTGGATCGACATCCTGTAATGTAAAGTATAGGAAAATCCGATAAAAAATTGCTCTCCCCGGAGCTTCGGCTCCGGGGAGAGTTTTCGCATTAACTATGATAGCTCCGCTTCCATAGTTAATATTATAATAATCGCCCGTTCCTCGCCGCTTTTGCGGCAACCGGAACGGATGCGTAAAAACGCCCATGCGCGCTCTGCTTTCATTTATTGAGGTGCGCAATTTTGCGCATGGGTGTTTTATCAGTAAATTGCGTGTTTGAGCACTTCCGGGTTTACCGACACATCAATTATGCATTCTGCATTATTATGGTGCTTATTCACCGTAAAGCTCTTCCTGTTCCCTTTCTCTCTCGGCTTCCGCTTCAGCTTTGAGATAAGACCGCTCCTGCCGTTTTACCGAGAGCAATGCGTACAGAAAGCAGCCGCCGAATGTGAGAACCGCTGTGATAAGACCGGCAAAGAGTTCAAAATAATAATACCCCTGCACTGAACGGAAGATAAAACGTCCGCCTATGATCAGGATGTAATAAAGTGGGTTGAAGATATAATACATGGGCTTATACATTTTTGAAGCGCACAGACCGAAAAGATTCGTCCTGCCGCCCCTGTCCGCCGAGACCGCCTTCAGGCAGGCACCCAAAGCAATGGGGATAAAACCGATAAAGTGGTTTGTATAGCCCAGCTTGCCGCTGAAATACAAAGCCGCATACTCCGCTGCGCTCAGAACAAGGCCAAGCATGATAAGTCCCCCGGGCAGGGCATTGCCGATTTCCGCCAGCCGGTCATAAAATCTGTAAATCAGCCTGCCAAGCAGCATATAAGGGATCGTCCTGGTGAGAAAGTTGCCGGGGATGTAGTCATTGCCCATGCGCTGGTAGCCTCGTCCAGGAAAAGGATCGGCGCGTCCCGCAAAACAGCGCGGGCAATACTCAACCGCTGCGCCTGTCCCTCGGAGATACCCTTGCCGCGCTCCCGCAGCTCACTGTCTATCCCGATGGGTTCTGTAAACTCCCACGCGCAGGCAATTTTCAAGGCGTCGATGATCTCCTCATCCGTCGCGTTTTCCCTGACCATACGCATATTCTCGGCGATCGTGCCCATGATCAGGGTGTTGCCCTGCGGCACGTAAGAGACAAAGCGGCGAAGGTCGGCGTTCATATTGACCGCCTTACCCTCCCGATCTCGGAGAACGACCTCGCCGCTCTCCGGCTGAACGAGACCCAGCAGGAGCCGGAAAAGAGTCGTTTTGCCGCCGCCGGATTCACCCAGCACAGCAACGATCTCCCCGGGATGAGCAGCAAAGGAAGCGTTTTCATAGACCTTCATACCGTCGGTATAGGAAAAGTCGACATCGTTAAGCTCGATGGAAAGCCCATCCTTCGCTTTTTCGCGCACAGCCTTGTATGTCTCGATATCATGCTCCTCCTTGGGAAGATCAACGATCTCGCGGATACGGTGGGTGGAGATCGCGGAGTTGAGCATACCGGGGATGGTTCCGACAAGGGAATTGAATTTTCCTGTCAGAGCGCTGCGCTGACCGAGGAAGAAGGTCATATCACCGTATAGGATCTGTCCTGTCCAGAGCCTGTAAAGACAGTAGCCGAAGGAGCCTAACGTGACGACGGTGCTGACGATCGACAGGGCAATATTCGTCTTGATCTGGAACATATTGTATTCCAGATTAAACTGCTTGTATCTCCCCTGCCATTCTCTCAGTCTCTTGGAAAGCACGCGCCACACACAGACTTGGAAAGCACGCGCCACACACCGAAAGCCTTGACCGTGTCCATGTTATAAAAGGTTTCCATCTCAAAGCTCATCATGTTGCTGTTGAGCTCCAGAACACGTTTGCGGTACTCTCTCTGCTTGCGCAGTATGTAGTGGGACATAAGGAAGAGGAAGGGCGCGGATAAAAGCCCTATCCATGCCATGATATGATCCATCCGGTACAGCACGATGAAGGTGATGACAAACGTATAAATATTGATCAGAACATTCGGTATCCAGGCAATGGCATTGCCGCTGACCGTGCTTACATCGGAGTTGAAACGGTTGAGCAGGTCGCCGTTTTTATATTTGTTCAGCTCTGTCCATTTTACGTCCACGATCTTATCGAAAATCTCTCCCTGAATGTCGTTATTGACATAGATCGATATTTTTGTGGAAACGCGGGACATAATGTAGCCGAAGATCAGGGAAAATGCCGTCGTCCCCAGCGTTATGCCGATCAGTAAAGGGAGCTTTTCCATCTGCTTGCCGGTGATGATGTTGATCATCATACTGCTCACATAGGAGGCCGCAACGCTTAAAGTCGAGGAGAGCAGACCGAGAACCGTATAAAAAAGAACGATCCACTTATAGCGCATGGAAAAGGAGAAAATTCATTTCCAATCATCGATAATATCTCGAACCGTACCGTCCGAAATCTTGTCCAGAAGCTCCTGTAAAGCTTCACTCTGTATTATTCTGTTTATTCCTGTATATTCCATATTCATTCAAGATCACGGGATCAGAATTCCCTCTGCAATAAGCCGGTTGAGAAAATTGCACAGCTTCTGTCCGATATCGTTCTTATCATCTTCCGGGTAATCTGCGCAGAGCTTTTCATGTACCTCTTCGGGAGTTTTCGATTCGGCGATATATTTGAGCATCTTTGCACCCACATCGTTCAGCTGCAATATCCCGTGCATCTGCTGACAGTTGTCTCCCACGGGCACGGCGCACATTTCCTCGCCCATGTCCATAATTTCAAAAGTATACCTCAGTTTCATTCTGTCTCTCTTTCTTATTAAATTTTTCTTATTTTATCATACTCTTTTCTGTTTGAAAAGAGATATTAGGTTTTTTATGGCAAATAACCCTAATAATCATACAATGGTTCGGAGTTCACCCCCTATCAGCTTGGGGGGTGGATTTCTGTTATTAGGGGGTGAACTTTTGCCAAGGGGGTGAACTTCAAATTCGTATCAATAGATAAAAAAGCCGGTAATCACATTGCTTTGATGGATTACCGGCTCTGCGCTGTTAAGCGTATGGCTCTGCTATTGCATTATCTTTTACTTGTTTTCCCAAAGTACAAGATCGTCCAGGACGATTCGCTGAACATCGTCGATGTTGATAGCGCTGCCCCAACCACAGTGCAGTTCCACCACGCCATTATTACACGGGGTGGTCAGAGCGCCGCCGGCGGAGAAGGAAGACCCGTCGGAGAAAACCAGCAGCGACTCCATGCCGACTTTATCCTCCAGCGCGGACCAAGGCGCATATGCCTCCCAATCCGCCTCTGGCGTATGGAAAGACTCAGCTCCCTCGTAGCGCACTTTCCATACCGCACTGAACGGTGTCAGTTCCAGACCGACGATTTCAATATCCTTCTCGAGTATGGAATCGTGGTACACGGCATGGCTAAAGTCAAAGCTTCGGATTTGAGTCTCAGTTGGGACAAAGGAGATTGGGCCAAAGGTTTGGATTTCCTTATCCTTAACTATCATATTCACCTGAAGAGGCAGCTCGTCAGTACCGAGGGAAGACTCTGCCTTTTTAATAAAACTCTTCTCAAGAAGGCACTCTACTGTCAGAGTCTTCGTTTCCTCATCGTAGGAGTACTTAAGAACAGCTTCACGAATCTGATCTTGACCGGTTAAGGTAAGCTCGCTGGGAGTCTTTGGAGCAGCAAATCCGCCTATGTCTGTGCCATCAAAGCTCCAGGAAAACCGTGTTCTCTCAGGGAAACCGGCAGCGTCCTCCTCTGACACGGGGGAAATATTCACATAGACACGCTGCCAATCTCCGTCGTTAACCGCAGAAAGCAGGACAAGTTTGTTTTCCTGTTCTTCCGTAACATCATATTCCACATAACTGGATACATTGTTTTCTTCAATCTTCAGATCTGTCTTGATTTCCTGCTGCCGTGCGGAATGGATGTTCCAAACCGCGTATGCCGTAACTCCCAGTGCGAGTATCAGAGCCGCTGCCAATGCAAGACTGACGGTCCGCTTCTTTCTCATGTGTACGATCCTTTCCGAGGTGCTTGATGCATCCATCGGAACAGGGCGGTATGCTTCCGAAATAAAGCTCTCGTCAATATCACCGAATGCCTTTGATAACAGTTCCTGTTTCATGCAAGAAAGCCCTCCTTCATTAATTGGTTCCGCAATTTCTCACGGAGGCGGAAAAGACGGACAGAGATTCGGCTGACGCTGCTGTTCGTGTTAATGGCTAAATCTGTGACAGAATCCGCATACCAATATCGGCGGACAAACAAAAACCGGTCTTCCGGCTTCAGCGTGGAGAGAAAGCGGTTGATTGCGGCGGTGAGTTCTTTTGCCTCAAGCTCCGTTTCAACACTTACCCCCGACGGGATGCACTCTTCCATCTCGTCCAGCACAAGACCGTAATTGCTGCTGCGTTTTCCTGCGTTGTTGGCATGATACCGGTTTATGGCTGAATTGCGTGAGATTTTGCAAACGTAGGGTGCCAAAGGATCGGGAGCTTTTGGTGGAATGCTGTTCCACACCTTCAGGTAAGTATCGTTCACACATTCTTCCACATCCTGCCGATCATCCAGAATATTCGCAGCCGTTTTTCTTACAGCCCCGCCATATTTGCAGTCCAGTTCCCGGATTGCCTGTTCCGAGCGCTCAAAAAACAGGCTGATGATTCTGCTGTCCTCCAATCACGTCACTTCCTTTCCGCTTCACCCTATATAACAAGATTGACGGACAAATCTTACACTTAAAAATAATTATACAGGATTTTTACCGAAACATCAAAAAAGCCGGCATCTTGCTATAAATACATTTTTCATACGGTCATTTCTTGATGGAGTTTTTCAGCCTTCTATTTCTCCGCCGTAGTTGAACCGGAAGATCAGGACTCCGTCGTTTCTGACGGTGACCCGGTCAATTGCTGTCAACCAAAGGCAGTCATCAAACTCGGTAATCGGCTCGTCCCGCTCTGCAAAGTCAGCGAGGAACCTTTCAATTGCTCGTCCTTTCGCTTTCTTGGCTTCGCATTCAGTGGAAAGCTCATCATAGCGCCCCTTGGCTTTTTCATACCGCTCCACATAACCGTTGTATCTTGCTGTGTATTCTTTCTGATCCTGTGCTGCGGAAGTGTTCTCCTCGACACACTTTCGGGTCAGCTCCGTTACGATGGCAAGTTCACTGACCAGTTCGTTCATCTCAGCTTCAATTGCTGTGGTATCCGTTAGAATATTTTTTGCAGTCATGCAGGCGGTAATAACCGAACTCCGGTCGGTCAGCATCCCGTTGTATACTTTGAGAAATCGCTCTTTGATTTCCTCTTCCGTAAAATGCGGAGTGGAACAGTCCGGCTTGTCCTTGTCGTACTTGCGATTGCACTGCCATATAACTGTCTTATATTTATCGTTGGAGTGCCAGGTCTTCAGACCGTACCATTCACCGCAGTCACCGCAGACAATCTTGGCGCTCAACACACTCTTACAGCTATAGGCTCTGCCGATGGACTTCCGGCGCTTTATCTCATCCTGGACAGCATCCCATTCCAGCGGTTCAATGATAGCTTCATGGCTTTCCTCAATATAGTACTGAGGAATTTCACCCTCATTGACTTTCTGCTTTTTTGTAAGAAAATCGACCATGAACTTCTTTTGGCAAATGACCCTAATAATCATACAATGGGTTTCAGAGTTCACCCCCTGTTAGTTCAGGGGGTGAATTTCTGTCATTAGGGGGTGAACTTTTGCCAAGGGGGTGAACCTTACTGGAATCAAACATATAGCAACTGCTGCATCAGTTTGAAATGATTTCAACAGATAGGTATCAACTAACCTGAAATGTTATGTAACGTCTGATATCCGCAGCATAAATCTCAATCACAGCCCCCGTTGTCCCCCAGGTACATATGGGTGTTTTCATAGTCACATCGGTAATTTATGCAGATGTGAAGTTTTCAGATGCCGGATTTTATAAAGTAGGGCGGTCAATCACTCAATGAAGGGGAGAAATGTCTGAAATAGGTTAGTACTCAATGTAGGGATGGGACTGTTCGCTGT
>JAZLGK010000178.1:0-9253 GCA_045616265.1 Candidatus Limivicinus sp. | reverse complement strand
GATGAGCTAAAGCCGCAAATGGTGCCTCAGGCCAGAGTTGAACTGGCGACACGCGGATTTTCAGTCCGCTGCTCTACCTACTGAGCTACCGAGGCGTAAATAGTGGGAACAACTGGACTCGAACCAGTGACCCCCTGCTTGTAAGGCAGGTGCTCTAACCAGCTGAGCTATGCTCCCGCGTGACAGCTTTGTCATAATACAGGATAATTCGGAAATTGTCAAGGGGGAATTTAATTTTTTTCTTTTTCTTTATAAAAAAATTTTCCTCAAAGTTATAAAGTCAACAAAGAAAAAATATAATCTCATTATGATAAGTGCTGAAAAACCGCTAATATCGGTATGATTTTACAAAAATGATGAATCATTTTTTGGAATTGTCTCCTCTGGCGACCGTATTCTTTTCATCGCTGCTTTTTTGGGGAAAGCCGGATAAAACCGTGGCTGTGATACTCGCTGTTGCTGTGCATGAAGCTTCGCATTTATTGTCGCTTGCGGTATTTAAATGCCGCATACTATCCGTGCATCTCAGTCTTAATGGGCTGTGTATAAGATATTCCGGGAACAACGGAATGTTTGAAAAGTTCTTTTCAAGCATGTCAGGTCCGGTCGGAGGATGGATCTTTTTTCTCTTCGGCAGGCTTTGCCCGTCCGCTGCTTTGCCGGACTGGCTTAAAATGTCCTGCAATATCAGTCTCTTTCTTTCTCTGTTCAACAGTATGCCGGTCTATCCGCTCGACGGAGGCTGTGCTTTGAAAATACTCCTTTCATCTTTGTCGAATCGGAATGAAGCGGACGGGATCATAACGGCATTCGGCGTCTGCTTTTCCGTTCTGCTGATATTCTCAGGGCTTTTTTTCGTCATGAAAAACGGCGGCTTCGGGGCAGCGATCGCGGGGGTCTGGCTCCTTTCTGTGAATATCTCGCCCGATGACTTGTAAAATCGGAAAAAGAATAGTAGAATGATCCTATATTCTGATGATACGGAGAACACCATGGATAAAAGATTAGAGAGGATCCTCCCGCGCGTGCAGAAGCCCGCAAGGTATACGGGAGGAGAATACAATCAGATCATTAAAGATAAAAGCAACGTTGAGCTGAGAGTGGCCTTCTGCTTCCCGGATACTTATGAGATCGGTATGTCGAACCTCGGCATGAGCATTCTGTACAACACCATGAACAGCCTGGACTATGTGTGGTGCGAGAGAGTTTTTGCTCCCTGGGGGGATATGTATGAGGAAATGAAAAAAGCCTCTCTGCCTCTTTACGCTCTGGAAAGCGGGGATCCTGTATCGGAATTCGATGTTGCTGCCTTTTCCGTAGGCTATGAGATGGCTTATACGACCGTTCTCGATATGCTCTCTATGTCCGGCATTCCGCTTCGGACGGAAGAGAGAGAAAGCCTTCTTCCGCTGGTCGTTGCAGGAGGTTCCGCCGCTGTCAATGCCGAGCCGATGGCGCCTTTCATCGACCTCTTTCTTGTCGGGGAGGGCGAGGAGATGGACAATGAGCTGCTTGGGCTTTTGAGAGAGGCTAAAAAGCAGGGAACAGGCAAGAAGGAATTTCTGAAAAAAGCCGCAAAAATCGAGGGAATCTATGTGCCGTCCCTTTATGACATCGACTACAACGATGACGGTACGGTGAAATCGATCACGGCAAAAGACGGCGCGCCCGAAAAGGTGAGGAAACGGATCATCTGCGATCTGGACAGCGTACCCTATCCTACAAAGCCCGTCGTACCCTCTACTGAGGTAGTGCATGACCGGGTCTGCCTGGAACTTTTCCGGGGCTGTGTGCGCGGCTGTCGATTCTGTCAGGCGGGACATATATACAGACCCATCCGCTCCAAAAAATGCGATACCCTTGTTAAACAGGGAATTGAGACACTGAAGAATACAGGCTATGAGGAGCTGACGCTGCTTTCGCTGAGCACCAGTGATTACAGGGACTTAGCGCAGCTTTGCGACGGACTTCTGGAATACTGCGAGAGCAAGAGCATCAGCCTTTCTCTGCCGTCCCTGAGAGCCGATAACTTTTCCATGGAGATTATGGAAAAGCTGCAGAAGGTGAGAAAAAGCGGTCTTACCTTTGCGGTCGAGGGCGGGAGTCAGAGACTGAGAGACGCGATCAACAAAAACGTCACCGAGGAGGATGTGCTCAATACCTGCCGTCTGGCCTTTTCGGGCGGCTGGAATACGGTGAAGCTCTACTATATGCTGGGACTTCCGACGGAGACGGACGAGGATATCGTCGGGATCGCCCAGATGGCGGACGATATCCTCCACTGCTGGCGCGTCAACGCAAAGAACAAAAACAGGGGAGTAAGAATAACGATCTCCACATCCTGCTTTATTCCCAAGCCGCACAGCCCCTTCCAGTGGGAAAGTCAGATCACCGTGGAGGAATACCTGCGCAGGGTCAATCTTCTCCGCTCAAGCATCACTGCGAGAAATGTGACCTATAACTGGCATGACGCGGAGACGAGCCTTATCGAAGCGGTTTTGTCCCGAGGGGACAGAAGAGTCGCCGATGCCATAGAGAATGTAGTGAAAAACGGCGGAAGACTTGACGCGTGGACGGATTACTTCTCCTTTGAACGCTGGATGAAAGCGTTTGAAGACTGTGGCATCGACCCGGCCTTCTACGCTTTCCGGGAGAGAAGCGCGGATGAAACCCTTCCGTGGGATATGATCGATGTCGGCGTTCGGAAAAATCACCTTATCCATGAGAGAGAGATGTGCTATAAATCGGAGCTTTCGCCGGACTGCCGCAGACAGTGCAGTGCCTGCGGAGCCGCCGCTCTTCTGAAAGGAGGCCGCTGTGATGGATAAAATCCGCCTCAGATTTAAAAAAACCGGCAGAGCCGTATATATTTCCCATCTTGATCTGATGCACACCATGCAGCGCGGTTTTTCCAGAGCCGGGTATGAACTTAAATACTCCGAGGGCTTTAACCCGCATCCGATCCTCTCGATCCTTCTGCCGCTCTCCGTGGGCTGTGCCAGCGTCTGCGAGCTGATGGACTTTAAGCTCAAAGAGAGCTGCGATTTAAGTACCCTTCCCGCAGAGCTTACCGCCGTGCTGCCCGAAGGAATCGAAATAACGGAAGCCTACGAGCCGCAGCGCAAAGCGGCGGAGCTGAAATGGCTTGAAGTCGAGGGTGTTTTTGAATACGATGACAGAAACGCCGCAGAAATGGCTGAAAAAGTTACGGAGTTTTTTGAAAACGGAGAAATCATCGTCCCGAAAAAAACAAAGCGCGGCATGAGTGATTTTGATGTCAGGGCGGCTGTAAAGGATATATCCTTTGAGCCGGTCGGGAATGATGTAAAAGTCAAAGCCGTGATCTCGGCGCAGGAGCCGACGCTTAACCCAGAGCTTTTAGCGGAAGCGCTCCGGCTCCACGCGCCGGAGATCGCCCCGGATTTCGCAAAGTTTACAAGAATTGAGACCTACGATCAGAATATGAATGTTTACAGGTAAAAGGGAAATGAAAAAAATCGCCGTTTTTCAAAGTGATCTGGGAGTCGGAGGGATACAAAAATCTCTGATCAATCTTCTGAACCGGATCGAACCGGAAAAGGTCTCGGTCGACCTTTTCCTCTCGCAGAAGGATGAATTCTGGGATGTGAAGCTCCCGGAAACGGTTACGGTACATTATCTTAAGCCTGTTTCGAAGCTCTTTTCCTTTATTCCTTTTGCTATTGCCAAAAAACTCATACGCTTCGATTTTGACGGTCTTCCCGAATACGATCTTGCGATCGATTTCAATTCCTATCAATGCTCCTGCGCGGTGGGCGCCCTTTCGATACCGGCAAAAAAGCGCGTGATGTGGATTCACAACAATGTGGAGATCAAGCTTCAAAACGAGTGGAGATACCGCGTCCTGTGGCAGAACTTCAAGGGGAAATTCAGGTATTACGACGGTTTTGTCCCGGTCTCAAAGGCGCTGATCGAGCCTTTTAAGCGTGCCTCCGGTACTGCGGACAAGCCTTTTACGGTCATAGCAAATGTCATTAACGTCGGGGAAATAAAAGAAAAAATGCTCTGCGAGGCGGAGAATGCTGAGGTCGATCCCGCCTGCATGAATTTCGTCGCTTTGGGCAAGCTGTGCCGGCAGAAGGGCTATGACATCATGCTGGACATTTTTGCGAAGGCCTGTGAGCAGAGAGACGATCTGCGGCTTTTTATCATCGGCGACGGACCGGACAGAAACTCTCTTGAAAAACTGCGCACGGAGCTGGGACTTGACGGAAAGGTGTTTTTCCTCGGAAATAAAACAAATCCCTACTGCTATATGAAGCTGATGGACGCGTTTATCTCAACCTCAAGATATGAGGGTCAGCCGCTCAACATCATGGAGGCGATGGCGGTCGGCCTTCCACTGTACTGCACGAAAAATCTGGAGAGCTATACGGAGGGCCTTCGGGGCTATGACGATCTTGTCACGGCGCTTGTAAACTCAAAAAAGGAAGAAAAACACCCGGACGGTCTTGTGCAGTACAACAACGACATCCTTAAAAGCATTTATGCCCTTTGCGAATAAAAAAGCTTGCAATGGCGCGGCTTATGTGTTAGAATACTTTAGATTTTGTGAGAGATCACAAAACAGAAAAAGGCGGTCCGCTGTCGCGCTTTGGGAAAAGCCTCCGATAAGAACGTCTATATGGTAAGGAGATCAACTAATGGATCTTGTAAAAATTCTCAGTGAGCAGTACACAAAAAAAGAACTGCCCGAAATGAACGTCGGTGACACCGTCCGTGTTCTTGTCCGCGTCAAGGAAGGCAACCGTGAGCGTAACCAGGCTTTCGAGGGCACCATCATTGCTAAGAAGCATGGCGGCATCAATGAGACCATCACCGTCCGCCGCATTTCCTACGGCGTAGGCTGCGAAAAGGTCTTCCCCGTTCATTCTCCCTCTATCGTCTCTGTCACCACCGTCCGCAAGGGCAAGGTTCGCAGAGCAAAGCTGTACTATCTGCGTGACCGCGTGGGTAAGAAGGCAAAGGTCAAGGAGCGCCTGTAAGCGCTGCGCATATTTATGGCGTCTTCGTCAGAAGGCGCCATAAAGTATATATATGGTTATTTGAGGTCATAAAATGGCGGAACGCTTCAAAAAAAACTGGATAACGTTTCTGATAGCGGCGCAGCCGGTGCTGGATATTATCGCTTACTGGCGGGCCGATGCTGTGGCGACCGAGGCCGGATATATCCGCCTTATCATCATGCTCCTTCTGCCTTTGAGTCTGCTGATAAGCGTAAAGGACAAGAAGCGTTTTATTCTGCCCTTTGCCGTGATGGGAATGTACTGTCTGCTGCATTTTCTCAACTGCAAAAGGGTGGGATATATTGACCCTTATTTTGATATATCATATCTTTCAAAAGTGATCCAGATGCCTGTTATTGCGATTTGTCTTGTTTATTATATCAAAGATGAGCAGACAAGAGAGCAGGCGGTAAAGGGCATCCTGCTTGCGGCTCTGATCACCGGTCTTGCTCTTGCCATAGCCTGCCTGACCGGAACGGAGAATGTTACCTACGGCGAGGGACTCGGCGTAAGCGGCTGGGTGATCGACTCCAACCGCTGTGCCAACAGCATCATTCTCGTCACGCTCTCCGTTTTTGCGGTCTTACCGGCAGTTTATTCCGAGAGAAAAACAATAAACATCCTTCTGCCTGTCATTGTGGCCGTGGTATTTATTACAAACGGCACGAAAGCCTGCTATTTTTCGATTTTCGCCATCTTCGGCGGCTATGCCTTTTATGTCGTTCTGAACAGGATCGTCAACAAAAAGACCGTAAAAGCCGCCTTTCTGATTACGCTTGTTATATTGATGCTTACCTCCGTCGTGATCTATCCCTATACCCCGCGCTATAAGGTGACGGCGATGCAGCAGGCGGCGGCGTCGAAGGATCAGGGCGAGCTGGAACGTAAGATCACGGCTTTGGGATACGACCCGAAAGCACTGAGCCGTGAGGATAAGCTGACGATCCCGGAAGTCCGTGCCGTGATCGAGGATTTCTATTACCGGGCGATAATCGGCGTTATCCCCGATATGATCGACCGCTTCGGCATGGACAGAATTCTGGATAAGTACGATGTCACCTTAAACTGCGCCGACATTATCAGTACCCGCCTCATGAAGCTCAATTATGCCTCTCTCGTGTGGGATGAATGCGATACCTTGACGCACATTCTCGGCTTTGAGGTCACGGAAATGGAGACGGACGGTCTGCGGGATGTGGAAAATGACTGGCCGGCGCTTTTTTATTATTACGGCTATCTGGGTTTAACGCTCTACGGGGCGTTTATTCTGTATTTTATCTGTCTTATTATCCGAAAGCTCAAACAGAATTTCAGGGATAATCTGACGGTGCTGAATTTCTCTCTCGGTCTTGCCCTTGTTCTTCAGCTGGGTCTTGCCCAGTTTTCCGGGGCGCTGGTGAGAAGGCCGAATGTTTCAATCTATCTTGCCGTGATCCTTGCATTGATATATTATCAGACCGTGCGAACGGACAAAAACGGTGCGGAGTTGATGAACAATGAAGCTTAGTGTAATAGTGCCTGTTTATAAAGCGGAAGAATACCTTCGGGAATGCGCAGACTCCATACTCTCCCAGACAATGGATAATCTTGAGCTGATCCTGATCAACGACGGCTCTCCCGACTGCTCGGAAGCCACCATGCGCGAATATGCGGAGAAATATCCGCAGAAGGTCAGAACGCTCAGCATCGATAACGGCGGGCAGGGGAGAGCACGCAACTTCGGCATCGAAATGGCAAAAGGCGATTATCTTGCCTTTATCGACAGCGATGATTATCTGGAGAGAAATGCTTTTGAGCTTATGCTGAATGCGGCAGAAAAAGAAAACGCCGATATCGTTGTCTGCGACATGGAAAAGCGCTGGGATGACGGGCGGCACGAGTATGTAAAAGCGGCACTGCAGGAGCATCCGCTTGCCTCTGCGGGCTCTTCCAGCAATAAGATTTTCCGCCGCTCTCTGGTGGGGGATATACGCTTTCCCGTCGGCGTGTGGTATGAGGACTTTGAGTTTTCGGCGAAGCTACTCATGCTGAGTAAAAAGACGGTTTTTGTGGATAAACCGCTCTATATTTACCGCTGCGGGCAGGAATCCACGATGAACAACAATAATTCCCTGAAAAATCTTGATATTATCACAGTGATGGAGAATATCCGGATGTTTTCGGAAAAATGCCTCGATCGGGACGGGTATGAGTTCATGTTGATAAATCACGTTCTTGTGGACTCGATCAAGCGGATCGCCATGCAGTCCGGTGAAGGAAAAGACGAAATCATAAAAAAACTCCGGCAATATGTCCGGGACAACATTCCGAAGCTCAGAGAGTGTAAAAGCTATCGGAATGAAAGCCGGAACCGCCGGATCGTGATGTGGCTCAATTATCACGGAATGGAAAAAGTGTCCCTTACTCTCCTTAATCTGA
This sequence comes from Candidatus Limivicinus sp., assembly GCA_045616265.1. Classification (GTDB taxonomy): domain Bacteria; phylum Bacillota; class Clostridia; order Oscillospirales; family Oscillospiraceae; genus Limivicinus. The sequence continues at coordinate 1,790 of JAZLGK010000178.1, read as the reverse complement.
AAAACGGAAGCTGAGATTATGAAAAAAAAACTCACATTTACCATATCGATCCTGTGGCTTTTGGGATGTATCGCGGCGGCGTGCTGTTTTGCGGCGAAATGCGGAACAAATTACATTGACTCGGATATGTCCAGTGAGCTTGTCCTGGGAAAACTCCTGTCTGAACAGGGCGGTATATTGGCTAAGAACTGGTTTTATTCAACGGAGATAAAGCTTCTGAGCGACCAGATCGTTTTTGCTCCCTTGTTTTTGATATTCAAAAGCTGGTCAACGGTCCGAACGGTCGGGAGCGCGGTCTCATATATCCTTCTTGCTTTAGTCTCGATCTTTACGCTTCGTTCCTTCAAAGCGGAATGGTCGATGAGCTTTTTCGCGGCCGGTTTTCTTTTTCTGCCGCTTTCCTCCAGCTATCTTTACGGCGTGATCGAAGGAATATTCTACATTCCCTACGTTCTTTTGTCACTTCTGGGGCTGGGCTTGTTTTCGTCTTTCTATAATGCGGAGAATAAAAGAAAACGCCTGATCCGGATGGGCCTCAGTGCCGTTGTCGCTCTTTGTTCGGGACTTGCGGGAATACGGCAGCTTTTTGTATTCTACCTTCCGGCGGCGCTGGCCTCCGTTCTGCTGCTGCTCAGAGAGAAAAAAATAGAAAAAACAGCGGAGACCTTCCGATATGCTGAAATTGCCTTGCTATCCTGCGCTTTTTGCGTTATCGGATATTTGCTGAACAAGACCGTTTTAAATAGACTCTACAGCTTCTGCGATTACGGCGTGGATACCTTCGGCAGAGATCTCATGTTTACGGAGTTCTCCCTGGGCGGTCTGGAGCAGTTTTTCAATCAGTTTTTTGAAATGCTCGGCTATAAAACCGGCGCCATGTTCTCCGGATATCTATTATATAATGCTCTTTTCGGCCTGCTTGCCGTCCTCGCGGCTGCCGCTGTGATCTGCGTACTGCGCCGGGATTCTTTTGACGTAAAGGAAAAAAACCTCGCTCTTACGCTTTTAACGGCCTTTGCATTGCTTGCGGTCATATTCTGTTTTACCGATATGGACAAGATCGGAAGATACGGTCTGCCTGTGGTCGTACTTCTCGTTCCTCTGATCGCCGTTTTTGTGAAAAAATGGGAGACGGACCGAAGAGTCATTGCTCTGCTTGCCGCTGCACTTGCGGGACTTTCCGCCGTGACGGGACTCAATACATACACTCTTGCATCCCGGAGCGATCCGAATGCTGAGCTCAAGGACGTATATGCCTATCTTGACAGCGCGGGTTATGAAGAAGGATATTCCAGCTTCTGGAGCGGCAATATCCTCACGGAGCTGTCCGACGGGAAGATCGACATGAGAGTCGTCGGGACCGATTATATCCTCAATACGGATGATTTAGGGTACGTCTATCCCTGGCTTCAGAGAAAGTCGCATCTGGATTCACAGCCGGAGGGAAGGTTTTTCCTGCTGCTTGTCGGCGTTGAGGCGGAAAACTGCGGGTTTGAAACGGAACCGGAATATGCAAACGGCAGATATTCGGTTTACGGCTTTGAGAGCTTTGAAGAATTCGAGAAATTATACAGCTGACGGATAGTCGGAATCGTCATCCTTTTGCTTATCTCTGCGATTCTCAACGCGCCTGTCGGCGGTAAAAAACCTAGGGCAACACCGCACAATACGTCTGCGGCAGCTGACGGATAAAATGTGCTCAGATTTTGTCATTTTTTCTTGCAATACACAAAGTATTCCTGCGAAAAAATGCCTTCATCAGAACCCATTTTCTCTCGCCATCTGCTCTT
>JAZLGK010000177.1:0-4276 GCA_045616265.1 Candidatus Limivicinus sp. | reverse complement strand
GGGTGCAGCCGCATACGAGAAGCGCGGCATCGCCGTCTCCGTCCCCAAGTGGGATGCCGAGAAGTGCGTACAGTGCAACCAGTGTGCATTCGTCTGCCCCCACGCCACCATCCGTCCCTTCGCACTCACCGAGGCTGAGGCCGCTGCCGCTCCCGCAGGCACCAAGCTTGCTGAGATCAAGGCCGGCAAGGGCAAGGGCGAGTACAAGTTCGCCATGGCAGTTTCTCCTCTCGACTGCATGGGCTGCGGCGTCTGCGTAGGCCAGTGCGCTGTCCACGCCATCGAGATGGTTCCCATGGAGAGCCAGATCGCAGAGCAGGAAGTCTTCGACTACATGGTCGAGAAGGTTTCCGACAAGCCCGAAATGTTCGTTGCGGACAACGTGAAGTTCAGCCAGTTCGCACAGCCCTACCTTGAGTTCTCCGGCTCCTGCGCAGGCTGCGCCGAGACCAGCTATGCACGTCTCGTCACTCAGCTCTTCGGCGATCATATGCTCATCTCCAACGCGACCGGTTGCTCCTCCATCTGGGGCGGCCCCGCTGCCACTTCCCCCTACACCGTCAACAAGGAAGGCCACGGCCCCGCATGGGCAAACAGCCTCTTTGAAGACAACGCTGAGCACGGTCTCGGTATGTACCTCGGTCAGAAGAAGATCCGCGACGATCTGAAGGCCACCGTCGAGGACATCGCCGCCAACGGCAAGGACGAGGCTATCAAGGCTGCTGCTGCCGAGTATCTCGCCACCTATGACGACGGCAACGCCAACCAGGCTCCCGCCAAGAAGCTCGTTGAGCTGCTCGAAGCTTCTGACTGCGGCTGCGAGAAGCGCGCAAAGGTGCTTGCAAAGAAGGATTACCTCAACAAGAAGTCCATGTGGATCTTCGGCGGCGACGGCTGGGCCTTCGATATCGGCTACGGCGGCGTTGACCACGTGCTCGCTTCCGGCGAAGACGTCAACATCTTCGTGTTCAACACCGAAGTCTACTCCAACACCGGCGGACAGGCTTCCAAGGCTTCCAACATCGGTCAGGTCGCACAGTTCGCATCGGCCGGTAAGGAGATCAAGTCCAAGTCCCTCGCCGAGATGGCTATGACCTACGGCTATGTGTACGTTGCACAGATCGCCATGGGCGCCAACAAGGTTCAGACCCTCAAGGCTATTGCCGAGGCGGAAGCTCACAAGGGACCCTCCCTCATCATTGCTTATGCTCCCTGCGAGATGCACTCCATCAAGGGCGGCATGACCAACTGCCAGGAAGAGATGAACAAGGCTGTCAAGTGCGGCTACTGGAATCTGTTCCGTTACAACCCCGACGCCGAGAAGCCCTTCACGCTCGACAGCAAGGAGCCCGCAGGCGGCTACCAGGAGTTCCTCATGAACGAGGCACGCTACAGCCGCCTGACCCGCGAGTTCCCCGACAGAGCCGACAGACTCTTCAAGGCCTCCGAAGAAAACGCCAAGGCCCGTTACGACCACCTCATGAAGCTCAAGGAGCTTTACGAGTAATCGCATAAATCTTAATCACCTCTCCGATTTTTTCGGAGAGGTGATTTTCAGGTGTTGACTTTTTCGTCAGGTTTGCATATAATAAATATGGAAAAGGTGCTGCCGATAGACGGTCAGCCCGTTAATTGATCAAAAAGATTTGACCGCTTCCGTGGCTGGGAAGGGCGGTCATTTCTTTTTGCATACTTGAATTATCAGATTTGCAAAACTGATAAGTACCAAACAGAGCGTAAGAGCTTCTGTCAACGTCATATCGCACCACCTCCCGTTTCACGAGAGTGGCTGACCGCCTACCGTTATGGCAACACCCGCGAATAATATAGTCCTTACGGGAAGATTTGTCAATCTTTTCGCGATTTTGCCCTGCTTGCCATTTCGCGATTTTGCCCTGTTTGCCATTGCGCATTTTGTTAAATAAACACTTGACTTTTACCCCCCCCATGATATGATAATAATGTTAAAATATTTTCGGCAATTTACAAATTCTATACTTTGGAGGGTAAATATGAATAGTGAGTCATTAGGGACGGTTCTTTTGAGTCATTAGGGACGGTTCTTTTTGACTCGCTTTATGCCCGCTGAATAATATTCCGGTTTATTCCGGTCAGCCTTGACAACTGGCGAATTGAAATTCCCTGTGCTTTCAGTTCACATAAAGCCCTGTTACGTGTGTCTTTTTCCGCGTTTTGCAAAAACAGCGGATTGTCGCTTCCGGAAAACTCGGCAATCGCTGCAAGTGCTTCTTCATCGCTGATTGTCCCAGTGGAATCATATTCGAGGCAATGATCCTGATTTGCCGCATTCAAGAACTCACTCAGCTCTTCTATAGCATAAAAGGAGAAATGAGTCAACAAGAACCGTCCCCGCTGACTCCGAATTCTTTAATTGACTTCTCCCCGAAATCGTCATAAAATACTATTATATTTTCTGCGGGTACACCGCATGGAGGGTTCGCTATGGGCGGTATGAGAATGGGCGGTGCGGGAGCCGCGATGCGCGGGCATCTGACCGAGGAAGAAAAAGCCAATATGCCGAAGGTCACAAAGGAGCTTCTGCTACGCATTTTAAGCTACCTCAAGCCGTATAAGCTTCAGTTTTTCTTTGTTTTCGTGACGATCCTTTTAAGCTCCGCGCTGGGACTGCTGCCGTCGATCATCATCGGCAAGATCGTGGACAAGGCGCTGGTCGACCGGAATATGATCCAGCTCATTCAGCTCTGTCTTGCCGCCTTTTTCGCCGTTTTAGCCGGGCAGCTTGTCGGCATTCTCGAAAACTACATAAATTCCTGGATCTCACAGAAGATCATCTTCGACATGAAAAACGAGATGTATAAGCATCTTGAATATATGCCCCACGCTTTTTTCACCACCGAAAAGCAGGGCGATATCGTCACGCGCATGAATACGGACATCTCCGGTGTCTCCTCCGTCATCAGCGGCACGCTGACGAGTGCTGTCAAGGATGTCGCCACGGTCATCACCACGGCGGTAGCGCTCTTTTCCATGAGCTGGGAGCTGGCGCTTGTGGGTATGCTGGTCATCCCGCTGCTCATCATTCCCTCCCGCAAGGTCGGCAACACGCGCTTTAAGCTCCTCACCGAAAGCCAGGCCAAGAGCGACGAGCTCAACCAGGTCATCAACGAGACTCTCAGCGTCTCCGGATCGATGCTCGTCAAGCTCTTTACGAGAGAGGAAAAGGAGTATAATAATTTTGTCCGCATCAACGACGAGGCGACCCAGATCGCGCTCCGGGAGTCCCGCAGCGGGCGCTGGTTCCGTGTGGTCATGGGGCTTTTCACGCAGGTGGGGCCGCTGCTCATCTATCTCGCGGGCGGTTTTTTCCTTATCAGAAACGTCAATCCCGCGCTCTCCGTCGGCACCATCACAGCGACCGTCGCGCTCATTAACCGCCTCTACCGCCCCATTGAAAGCCTTCTCGATCTCGGCGTTTCGTTTACCCGGTCGCTTGCGCTCTTTACGAGGATTTTTGACTATCTCGACCGCCCGATCACCATCGAGTCCCCCGAAAACGGGTTGAAGCCGCCGATGGAGAAGCAGGATATCGTCTTCGAGCACGTGAAATTCCGGTACACCGAGGATAAGCCGCTGCTCACCGATGTTTGCTTCACCGTCCCCGGCGGGAAAATGTACGCCATTGTCGGGCCTTCCGGCTCGGGCAAATCCACGATCATCAATATGATCCCGCGCCTTTACGACACCGTTGAGGGTACGGTCAGCATCAACGGCGTTAACGTGAGGGATATCGACCTTGCCTATCTCCGCTCGGGCATCGGCATCGTCACGCAGGATACCTACCTCTTCAACGGCACGATCCGGGATAACCTTCTCTATGCAAAGGAAGACGCCAGCGAAGATGAGATCATCGACGCCTGCAAAAAGGCCAATATCTACGATTTCCTCATGCGTCAGCCGCAGGGACTCGATACCCCTGTCGGCAACCGGGGATTGAAGCTATCCGGCGGCGAGAAGCAGAGGATCTCCATCGCCCGTGTTATCCTCAAGAATCCGAAGATCTTAATACTGGACGAGGCGACCTCGGCGCTCGACTCCATCTCCGAAAACGCCATTCAGGACGCTCTGGAGACGATGATGCAGGGGCGCACCAGCATCGTCATCGCGCACCGGCTCTCCACCATTCTCAAAGCGGACAGCATTTTAGTCGTTGCCAACGGCGTGATCGCCGAGCAGGGCACGCACGAAGAGCTTCTCGCCCTCAACGGCGTTTACCGTGAGCTCTACGAGACGCAGT
>JAZLGK010000176.1:0-15030 GCA_045616265.1 Candidatus Limivicinus sp. | reverse complement strand
GCTTTGCACTGCATGATATATTTGCTGCGCAAATATTAAATTATATCCGTTCCTTCATATGCCGAAGGCATATATCATCGCACAAAGAGCGATATCATATCGAAGATATATCACCCGTTCCGACAAGGAACGGATATCATTATAAAAACCCACTTTTGTCCGGTAGACAAAAGCGGGTTTTTATATGATGGAGAGCAGCGGACTCGAACCGTTGACCTTCCGCGTGTGAGGCGGACGCTCTAACCAGCTGAGCTAGCCCTCCGAGGCTTGAGTATTATAGCATACCTTTTGCCTTAAATCAATAGGAAGTTTTAAAAAACCGACAATTCACGAGAACGCAGAATTACGGCGCCTCTTTGCGGTAATTATAAACAGCCGACTCCGCCGACACATCAATTATGAATTCCGCATTATTTTACCCGCCGAAGTCAAAGCCGTTGTCGAGCTTGTCAAAGTAGTTATACCAAACCCTGTCGCCCTCTTTGAGCCCGGAAGTTATTTCCGTCACTATGCCGTCGGATGCGCCGGTCGTCACATCAACGGGATTTATCAGCACATCGTTTTTCTCGTCATAGCCTGTGTATACATAGGTCCTGTTGCCCTCGCATATGAGTGCTTCACTGGGAATGGTGACAAGGTTTTCGCTTGTTGACAGGGTAATGAGCGCGGTCGCGTTCATGCCGGCGATCATGTTCGCGGCGCGGTCTATTGTTACCTCGGCTGTATACTTGGAGTTGCCGCCGCTGTTGCTGCCGGAAACGCCGATGTCGGTGATAACTCCGTCAAAGGACTGTCCGGTCAGCGCATCAAGAGTGATCTGCACCGCCTGTCCCCGCTGAATGGAGAGAATATCCAACTCGTCCACGGTGATGTCAATGGTCATTTTATCCTGTGGCGTGACATCCATAACTTCCGACTGTTTTGTGGAGTAGTATTCGTAAACCGGCTCCTTTTCGGATGCGCCGGACGCTGCGCTGTTGGTTTTAGAGCTGCTCTTTCCCGGAGAAACGATTTCACCGTTTTTGTCAAGGACAACGATATTGCTTAACGAAGCTGTTTCGCCTGTCTGCCCGACGGCGTAGCATTCCAGCAGATACCTGCCCTTTGCTTCTGTTGAATCCGCTGTATCCGCCGAATCCGTGACAGCCTCCTGCGGAACATTGCTCATGGATACGTTGTAGCTCGGAATGTCCAGCTCCCTTACTTCAATGCTCGGATCCGGTTCAATACCGCCTTGCTGTACGGTCAGGATCACTTCATTCATTGTCGAATACGGCGTTGACAGGACGTAACGAACATGCCCTAAGGTGCTGTCGAGCTTGATAACGTTTGTGACAAGACCGATTCTGTAGCACATTGTCTGCTGCGGTTCGGGTGTAGGCTCCGGTGTTTCTGACGGCTGCTCGTCTTCGCCTTCCGGCAGATGTTCATCCTCGCCTTCCGGCAGTTGTCCGCTCTCATCCTCCGGCAGCGGTTTATCTTCACCTTCCGGCAGATGCTCACCTTCGCCTTCCGGCGGCTGCCAGTCTGCGTTTCCGAACGGCCATCCGCTCATCGGAAACGGCGTCCACATTTCCGAAACGTTCTCTGTCAACGGTTCGGATGAAACTTCCTCCGGAAAACCTTCATCCGCCGCTGTCATTACCTGCGGTCTGTCTCCCCGGTTCACAAGAAAGTCGAGCGCCGCTTTCACCTCACCCTTTGCCGCGAGAAGCTCCGCCGCGGCATCCTCGTCGATCCCGCTGACAACGCCGGTGCATTTCGCGTTTACCGTGCCGTCGGTATACATCTTGAACAGGTCGTCCATATACTCGGAAAGTTCTGTATGCTTTGCGGCATAAACGCCGTATTCCGCACTGTTACTGTTGCCGGAATAGGTAAATACCGTTCCGTTCCGGTACATATCCTGATCAATTTTCACATGGACGGCTTCAATGATACCGGTATAGCCGGTGATTTTCAGCGGAGAATGGACATACAGCTCCCCACTGCCGATCACTTCGCCGTTTTTCGTGCTTACACTGACCGTTTCGCCCACTGCCCGGTCATCCTGAGGGAGGGTAATAACGATCACGCCGTTTTTCCGGCTCTCCACGCGGCCCGAAACGATGCTTCCGTCCGGTGCGGTGACATTGACGCTGCTGCCCACGGATACCGTGCTGTTTTCAATATCCACTGCCAGCAGTCCGTCCAGCGACAGCACGGCAAGAGCGCCGTGCTCCAGCATTACATCGTTTATCGAATCGCCCGCTTTGGCATAGATTTCCATGACGCGCCCTGCGGAGGCTGTGGTGAGGAAATTGGTCGCTCCCGTGTCGGTATAGCGCGCCATCTGAGTCTCGACATACTCCAGATCCTGCTGATACTCCTTGATGGAGTTCATGACGGTCACTCTGTCCACCTCGACAAGCGGCTGACCTTCGACAACAAAGTCGTTGTTTTCTACCAGATACTTTGTTACTTCCACGCCGTAGGGGAGCTTGACTTCAACGGTCTCTTCATCCGTGAGAGTTCCCGCACCGGAAACGGTTCTGCTTACTGAGGCAAGAGACGCAACGGCGGAATGTACGCTTCCCTTGTCCTCGACCGTTTCCTGCAGCTTTTCAAGAGCAAAGGGAATTATGACAAGAGCCGCGGCCAACAACAATAAAAGAACTGTTAATATAACGTTTTTTACGGATTTTTTCTTTTCCATCTGCTATTCCTCATAATCAGCCGCCGTAATGCAGTGCGTCGATGGGCTTCATTTTTGCGGCCTTGTTTGCCGGGTAAAGTCCGAACGCCACACCGATAATGAAACAGAAAATAACGCTGAGAAGCACAACTCCGCTGTCAAGCTCAAATTTCAGGCTCAGGCTGGATACCACGACCGAAACCGTGCGCAGAATGCTCCACGAAACGAAAATACCGATCGCACAGCCCATCATGCACAGCACGACCGCCTCCATCAGAAACTGCTGAAGGATCGTGCCGCGGCTTGCGCCGATGGCCTTGCGTATGCCTATTTCGCGGGTACGCTCGGTAACGGTGACCATCATGATATTCATAATGCCGATACCGCCGACTATAAGGGAAATGCCGGCAATGCCGCCTAAGAGTATCGAAAGGACGTTTGTAATATCGCTCATGGCGTCCTCAAGCACCGCTAAAGTGCTGATGGTGTATGCGTCGTCGTCCTGCTCAAAGCGCTCAAGCATTGTTGCATCAAAGAAGTCTTCAAGCTCCTCCATGGTACGTCCCTCCGACGCACTTGCGGTAAAGCCCGTAACATTAGAGCTCAGCGTGGGGGAAAGACGCATGAGCGAGGTATAGGGAATGTAAGCCGTCATGCTCGAAGAAAGCGTACTCATAAGAGAATCGTCCTCTTTAAGTACGCCCACAACGGTAAATCTCATTCCGTCAAGGCTGATCTCCTTGCCTACGCAATCCTCAAATCCGATAAGGTCGGTTGCCAGAGAGTTGCTGACAATGCACACTCTTGTGTTGTTATCCACATCGCTGGACTTGAGAAAGCGGCCGAGAGAAAGCTTGAGCCCGTTTATTTCATAATATGCGGGAGTTGTACCGTATACGGTCACGGAGTCGGATTCGCCGTCATATTTGCCTGTGCAGGAATATGACGCCCTTGGCGCTGCAAGCCCGACGGGATTGTCCTCCGCCATCCACTTTTTGAGGTCTTCCAGCTTTATGGGGTCACCCTTGTCATCGGACACTATGACCGTGACAAGGTCGGTGCCGAGGCTTGCAACAGCATCCGTTACGGAGCTTGTCGCGCCGTTTACAAGGCTGACGAGCACCACCAGCGCCATGACGCCGATAATTATTCCCAGCATTGTGAGCATGGCTCTGAACTTGTTGGTGCTTATGCTGCGCAGAGCCATTCGGAAGGAAAGTATCATCTCGCCACCTCCGTAAGTCTGCCGTCACGGATGCGGATGCTCCGCTCTGCCTGCGCCGCAACATCGTTATCGTGGGTGATCAGTACGATGGTGTTGCCCGCCGTGTGAAGCTCACGGAACATCTCCATGATCTCGTCGCTGGTCTTTGAGTCAAGATTGCCTGTGGGTTCGTCGGCAAGGATAAGGGATGGGCGCGTCACAAGGGCGCGGGCTATCGCCACACGCTGCTGCTGACCGCCGGAAAGCTCCGTGGGCATGTGCTTTGCACGCTTTGTAAGTCCCACTCTGTCAAGCGCCTCGCGCACACGTCTCTGCCTCTCCGCTCTTTTTACGCCCTGATATATGAGGGGCAGCTCGACATTTTCCTCGGCGGACATCTTGGCAATAAGGTTGAAGCTCTGAAAAACGAAGCCTATTTTATTGTTGCGCACCTTCGCAAGCTGGTTTTCGGTGTAGTCCTCAATGGGAATGCCGTCCAGCCTGTAAACGCCGCCGTCGGCTATATCCAGACACCCGACAATGTTCATAAGTGTGGATTTACCCGAACCGGAGGGGCCTATGATGCTGACAAACTCGTGGGGATAGATATGCATGGTGGCATGGTCAAGCGCCTTGACCTTTTCATCACCCACGATATAGAATTTTGAAACGTCTTTTAAATCTATCATCGCTTAACCTCTGCCGGGCATTCCGCCGCCCGCTCTTCCGCTGTATCCTCCGCCGGGTCTGCCGCCACCCATGTTCGGCATTCCGCCGCCCATACCTGACATTCCGCCTCCGAAATTACCGAAGAGGAAATTGTTCTTTTCCTTCTCAACGTAGCAAATGGTATCGCCTTCTTTGAGTCCGGAGCTTATCTCAACAAAACTTGAGTTGGAAAGACCTGTCGTTACCTCTGTTCTGCCGCCGTACTCATGCGTCTCGCTGTTATAGCTCGTGTAAACAAAGGAGGTGGAGCTGGTCTGGTGCAGCGCGTCAACGGGTATGATAAGCGCATTGTCCTTGCCCTGAATTTTGACGTATACGGACGCGGACATTCCTGAGAGCATTTTTTCGGTTTTATCTATGGAGACGACCGCGGAATACTTTGTTACGCCCGAGCTGGATGTAGTCGCGGATCTGCTTATCTCCGTCACCGTGCCTTCAAAAACTTCGTCGGCGCTTATGGAGGATATGGTAACATCCGCCTTCTGCCCGACCTCAAGGGTCAGAATATCGCTTTCATCGACAGAGAGGGTTATTTCCATGGTTATGTCCGGGCAGATGGTGCATATTTTGATATTGTCATCCTGATTGCCGGTGTTTGTCACGGTGGTTGAGGCTGTAGCCTCGCTGTTTCCACCGAAGAAAGCGCTGTATGAGGAAGCGGAGCCGGAGGTAGTTGTTGTGGTTGTCGTTGTCACGACCTCGTCTTCGTCCTTGACCTCATACTCAACGGAGCAGATCGTGCCGGAGTATGGGGCGACAAGTCCTCCGTCCATATTGAGTGCAAGCAGCTCCTGCAAGGTATCTTCAAGCTCTTCGCGCTCTTTGAGAAGAGCATAGTAGTCGTTGTTGTATTCTGTGTTCGTGAGGGTAAAGAGCGAACCGGACGAATAAAGTCTCTGGTTTTCCGCAATATGGCAGGCGTTCACGGTTCCCGCAACGCCGGTGACGCGCAGAGGGCTGTTTATGTACAGCTCTCCCATGCCGAGCTTATTCCCGTCCTCACTCAGAACGGTTACACTCTCGCCGTACAGCGGGCCGTCATCACTGACCACAACAGTGGCTTTCCCGGTATAAATATCGTTGACAAAGCCTTTTATCTCCGTTCCATCGGCGCGGATGACTTTTACCTGTTCGCCCTTGTTAAGTGAACCTGCGTCTATATCAACCGCCATATAGCCGTCAAGAGAGATTTCCGCCAGTGCGCCGTATTTATACATGACGCTTGCCACATCGTCGCCCACTTCAGCGTTGACTCTTTTCACTCTGCCGGGAAGGTAGGTTTTTATGTAGTCGTTTACATACTCTTTTCCGGCATTGTTGAGCTTTTCGTCAAGCGTGACAAGCTGCGACTGTATGTCCGACATGGCGGCAAGCACCGTGCGGCTGTCAACGACTGCGATTATATCGCCTTTCTCGACCTTGTCGTTGACGCTGACAGGTACTTCATCGACGTCCACTCCCTTGGGAATGTGAAGCTGCTTTATATCAACATTGGCAAGCGTGCCGCTGCCGGAAACAGTGGTGCTGATACTGCCGGTCTTCACCTGCGCGCTTATTACTTCGTCCTTATCCTCGTTAAACTTGGTATCGACCTTTTTGCGCAGCTTCATAACGGTAAATGTCAGAGCCACGGCAGCTATAAGCACGATGCTGATAACGGTAAATACAATGCGGCGCTTTTTTCTTTTCTTCGCTTTGCTGAGAGAATCAAAAAGCTCCTCATCTCTCTTGATTTTTTCGCTGCTCTCAACGACAGCGTTTTCTTCATTTGTGCGGTTTTCGTCCATGGTCAGATCATGCTCCTTAGTGTGTGACGGTATGCTATATATAGTCTGTAATAAAAAGGCCGGATCCGGGCAGCCAAATTCGTAAGCATACTATACCGCAATTGCCCTGTAATTTTATTAATATTCTTTTAAATAATGGTAAATTATGCGCAACCGTTTTGTAATTTTTGCATCGTCTTGCCGCTGCAAGACAAGGTCATCTTTTTTACTTGCAAACCTTTTTACAATGCTTTATAATAAAGAAAAAACTGTGGCTATACCAGAGAAGGGAGGCGGACAGTTTGCTTGGAGAAATCGATACCGCAGCAAGAGAGGAAAAGGCGAAACAGCTTGCAGCCGAGATCATGTCCCTTGCCCGCAGTACCCTCACGGTAGATTTCCGCTTTCTCGACCGGGCACTCGGGACGCTGAAATTTGTGCCGAATGAAAATGTCAGTCTTACCACGGACGGCGAGTTTTTATACTACGGCGCGTGGTTTATCCTGAGTCGGTATAAGACCGGTGCAGGCGTCGTATCCCGCGATATCCTGCATTCCCTGCTCCACTGTGTTTTCCGCCATTTCTCCATGGGTGACAGTATCGACCGCGCCCGCTGGGACCTCGCCTGCGACATCGCGGTGGAAGCCGCTATCAACGATCTCAACTCCCGCGCCCTTTCCGCGCCCCGACAGTCCCGGCAGAAACTGACGCTTGAAACGATAAAAAACGACGTCCCCGTTCTCACCGCCGAGCGCATCTATCACTGGCTCGGAAAAAACGGCATTTCCGATGATGAATGCGAGGCTGAACGTGAGCTATTTCTTGCGGACGGGCACGGGCTGTGGTACGGCGCAAAGGATAAGGACGCAAGGCTTGACAAAAACATAAATGTCCGCAAGGTATGGGAAAAGCTCTCCAAGCGTATGCAGACGGAGCTTGAGACCATGCGGGACGATAAAAACGGCGCTATGGTACAGGCGCTGCGCTCCCTCAACCGCCCGAAATACAGCTACACCGAGCTCTTGCGGCGCTTTGGTGTCCACGGAGAGCAGATGAAAATTTCCGATGAGGAATTTGACAACAATTATTACACCTACGGACTGAGTTTTTACGGCAATATGCCGCTGATCGAGCCGCTGGAATACACCGAGCAGAAGCTGATCCGCGAGTTTGTGATAGCGATCGACACATCGGGAAGCGTCCGGGGTGATGTGGTGCAGTCCTTCATACAGCATACACACGATATGCTGCAAAAACAGGAGAATTTCTTCACCCGCGTAAATATTCATATTATTCAGTGCGACGACCGGGTGCGTGAGGACGCTGTGATCACCTGCAAAGAGGATTTTGACGAGTATATGTCGCAGATGGAAATTCTCGGTCTCGAAGGCACCGATTTCCGCCCGGTATTCCAATACGTTGAGGAGCTGCGCGCAAAGGGTGAGCTTAAAAATCTGCAGGGACTTATATATTTCACCGACGGGGACGGAGAGTTTCCCTCCAAAAAGCCGCCCTACGATGTGGCTTTTATCCTCCACTGCGAGGATTACGCCCAGCCGGAGGTACCGTCCTGGGCCATTTCCATCACATTGACGGAGGACGAAATACTTGAAAAAAGATTTTAGGATCACCGACGGGGTGCTGTATGTGAACGACGGCGTTACCGAGCTTGCCGACCAGCAGTTTGCCGAGCGGGGCGACTTCCGGAAGCTTGTTCTCCCTGACAGTCTCCGGATCATGGGCACGGAGGTCTTTTCCTGCTGCGGAGAGCTTGAAGAGGTCATTTTGCCGGACAGCCTTAAATTCATCAGCATTGCCGCTTTTGCCTACTGTCCGAGCCTTGTGAAGCTGAAGCTGCCCTCCGCGCTTGAAAGCATCGGAGAGGGCGCGTTTCTGGAATGTGAGAATTACCGTGATTTTACACTCCCGGACGGACTTACGGAAATATGCGACATGGCGTTCTGGGGAACCGGCGTTGAAAAAGTCCGTGTGCCGAAAAGCGTCAGACGTATCGGCGACAGCGCTTTCTGGTCCTGCGAAAGCCTGCGGCGGGCCGATGTTTTGGGAGAAGATACGCTGATCTGCCCGGACGCCTTCGGGAGCTGCTATAACTTAGCCGAGGGCTATATCGCCCCGGGTTTTCCCGAGGACAACAGCTCCGCCGCTGAGCTTTTATACTCGCTTCTCTGGTGTACCTGCCCCGAAAAGCACGGCGAAAAAACCGCCGAAAGGGCGCGGCGCTTTATCGAAAAGGAGGAGGGGCTCATAATGGAGTGCGTCTTCCGCCAGAGCAACATAGCGGCGCTCACGACGCTTTCAAAATACCGGCTTCTGAAAAAAGAAAATATCGATTCCTACATCCGCAAGACGAATGACGCCGAAAACACGCAGATGACGGCTCTTCTGCTCAACGCAAAGGGCGCGGACAGGTTTGACGAGGGGGAGTTTGAATTATGAATATAGCACAGGCCAAAGAACAGATAAAAAACGCGATGAAGGTCTATTTCGCCAAGGACGAGTACGGCCGCTTCTGTATCGTCCCCGAGGAACAGCGCCCGGTTTTTCTTATGGGACCTCCGGGCATCGGCAAGACTGCCATTATGAAGCAGGTCGCCGAGGAGCTGGGCGTTGGTTTTGTGTCCTATTCCATGACCCACCACACCCGTCAGAGCGCGCTCGGCCTGCCGCTCATCGTGAAAAAGAGCTACGTCGGTGAGGAGGTCAGCGTCACGGAGTATACGATGTCTGAGATCATCGCTTCCGTTTATGACGTGATGGAAGAAAGCGGCGTTAAGGAGGGAATCTTATTCCTTGACGAAATAAACTGCGTCTCCGAAACGCTCACGCCGACCATGCTCCAGTTCCTGCAGTTCAAGACCTTCGGAAAGCACAAGGTTCCCGGCGGCTGGATCGTTGTGACGGCGGGCAATCCTCCGGAATATAACCGCGCCGCCCGGGAATTTGACATTGTGACCTGGGACCGTCTCAAGCGCGTGGATGTTGACCCGGATTTCGGCGCATGGAGAAATTACGCCGTAAAACGTGGAGTCCACGCATCGATCCTCACCTATCTTGATGCCCGCAAAGAGAATTTTTACAAAATCGAGACCACCGTTGACGGCAAACGCTTTGTCACCGCCCGCGGCTGGGTCGATCTCAGCGATATGATAACTCTCTCCGAGCGTGAGGGGATTGCGGTCGATGAGCTTCTGATCTCACAGTACATTCAGGATAAGGACATTGCCGAGGATTTTGCCGCCTACTATGAGCTTTTCAACAAGTACCGCTCCGATTATAAGATCGATACCATTCTCTCCGGCAAAGCCGATGCGGAAATACTTGACCGCGCCGCAAACGCCGCCTTTGATGAAAGACTCAGTCTGCTGGGGCTTCTGCTCGACAAGGTCGGCGGAGAGATCCGCAGCGTCATGCAGACCGAGGATGTTGTCTCCGCGCTGCTCGCCGATCTGAAAGCCGTCAAGCAGGGTGCGCTTCTCGAAGAAAAGCTCCTTGAGGAGGATGAAAAGCTCCAAAGAGCCTTCCGACGCGGGGCACTCTCTCCGGAAAAGCGCCGGGAATCTGACGCGGTGATGGATTTCCTCAAGCGCCACATACGGCAGAACTCCGACTTTGCCGCAATCAAGGCCGATTACGACGCGCTTGTTGCCGACATGAAAAAATCCGCCGCCGAGACGGGCGACAGACTTTCCAATCTGTTTTCGTTTGTAAAAAAAGTGTGGTCAGACGGACAGGAAATGCTTATTTTAGTAACCGACCTCACCGCCGGATACTATTCCTCCCGCTTCATCTCCCGCTACGGCTGTGACGCCTATTACGAGCAGAGCAAAGAGCTCATGTTCTACGAGCGGCAGACAGAGATCATACGGCAGTTGGAAGAGCTTGATACTATTAACTGATTAAGAATAGACATTTTTAATCAGTTCTGATGAACATCGAAACTCCCCGCTCATAAGAGCGGGGAGTTTCGATGTTATGTTTTACTTAAATTATGCCTTTTTCTCGTCGCGTAAAGCGATCCACCAGAAGACCACCAGAACAACAAGAGAAATCAGATAACGGACAACGGAAGGAACATTGCAGAAGAAGCTCTCGAGCTGACCGACAAATACGAAGGCCATAATGACGGGAACAAGATACTTTATGCAGACGGTATAGAAGGAGGTGAACCACGTGGCGTTGTTGCCGCTGTGGATCTCCTTGAGGGTGAACTCAGGCTTGAGCTCCCAGCCGATCATCAGAGCCATCAGCATGGCGCCGACAGGCATTGCAATACCTTCAGACCAGCAGTCCATGAAGTCGAGCCAGCAGTCATTCCATACATCTACGCCGAACAGCTTCTGTCCGGGAACCCACACGCCGTTGGAGCCCAGACCGTCAACAGCGACAAGCAGAGCCTCGACCATGATAGCCACGGAAATCCAGAGAGTGATCTTGGTGCGGTTTGCCTCTTTGCCCTTCTCGGTGGCTCTGTCAAGGAAGAAGGTTGCCATGACTTCCATCAGGGAGATGGCGGAGGAGATAGCGGCAATGATAACGAGAGCATAGAAGATAATGCCGAACAGGGGGCCGGCAGAACCCATGTTGGAGAAGACATCCTGCAGAGTTACGAACAGGAGTTTGGGACCACCAAGCTGGATCTCATTAACGGGAATGTTGTTGTTGATGCCGTTAGCAACCGCTGCAGGGATAACGGCAAGACCTGCCATCAGAGCGACCAGAGTATCGGCAAAGACGATAACGCCGGAGTTCTTGACGAGGTTTTCTTTCTTATCGAGGTAGGAGCCATAGGTAACCATAGCGCCCATAGCCAGAGACAGGGAGAAGAACATCTGACCGCCGGCCGTACCTAAAACGGAAATGAAGCCGGGAGCCTCATCAATGAAGCCGCCCTTGACAGCGTAGCCGGGAACGAACATGAACTTCAGACCTTCAACAGCGTTGGGGAGGGTCAGAGAACGGATGATGACGATGACAAGCATCACGAACAGAGCGGGCATACCGACCTTGTTGAACTTTTCAATACCGCCGGAAACGCCGCCCTTGACGATGAGCATACAGATGACCATGAACAGGAACGTAAAGACCGCGCAGCCGAACGGATTGGTCAGCATGGCGCCGAAGGTATCGCCGCCGGAAATGGTGGTGCCGAAGATGCCGGAGAGACCGAAGCTCAGCTCTGCAAGGTTCAGGGACATATACTGAATGCAGTATCCGCCGAGAACAGAGTAAAAGCTCATGATAAAGAACGGGGCGATCATACCGAGCCAGCCGATCCATTTGAATTTCTTGGATACCGTTCTGTATGCATCAACAACGCCTTTACCGGTCATACGGCCGAGAGCAAGCTCAGATGCCATAACGGTAAGGCCGACGATAACTGCCAGAGCTATGTACACAAGAAGGAAAGTGAAGCCGCCGCTCTTGCCCATCTTATAGGGGAAGCCCCAGATGTTGCCCAGACCGACAGCAGAGCCGACAGCAGCCAGAATAAAGCCGAGGTTGCTGCCCCAGGTTCCGCGTTTGTTATCCATGTTTTTTACCTCTCTTTTCATACTCGTTTTTCATACATTTCTTATTTATATGAAAATACATGTAATCAGTATATCATTATGCTTGCATTTTTCCAACTTCTACATTATTATGTATATGATTAGAAAACGTAATGGATAGACTTATTCATAAGAAAGTGAAATAATTAGAAAAAATGGATACTAAGAAGATCAATGCTCTCCTGCTGTCTCTGGAGCGCGGCAGTCTCACTGCGGCGGCGGAAGAGCTCGGCTACACGCAATCCGGCATGACGCACATGATGAACGCGCTGGAGGATGAGTTCGGACTTAAGCTTCTTCGGCGCAGCAAAACAGGGGTACATCTCTCTCCCGCCGGAGAAGAGCTTCTCTCCGAGATGATCACGCTGAACGAAAACGCCGCTGCTCTCGAACGGCATATAAAAGAATTGCGGCAGAAAGAGACAACCACCCTCAGGCTCGGCGCTTACGCGAGCATGGCGCGGCAGTGGCTCCCCGCGATTCTTGCGCAGCTTCGCCGGAGCTGCCCGGAAATGGAAGTTGCCGTTACGATGTTTTCCGCCATAGACCTCTGCTACAACGCGGTAAAAGAGGGCCATCTTGACTGTGCCATAGCCAGCCGCATCAGCAGGGCTTTTCCCGGCATGGGCTGGGCACATCTGCGGGATGACCCTCTGGTGGCCGTTCTGCCCGCCGACTCCGATTTTACCGGCAGCGCCTATCCGGTCGAGAGATTCAGCGGTCAGGAATTTCTGATGCCCTCGGGCGGCTTTGAGCAGGATATTATTCCGGCACTGTCCGCGGGAGGTGCGAAGAGCAGCCCTGTTATCCGCTACACCAATCTGGACGACGCTTCCCTCGCCTCCATGGTCGCGCACGGTCTCGGCGTCACGGTGCTTTCCGACCTCGTAATGCAGAGCATCTCCGACCGCGTTATGGCGCTCCCGCTCGAGCCTTTTGCGTACAGATCTCTGGGTATCATTTTTAATAAAAGCAGACAGAACGACAAAAATATTCTGCGCCTCATTGACTGCGCAAAGCTGACGATTGCGGAAATGTACGGTGAGTAAATGAAAAAGCAGACGGTACGTTCAGAATAAACCGGAAAAATACAAAATCAATCCGTAAATAATGCTCGCAGAGATACCGTATACGATGACCGGTCCTGCAATTACAAACATTTTCGTACCCGTGCCGGTTACAAAACCTTCGGACTTGAATTCGATCGCCGCAGCAGCGACGGAATTTGCAAAGCCGGTGATCGGCACAAGCGTTCCCGCCCCGGCGAAAGAAGCAATGTCGTCGTATATGCCGAGTCCCGTCAGCAGAGCGCCCAGAAACACAAGGCTGATGGAACACGCCGCTGCGGCAATATCTGCAGGAAGTCCGGCGGATTTATATGCGTTCAGTATTCCCTGCCCGACGGTACAGATCGCCCCGCCGGAGATAAATGCCCGGAAAAGATTTTTCCTGACCGGCGAACGCGGCGCACGTTTTCCCGCAAATTCTCTGTATTCCTCACTGCTCATTTTCATTGCAGTCATCTCCCCCGATATTAATTGAAATAATCCTGAAATAATTTTTGCGGAAATCGAAAAAATATTCCTTGACTTTGGATGCAATGTGTCATATAATATCCAAGCTGACAAGTTAATATTTTGTTTTCTTGAGCAATACGGAGATGTCGCGTAGTTGGTCGAGCGCGCACGATTGGAAATCGTGTATACCCCATAAGGGTATCAAGAGTTCGAATCTCTTCATCTCCGCCACCATCGCACCGTAATTTTGATACGATAAGTATTGAAGTTACGGTGCATTTTCATTTTATAAAAGGCTTGATATTCAGCCATTTTCTTAAACTCTCGGTTACGATTATCGTTCCGGGAGCTTTGTGTTTTATGTGAGAAATGAGCCTATTCGTTTTTTTCGGTATAACCCCGTGTAACGATTTATACCCTCGGTAACGATTACCGAACGCACGGTTACGATTGCAAACCCTTGTTAACGATTACCGAACTCATGGTTACGATTGCTTTTTTGAATAAAAAAGCAGGGCACAAAGCATAAAGCGATGTACCCTGTCGTTATAAGCAATGATTAATACTCAAATCTGATTAAAAATAGACATTTTTAATCAGAGCTTTTGAAGCATTCAAGAGCCGCGCAAGGCGCGGTTAATGCTTCAAAAGGCGTCTCATACGAAAACTACGCCGCTGCGGCGGCTATGAAAACAAGACACAAAATGTCTTGTTTTCATCAGTTTTCAGTATAAACTGTTTTCTTTGTCCCGTCCTTAAAAATGAATATCATCTTTCCGTCTGCACAGACCTTGGCGTGATCGAGCAGTGTCACCCACGGTCTGTCGTTCCATTCGGTCATAGTAACGGTCTGCTGTTTAAGGGCTTTAATATAGATCCGAAGCTCACGGTCACGGCGCTGCCGTTTTTCCTTTTCATCGGTCATGCGGTCAATATCAGCGGTTATACCCTCATGTCTCTTTACCAGTCCATTGTACTTGGTGTCAAAACTCTCTTTAGATAACACTGCTGTGGCCTTTTCATGGATACATTCCTTAATAAGTTCTTCGACCACCGCAGCTTCCTCGTTGAGCTTGGCAAGCTCCGCATCGATTTCGGCACAGTCGTTCAGCTGTGACCGGATGAACAGACACCTTTCTATCACACTGTCCCTATCCGGCATCAGAAGGTTATAGGCTTCCATGAATTTATTTTTGATCGTTTTGGTGTCCAACGTTGGCGTGGAGCATTTGCTTTCACCTTTGAACTTTGCGTTGCACCGCCATATCTGTCGGCGGTATGCATCCGTGGAATGCCAGACCTTCTGTCCGTAGAATCCGCCGCAGTCAGCGCAGATGAGCTTGCTTGAAAAAATACTGCTTCCGCTGTAAGTTTTTCCGAGCTCCTTACGTCTTGCAATTTCCGTCTGGACGATATCCCAGTCATCGGAATCAACGATAGCCTCGTGGCTTCCCTCTACATAGTACTGCGGTATCTCCCCTTCGTTTACCTTCTGCTTTTTTGTAAGAAAATCCACAGTGAATTTTTTCTGAAGCAGAGCATCACCTTTATATTTTTCGTTCTGCAGGAT
>JAZLGK010000175.1:0-5527 GCA_045616265.1 Candidatus Limivicinus sp. | reverse complement strand
GCAACACCGCACAATACGTCTGTGGCAGCTGACGGATAAAATGTGCTCAGATTTTGTGATTTTTTCTTGCAATACACAAAGTATTCCTGCGAAAAAATGCCTTCATCATAAGTGAGCGTGCAAATCTTCGATTTGGCTTACGCGAACTTATGCAAAGCTGAACCCATTTTCTCTCGCCATCTGCTCTTGCCGCATTATGCGGTATTGCCTTAAGCTTCTTCTTTTTCCCTCTTCACAAGCTCCAGCGTGATCGGGTCGATATGGTCAAGGTCGGCGTATTCCTTTTCGTCTATGGGCAGACCGCTGCTTTTAAGCTTCTTTTCGATACGCTTGTTGGCGGCGGAATAGATAACGACAAACACCGGAACACCCAGAAGCATTCCCCAGAAGCCGAAAAGCCCTGCGCCGAAGATGATCGAGAACATCACCCAGAAACCGCTTATACCGGTCGTACTGCCCAGAATTTTGGGGCCGATGAAGTTGCCGTCGATCTGCTGAAGAATAATAATGAATATGACAAAGATAAGGCACTTGGAAGGACTGACGAACAGAATAACGAGGGCGCTGGGGATCGCTCCGATAAACGGGCCGAAAAAGGGGATGATATTCGTCACGCCCACAATAACGCTGACGAGCAGGGCATAAGGCATATTGGCAATGGCGCAGAAAATGTAACAGATAAGACCTATGATCGCCGAGTCAAGCAGTTTACCGTAGAGAAAGCCGGTGAAGGTCCGGTCGGTAAAAGCCAGAGCGTCGCGGATTATCTGCGCGGTGTCGATGGAAAAAACGCTGTACATGAACCGACGCGTTCCGGCGACAAAGCCCTCGATGCCGGCAAGGATATAGATGGAGACAATAATGCCGATAATGAGATTGTAGATTGTCTTGACGGCATAGAATACGCCGGAGGTGACGTTCGTAACAAGGCTTCCCAGCTCCGGCAGCAGCGTGGATCGCAGCCAGTCCACCAGGTTGTCACTCAATTTGTCCAGCGCATCCACGGCATAGCTTTCGATCTCCGGATAGTCTGTCAGCGTACTCTGGACCCAACGGCTTATCACATTATAGTATTCATCGCTGTTTTTGACGATTTTTTCAATGCTGTCGTACAATTGAGGGATGATGAGGTAAAACATGGCTACGATGATTGCAATCAGGACGATCTCCGACAAAAGAAGGGATAAACCCCTGGCAAGCTTTCGTCCGTCTGCCTTGCTTTTCATCTTAAATTTTATCTTAGACTTTGCTCTGATCTTTGCCAGGATCTTTTCTGTCAAAGGGATGAACAGACTTTTTTCGGTGCGCAGCATCAGCGGGCAGAGAAGGTACGTGATGATGAGTCCCCAGATAAAAGGACTGAGGATCTTGAAGATCTTGCCGATCCCTTCTCCCAGAACACCTATGTAATTGAGCGCCATAAAGAAAAGAATAGCGGCGGCGACCACGCAGAAAGCCGTAAGACCCCAGTATAGATATTTTTTATCCCATTTTATGAACTTCTTCATTTCCATCTCCCTCGGATCTGTATTTATTACATTTTACTATCAGCGCCGGGACACGTCAACCGGCAGATGTTAATTTTTCGTAAGAATTTTGCAAAAACAAGTATGCCACAATAATTTTTTTATGTCAACTCCCATTCGTGAGCTATTCAATATTTATTCACAGCAGTAATGTTGAAAACCCTGTTGAAAATGTTGAAACATTAAATTATCATCCACTATGGTGAGCGGAAAAAGAGAATATTCATTTTAAAACGTCGAAAAAACTCGAGATCTGTAAACCAACTCATATTGTAACTTTTGCTTACATAAATTGTTTTATCTGTAAATAACGGAAGTGAGGTTAGCAAAATGAGACGGTATCTGAGTTTTGTTTTGGTGATATTTTTGATTCTGACTATGGCGGAAACCTGTGCGTCTGCGGAAAACACATCGGCGGCGCCGAGCGTTTCGGCGCCCTCTGCGCTGCTTATGGAGAAAACGACCGGCACCGTTATATACGAAAAAAACGCGAAAGAACATCTGTTTCCGGCAAGCATCACGAAGATCATGACGATGCTGCTCATTGTTGAGGATCTGGAGGCGGGGCGGCTTGACATCAACGAGACCGTAACCGCCAGCAAACGCGCCTCGACCTTCGGGGGAAGCTGTGTGTATCTGGAAGAGGGCGAACAGATGAGCGTGCATGAAATGCTCAAGTGCATCGCCGTGGTATCCGCCAACGACTGCGCCGTAGCGATGGCAGAGCACATCAGCGGCGGTGAGGAAACTTTCGTGCGGCGTATGAACGAACGTGCCGCCCAGCTCGGCCTCAAGGATACCCATTTTACGAACTGCACGGGACTTTTTGACGACGGACGGCATTATACCTCCGCTTACGATGTAGCGCTGCTGTCACGGGAGCTTATAAAGCATGAGATGATAAAGGAATACACGACGATCTGGATAGACAGCATCCGGAACGGTGAATTCGGACTGAACAACACCAACAAGCTTGTTTACCGTTATTCCGGCTGTACGGGACTGAAAACCGGGTATACCTCTACGGCCGGGTACTGTCTTTCCGCCACGGCAGAGAGGGACGGAACGGAATACATAGCCGTGATAATGCACTCTGCCACACCGGAAGCAAGAAATGCGGACGCTGCGGCGATGCTGGACTTCGCCTTTGACCACTGCCGTCTATGCTCCCTCCGAAGCGATGAGCCGCTCCCGAAGGTGCGCGTTGACATGGGAAAGGAGAGACTTGTGGAGCTTGCATACGGCGGAGAGGAAACGGTACTCATTGAGAAAAATACCGGAGAGCTCAGCTTTGAGATCAGCGCGGAAAATACCGTTAAAGCACCGGTGAAAACGGGCGAAAGACTCGGTACCGCAACCGTCCGGTGCGGGGAAAAAACGATCGCTTCCCTGCCCCTGCTCGCCGCTTCGGATGTGGAAAGAATGGGATTTAAGGAGATATTCAGTCTCGTCGGCGGCGGAGTGCTCGGACTGTGGGGAAGATAAGCAAGAGCGAGTGTGGAGTATCGCCGTTGTGATCCGTCTCCCCGTGAAAGCAGACAGCGGCTAACGGCTCGGAGGAAACGTGTCACATATCGAGCGTAAACGCTGCATATCACCGTTCGCGGCAAAAGTCAATGTCCAAAATGGGGGAAATGAAAAATATTTTCAGTCGGCTGCCGTCTTTTTCGTTCGGCGCATTCCTCACGTGCGCGTCTCTCTCTTGCTCCGGTTTCTTCCCTTTTTCTTTTATCTTTTCTTTTTTTGAAAGAAATTGAAAAAATTCGAAAAATCTATTGCAATTTAAAAACATTTCCTATATAATATCAGAGCATTTCGCACGAAGACGGACTTTCCCCCATGTGGCCGAAAGGTTTGGCGGAGGGGTTGAAGTCTTCGGAGGAAAATAACAGATTAAAGGAGAAAATCAAATGTCAGTAGTTTCCATGAAGCAGCTGCTCGAAGCCGGTGTCCACTTCGGTCACCAGACCCGTCGCTGGAATCCCAAAATGGGTGAGTACATCTACTGTGAGCGCAATGGTATTTACATCATTGACCTGCAGAAGACCGTTAAAAAGCTTGAAGAGGCTTACGAGTTTATTCGTCAGCTCTCCGAAAACGATCAGACCGTTCTTTTCGTCGGCACCAAGAAGCAGGCTACCGATGCCGTTAAGGAAGAGGCCGCACGCGTAGGTATGTATTACGTCAATGCCCGCTGGCTCGGCGGTATGCTCACCAACTTCAAGACCATGCGCACCCGCGTTGACCGTCTTGCACAGCTCAAGAAGATGCAGGAAGACGGCACCTTCGATATGCTGCCCAAGAAAGAAGTCATGAAGCACCTCGGCGAGATGGAGAAGCTCGAAAAGTATCTCGGCGGCGTCAAGGATATGAAGAAGCTTCCCGGCGCTCTGTTCGTTGTTGACCCCCGCAAGGAGCACAATGCCATTGCTGAAGCCCGCAAGCTTCACATCCCCATCGTTGCGATCGTTGATACCAACTGCGACCCCGATGAGGTCGATTACGTTATTCCCGCAAACGATGACGCGATCCGCGCTATCCGCCTGATCTCCGCCACTATGGCCAACGCCATTCAGGAAGGCCGTCAGGGTGTTGACGCCGAGGCAGTCGAAGCTGTTGAGGCTGTTGAGGCTCCTGCAGAGGAGTAATTCCCAATAAAAAATCAAAGGGGCGCTTCATTCGCCCCTTTTTTTAGGCAAATGTAAAACTGTGTTTTACATTTGGTTACTCATGCTTATCGCAGCGTATGAAAGCCGCTTTGGTCGGCATGAGGGCTCACTTAGCTCGCCTTAGTGTGTTTTCTATGCGGCAAAGTCGTATAGAAAACGTTTGAAATTCATTTTTAAATTAATTTAATAATCGGAGGATAAAAACATGGCATTTACTGCTCAGGATGTTAAGACCCTGCGTGAGATGACAAATGTCGGTATGATGGACTGCAAGAAGGCTCTCCAGGCTACCGATGGTGATATGGACAAGGCTGTTGACTGGCTGCGTGAAAAGGGCCTTGCCAAGGCTGCCAAGAAGGCCGGCCGCGTTGCCGCCGAAGGTATGGCATACGCTTCCGTCTGCCCCGAGTGCGGCGTCGGCGCTGTTGTCGAAGTCAACTGCGAGACCGACTTCTGCGCAAAGAGCACTCTGTTTGTTGAGTTCGTCAAGGACATCTGCAAGGTCGTTCTCAAAGACAACCCCGCCGATGTTGAGGCTCTTATGAACTGCAAGTACCCCGGCAGAGATATGACCGTTACCGAAGTTATGCCCGAGAAGGTCATGTCCATCGGTGAGAATCTCCAGATCCGCCGCTTCGTCCGCTTTGCCGAAAACACCTCCGTCGCTTACGTTCACGCAGGCGGTACCCACGGTGTCCTCGTCAACCTCGCTGTCGAGGGCTGCGATGCTACCGAGATCGGCAAGAACGTTGCCATGCAGATCGCCGCTATGAATCCCAAGTACTGGGACAAGAGCAATGTTCCTCAGGCCGACATCGACCATGAGCTCGAAGTGCAGGTCGCTCTGATGAACAATGACCCCAAGATGGCTTCCAAGCCCGACGCCATCAAGAAAAAGATCGCCGAAGGCAAGATCAATGCTTTCTACAAAGAGAACTGCCTGCTCCAGCAGGATTTCGTCCGCTCCGACCTGTTCAGCGGTTCTGTTGAAGGCTACATTGCAGACGCTGCAAAGAAACTCGGCGGTTCCGTCAAGTTTGTTGACGCCGTTCACTTCATCAAGGGTGAAGGCATTGAGAAGAAGGAAGAGGACTTCGCAGCCGAAGTCGCTGCCCAGATGAACATGGGCAGGTAATTTCCTCGATAGGAACAAAAGAATCGACCGTACCTGAAAAAATCGGGTACGGTCTTTTTTATGGCAACCTCTAATAATTCGATGTGTTCAGATTGCGCAGAGATTTTTTCGGCAGATGAAATAAAAAGCGCAGGGAATACTTTGTGTATTTCCGAGCATTTTTATGAAATATGACGGAAAAAGGTCAAGCAAGATGA
>JAZLGK010000174.1:0-4495 GCA_045616265.1 Candidatus Limivicinus sp. | reverse complement strand
CGAAGTTGCGGATTCGCGCCATAGCAGGATCAAATCCGGTAAGCTGCAAGGCCGTATCATAGGTGCCGTTGCTCAAATGAAACTTATATGGTATGCCGTGATCCTGCGTCACCAGCGATTCATACAAATCCTCGTGATTGCCGCGAATGAGGATGACGGCATCTTTTTTCATCTGCTCTAGAATGAAATTCTGAATCTTTACAGCGTCTCGCCCACGATCCATCAAATCGCCGAGGACGATCAGCTTGTGCGGTTCGGTGTCATCGAAGAAGCCCGCATCCGTCAGCGCCTGTATCAGCGGTGTATAGAAGCCGTGCACGTCAGATACTACATAGTACCGCATTGTTTTCTCTCCAAAGTTTCATTCTCTTTCTTATAACAGCCTTTTCAGTCTTTCCGCAAAAGCGGCATGGCCTTCCTGCGTAAAATGCACGCCGTCAAACGCAAGCGGAATGCCCCACGCCGATGCGTCAGCAAACGCAATGCCGAGCTTTTCGGCAAGGTCATGGTAGCACTCGCTAAGCTTTTGCGACTCTGTCAGCAGTCGCTCCTCCTGCACCCATGCGCCGAGTTGAATCAGCGGCGGTGCGATCAAAAGCAGCTTTGTGCCGTCCAGTCTCGGGACGATGTACTGCAGGAGCTGTTCCATACGCTGGGTGGTCTTTTCCGCCGATGCGCCGTTCAAAATATCATTTGTGCCGAGCATAACAAGAAGCCAATCCAATGGTTTTGCCCTTGCCAGCAGAGTTTCGACCGTTTCCAGCGCTTCCAGACAAGATGCTATGTCCAGCCCATTCTGCCCGCAGTTGGCAACCTGATCACCGCCGCTGTGCAAAAGCTCCGTCCACGGATGCGGATATGGCTCGCCGAGAAACGACGTCGGGTCATATCCGAATGTATTGGAATCGCCGAGGCATAGAATCTGTTTCATCTGACCGCTTCTCCTGATACGAGAAAAGCTGCCGCATGGAAATTCTATACGGCAGCCGTACTGTCTGTGGAAGGTTTTCGCCTACCGTTTTTTTATTATACCCTATTTGCCGTTCAATTGCAACCAACGCAGGCTTCCACAATTAATAGGTTGAATTCTACCTATTAGCGGTGAGTTGGACTATCCCTTCCTGCTTGAGTGGGTAAGGAATCGCAAAAAACTGTAGGGCGTCTATTCTTTGCTTACAGCGACGCAAAATTTGCGCACACAAACGACTTGACTTCTCCCCCGTTCCAAGCTACAATCCAAGCACCCTACAGATACAAGCATTCCCCGATGCGTGCTGAAACGCATCGGGGAATTGTCGTTTGACCACATCTTTGACCATAGTGCCGCGCGGAGGACGCGGAAACAGCGGACACAAGAAGCTCAAAAAGTATCGTTTTCGGAATAAAAACTATTAAAAAATGCTACTTTTCAATCAAAAAAGTTTTTCGGATTTCTTTGGGACCGCGAGGCCGAGAGTTTGAGCCTCTCCACTCGGACCAGTTTCATGAAAATGCCCCGATAAGCTTGACACTTATCGGGGCATTTTTCTTTGTATACTCCTGATTGATGAGTTCGCTTTTACGAGTTGTGCAAACCTGACGTCGGTTACAATTCCGTCCAGTATAATTGGCATCAACAAAAATGCTTTCTTCTACTGCTTGGTCTGACGTCTATTTCTTTCGCCGGAACAAAGAATCAGTGGAACGGTGTTATGAAGGGTCGCTGCTGGAATCATTTGACTGGTAAGTATACTATTCATTGTGCTGACGGAAACATCAAGAAAAAGTAAGCTTTCCCAACAAAAAGAGGAACCCAAATGGGGCTTTTCATATAGAAAATGAAGAGAACCGGCACACCTATGAAAAACGTAGGCTGTGCCGATTCTTTCGGTTATATATACGACAGAAATCAAATTCTGAATTGATTATAATAAGCTTTCGGGTCAAAACTTAAAGATTTTCTTGCATTTCAGACGTTCTTCTTCTGTCCATGTGCCGTTAGCCATTCCTTCTGAACGTCTTAGTTTGTATTTTTGAATCCTTGATTCAATGCAGGTAATCATTGTTTCTACACACAATAGAGCAAAGCAGTGAAGCAAGTCATAATACTGACCGCCTCCAAAAATCTGGGCTATTAATTCTGCAAACTGAACAATGAGACCGATTACCAGCACTATCTGACTGATACGAACAATTGTCTTATCGCCTTTGTGATCCAACTGCTGAAGAAGGTGATTAACAAAAATAATAGTTGCCAGAATAGCCATGAAGAGCTCCAACAGTTCAACACTCGTACTACCTTTTCCATATATTCCTGTAGCCATTGACCAGTAACAGCTCATAATAACAGCAGGTAAGGCTGCGGAAAGAGCTTTCTGACAGGATGTATCACCTCTTTTATAGGCAATTAACAACAACACTGAAAGGACAGCAAACAATGCATAATGCGGAAGCGAGCCAAGAAAACCAGTAATAAGATTGTTAATGATGAGTACTGCAAAAATGAGTATTCCCAGAATACCGCTTATTATCATCAGTTTCGACTTTGTAAAAATGTCTTCAAACCACTTCATATGCATTCCTCCCTAATTCGACAAATAATATGTAGATTAAGCATCGATAGCATAACACGCAGGTGAAGAAATGTCAATTTTCCACTGATTCCAAAAAATAGCAACCCATTACCCAGCTATAAGCCAGTTTATGGGATGCTAATTGTGCTTGTATCGCTTAAAGGAGTCGTTCAAAACTTGTTCTCACAAATCCCTAATTGAAGTCCCCCAAAGGCTCCTTTTTTCTTCGCTATTATTTAGTCTGAACAATAAACTGCATTAAAAGTACATACACAGTCTGCCAAACAAGCTGTACCATAGACCGGTCAGTTTATCGCGGCTCTACTTCGCGCTTCTCGCAGTCATCCTCCTGATAGGCGGGTACTCCCAGCTCTTTGCATAGGCCTGCGTTTTCTTTGTTTACTGTGACGCAGAATTTGATGTGCCCTTTTTAATCTCCTCCCGCACCCTCTCTATCATCTCCGCCAGCTTCTCCTCGCACTCTTCGCGGGTGTGGGCGTAGACGGTGTGCACCTCGCGCTTGCCTTGGGCGTTGGTGGGACTGTAGCGTCCCTCGAAGAGGTGGTCGTTCAGCTCATAGATGCCGCCGGTGCCGCTACGCCGAATCTTGCCCTTGTACGGCTCGAACTTCGGGCGCTTCATTTCCTGCGCCGTCAGATTTTCCACCTTGGCAAGCGGCGTTTCCCGCGGCTCGTAGGCTTCGCCGGTGCCGATACCCGCCTCGATCTTGGTCGCGGCCTGCAGCTGCATCGCGTCGGTAACGTGGCTGTAGATGTCCAGCGTGGTCGCCGCCGATACGTGCCCGATGTACGCCGAGAGCGTCTTGACGTCCATGCCGTGCGAGAGCGCCGTGGTCGCAAAGGTGTGGCGCAGATCGTGGAAGCGAACCACTTTACACCCCGCATGTTTCATTACCCGCTGGAACTTTTTCCGCATCGCCGTGGGGTCCCATGGGCTGTCCGGCTTGACCGGCGAGGGAAAGATCCAGCGGGATTCTTGTATCGTCTGCCGGTAAACTTTCAACAACTCCAGCACCGAGGGCGGCAAAATTACCGTGCGGACAGACGATTTCGTCTTCGGTTCCGAGACCTGCAGCTCGCCCTTGATGCGATATACCTGTCGGCTGATGTGCAGTTCGCCCGTTGTGAGGTTCAGATCGTCCCATTGCAGAGCGCAGAACTCACCCCGCCGCAGTCCCGTGGCAAGCTCCAGCATGACCATTTCATAGCAACCCTCCTCCCGCGCCTGCAGCAGGAAGTGCCGCATCTCATCCTCGGTCAGCACCTGCATCTCCTTTGCCTTTTTCGGCGGCAGCTTGCAGCCCACGGCGGGGTTCGTGTGGATCAGTCCCTCCTGCCTTGCCTTTTCAAGCGCTGAGCGGCAGGTCGCGTGGCAGGAGCGCACCATGCGGTCAGAGAGCCCCTCGCCGTAGAGATCAACGTGCGATACACGACCGGATGCTTTCAGCTCCGCGTAGAAGAGCTGTAGATCATTTTGCGTCAGTTTATTCAGAGGAATCTTCCCGATGCCCGGAATAATATGCTGATAGATTCGGTTCTCGTAACCGTCCTGCGTGGTGGGGCGCAGCGCGGGTTTGGAGAAAGCTTCGTACCAAAGCTTGAGCCAATCGCCGAACGGCATCTCCGGTTTCGCCCGCTGCGGCAGCTTGCCGCTCATGGTTTCGCACTCGGCTTTGAGTGCTTTCAGCTTCGCGGCGCACTCGGTTTTGCTCCTGGCAAGGACGCTTTTTGTTTTCGGTTTGCCTGCGTCATCGTAGCCGATAACGACGCGTCCTTCCCATCGTCCGTCTGTTCTCAGCCCCAGAGTACCCGCCCCCCTTTTGCGTTTCTTTGCCATTTACTCACTCCTCTTTCATCAGTTCATCCATGAAGTCGCCAACGATGCCGGCGGCATTTTTTTGCATATCGGTCGTGACATGGGTG
>JAZLGK010000173.1:0-2443 GCA_045616265.1 Candidatus Limivicinus sp. | reverse complement strand
TATCCCGATTATCGGGGCTGATTCACCCCGAAATATTGGGAAATCATGTTTTTCGGTTCTCGGTTTTGGAATCTGCTGTTCAAAAAATACAAAAACAGATAAAATACGATGGATAACCTAATTATTAGAGGTTACCTAAATAGATAAATTTATAAATAACGGAAACAGAGCATTCTGCATCCGGTATTTTTTTGCTTATCTGTGGTTGTTTTCGTTTTATGCTCTTTAATACGCTCAGGATCGCAGAATGTTACACGGGCTGCAAAATTTTTTCTTGTTTCTCTGTTGCGGTAAATATAGCATTATTTTCCCTTTTCTGTCAATTCGCATTTTTATACAGAAAAAGACCGGTATTTTGCCGGATTTCTCTCTTCCGATTCGTTCTGTCTGACAAATGCCGCAGCGGCCGGGAATGCTCCTGACCGTTCCGGAGCCACGGATAAATACTGTGGGAATCTTAATTCTGCATTCTGCATTATAAGAAACGGGAAAACACACCGCGGGAGCAGTAAAACCTGTTCCCGCGGTGTGTTTTCCTTTAATCCGGATCGAGCGTCACTGCTTTTCCGGCTCGTGCTTTATAACATATTCTATACATGAAAGTATCTGCTCGGCAGTCATACCCTGCTGCTTGAGATAGTCAATGAGATTTACAACTTCTCTGCTTGTCATTTTTATTCTCCTTTCATGCTTCTGTAAAAAGTATAGCATATCGGGCGGGGAAAGGCAAGATACAAAAATGCCGCGTATTTTTTATTTCTTCTTTTTTCCGAAAATGCCGGAGCCCTGCTTCACGCCGTCCAGCTCGCCCATGGAGGCGGCGAACTGGCGCAAAAGCTCCTTCTGAGAAGAGGTCAGATTCTTCGGCACCGCGAGCGTCACCGTGATGAACTGGTCGCCCCGACCGCTGCCCCGGAGATAAGGGATACCCTTGCCGCGGAGACGGAACACCGCGCCGGGCTGGGTGCCCTCGGGGATCGTCATTTTCACATTGCCGTCCAGCGTGGGGACTTCGACCTCCGCGCCCAGAGTCGCCTGCGCGTAGGTAACGGGCATTTCCAGCAGTACCGAGTTGCCGTCGCGCTCAAATTTTGAGTGGGGACGGACAATGACCGACACCAGCAGGTCGCCGGCAGGACCGCCGTTTGCGCCCGCGTTACCCTTGCCGCGCTGGGAAATCGCCTGCCCGTCGTCGATGCCGGCGGGTATGGTGACATTGATCTTATGCTGGCGGCGGATGTTGCCCATACCCCGGCAGGTCTTGCAGGGCTGATGGATGATCTTGCCGGTGCCGCGGCACTTACTGCACGGCGACTGGGACTGCATCATGCCGAAGGGCGTGCGCTGGGCGGTCGTGACATAGCCGCTGCCCTTGCAGTCGGGGCAGATCTCGGGCGTGGTGCCGGCGGCGCAGCCGCTGCCCTTACAGTCGGCGCACTGCTCGACTCTCGCCACGGTCACTTCCTTTTCACAGCCGAAGGCCGCTTCCTCGAAGCTTATGTTCACGCTGGCGCGGATGTTCTCGCCCTTGCGCGGGGCGTTGGGATTGCTCCTTGTTCCGCCGCCGCCAAAGCCGCCGAAGCCGCCGAATATGTCCCCGAATATGTCTCCCAGATCGCCGAAGCCGCCGAAACCGCCGAAGCCGCCCGCTCCCGCGCCGTAGCTCGGGTCGAACGCCGCATGACCGAACTGGTCGTACTTCTTGCGCTTTTCGTCATCGGAGAGGATCTCGTAGGCCTCGTTAGCCTCCTTGAAGCGCTCCTCGCAGACCTTGTCGCCGGGGTGCAGGTCGGGGTGGTTTTCCTTGGCAATCTTGCGGTACGCCTTTTTTATTTCCTCGGCGCCGGCGCTCTTTTCCACGCCCAGCACCTCATAATAATCTCTTTTATCAGCCATAAATCCTCAATAAAAGTGGAATGCGGAAAGTGAAAATCAGGCTCATTCCACTTTCCACTTTTCACTTTTTACTTTATTTCTTGTCGTCGTCCACAACGGTGTAATCCGCGTCGTAGTAGTCCTGACCGCCCTGTGCGCCTGCGTTGGGATCGTAACCCGCACCGGGCTGACCCTGAGCGGCACCCGCTGCCTGATACAGCTTCTCGCTGACCTTGTAGAATGCCTGAGTTAAAGCCTCGGTCGCGGACTTGATGACAGCGGTATCGGTGCCCTTGAGAGCGGTCTTGAGCTCTTCAAGCTTTGCCTCCACTTCGCTCTTGTCGGCAGGGTCGAGCTTGTCGCCCATCTCGGAAAGAGTCTTTTCGGTCTGGTAGACCATCTGGTCGCCCTGATTGCGGGTGTCTACCTCTTCCTTGCGCTTTGCATCCTCTGCGGCGTACATCTCGGCGTCCTTAACGGCCTTTTCGATGTCTTCCTTGGACATATTGGAGGAAGCGGTGATGGTGATGTGCTGCTCCTTGCCGTTGCCGAGATCCTTGGCGGAGAC
>JAZLGK010000172.1:0-3451 GCA_045616265.1 Candidatus Limivicinus sp. | reverse complement strand
TGAATTTTTTCTGAAGCAGTGCATCACCCTTGTATTTCTCGTTCTGCAGAATACTCATCACAGTTGTCTGGCTCCACTTGTATTTGCCGGAAGTTGTCGGAATCTCAAGTTCCTCAAGGTATTTGCATATGCCTACAGCAGTCTTGCCATCGATAAAAAGTCTATAGATCAGACGCACGATATCAGCCTCGGCATCAACGACCTTTGGAAGGTTGTCATCGCCCTTTTCGTAGCTTGTCAGCTGCTCATCACTGTCTGTGGAAACACGGGCGTACCCTGCAACACGCCTCTTTTGGAAAGATGATAACGGTGCCGCTGTAAACTTGTTTTTTGTGGCGGGTATTGTTGTTACTCTCGGCATTTTTGCGCTCTCCTTTGCTTAATGGTTGTCTGCCGTGCAGCTTCCTTCATTTCAGGAGTCCAACTTTCGCTTCTGGAGCGGTCTTTCCAGGTCTTACGGATTTCTGTTCCGTCATTCATGTAATAGACGATACGGTTATTATTTTCTATTATCATTTTGGAAACCGCCTCCTCAAAAAAGTCTTCATCAAATTCGTCAAGTCCCAGCACCGATGCAGTGACATCTTTAAGTATATTTTCAGGGACGGCCTTCGACGGGCAGGCAGATTTCCCTTTGAAATTGTATGTAGGACATATCCATATCGGTCCTGTATGTGTTACTTTTCTTCGGTAGTTTTTCCCACATCCGGCACAGGCCATTAAGCCGGAAAACGGATATTCTGACTTGGTTTTTGGCCTTGAATATTTTTCGGCGCGGATCTTCCGTTCTTCCTGAACCCTCTCAAAATCCTCAACAGAAATAATAGCTTCATGCGAGTCAGAGACATGATACGTTCTTTCACTTGCCACCGAAGAGCTCGGGAACTATATTCTCCGAAATAATACGGGCCGGGGCGAGAGAATCGAGGTGCGCGTGCTGCGGAAAAAGGACGGCTGGAGCATGAGCGTGCGGGATAACGGTCGGCTCTTCAATCCGCTGGCTATCCTCCGGGACGGCAGCCGTTATGACCCGGCGAGCGTCCTGCGGGATGGATCGGCCGATGCCTTTTCCTATATCGGCATAAAGCTCATCAGCGAGATGGCTCGGAAAACCGAGTATCTTGATACACTCAATGTAAACAATCTGAATATAGAGATATAGCCAATTGTAAAACTCCGTTTTACAATTGCCAAAATATAGAGATACGAAAGGAAACAGACCATGCAGAATGATAATATGACCTATAAAGTCAATCAGGCGAACGTCGCTCAGGCGCAGCCGGATTACGCAGCTTTTCGGGAGGAGTGCCGCGACCCCTTCGGCACGAACGAGAAGCTGCTGCTCACGATCCTCCGGGACAACAAGGATACCGAGTACGGCCGCCGCTATGACTTTGAACATATCACAAGCTATGAGGAATACAGGGATAAAGTCCCCGTCATCACCTATCAGGACATTGCCGGAGAAATAAGCCGCATGGTCGACGGAGAAAAGAATATTCTGACGGCATACCCGTTCAGCCATATGAACGAGACCTCCGGCACCGTCGGCACACCGAAGCTCATTCCCATGACCGACCGGCAGACACAGGTATTCCTGAAGTACAACAAGCACTATATGGACGCTTTCTATGCCGACAAGCTGGGCGATGCCTGGATGAAGGGGCATATCTTCTGTACCTCGCAGGGGAAATACCGTACCGCTCCCTCCGGGATTACCATCGGCGATGCCTCCTCCAAGATGGCGGAATATGTGCAGGGCGGCCGCGACGGGCTTGACTCGATGCTCCGCATGCTGTACACCTCCCCGGTGGAGGCGACCATTCCCGTCCTCGGGACCGACACGAAGTACATTCACGCCCGCTTCGCTCTGGCTGACGGCGGCGTGACCGGGATCGTCTCCGGATTCTATATCATGGTGGTGCAATATCTGCACTACATCGCCGAGAATTATGAGATGCTCATACACGATATTGAGACCGGCACCATCAACGAGCGCGTCGATCTGCCCGCCGACGTGAAAGCGTCTCTGCTCCGGAAACTTCAGCCCATGCCGGAGCGCGCGGCAGAACTCCGCGAGATCTTCAAAAACGGGAGTGATTTCCGCTTTGTCAAAAAGGTCTGGCCGGATATGCAGTTCATCTTCGGCGTAGGCGGCGACGGCTTCTCCGTGTATGCCGACACCATCCGCAGACAGTATGCCGATGAGAGCGTGAAATTCATTCTCGGCGGCGTGACCTCCTCGGAGGGACTCTGGTCTGTGCCGGTGGAGCTGGAGAGTGAAGACGCATCTCTGGTGCCAGGCAGTGCGTTCATGGAATTTCTGCCGGTAGACGCAGGCGATGATTTCACGAAATGCGTGTCCATCGACAAGCTGGAGGTCGGCAGAATCTACGAGCTTATCATCACCAACCTCTGCGGCTTTTACCGCTACCGCATGAGCGATGCACTGCTTGTGACAGGCTTCTTTGAAAAAACGCCGCGGGTGCGTTTTATGTACCGCGTTGATAAGAATATCAATCTGGCCTGCGAGAAGACTACGGAAAAGGCGCTGCAGCAGGCGGTAGAAAAGACGGCGGCGGAGCTCGGCTTTGATCTGTCTGACTTCACCGTATACCCCGACGCCGCCTCCACACCTCCCGGCTACACATTCCTCATCCAGCCGCGGCTCCCGGTGGAGGGCATCTCCGAGGAACGGCTGGCCGCGGCACTCGATAAACACACCCGTGAAGCGAATGCCGTGTATGAGGAATGCATTCTGGATCATTCCATGCGCTGCGCCGATGCTTTCTGGCTGCAGCCGGAGGCGACCTTCCTCTGGCGTGAGCTGCAGATCGCCAAGGGCAAGTCCGCCGGACAGCTGAAGCCTGTCCGGACTATTTCCAACGAGGATCAGCGCAGGTTCTTCTTTATTATGCGGGAAAGGTAAGAATGCCCCAAAAGCGGTAAGATACCTTTGGCAATCAACCTTCCGTGAAATATTCCTTTGATTTTCAAACAGACGTAACAATTTCCCCTTTGCAGCGTATTAAGAACTGAAAGCAAATTTTGAGGAGGAGAAAATCCCATGAAAACGAAAGAAGAGCTGACAGCCCTCAAAGAGGAAGTCGAAACCCTGAACAGAAAGCTCCGGGAGCTGACGGATGAAGAGCTTGCGCAGGTAACAGGCGGTGGCCCTAAACTCATCCCTTCTCCGCTTTTGAGATTATTGATATCAGAAGATAAATAAGATATTAAGATATGAGGTACTTCTTTTAAAACACTTATACATAATCATGAATTCATGGACTGATATAGCATAGAACTATAGTTAGGCGATTGTAAAAGTCGGGCAATTAACCACGGCGTTATGTCCCGATCACGGTAGGGAACGGTCTTGACCGTTCCGAAAACTCCGGGGCTGCGGCTTGTCTGCGGAACGCTCAAGAGCGTTCCCTACGGTGCGGTGGAG
>JAZLGK010000171.1:0-3623 GCA_045616265.1 Candidatus Limivicinus sp. | reverse complement strand
GTGCTCATCTTGCTTGACCTTTTTCCGTCATATTTCATAAAAATGCTCGGAAATACACAAAGTATTCCCTGCGCTTTTTATTTCATCTGCCGAAAAAATCTCTGCGCAATCTGAACACATCGAATTATTAGAGGTTGCCTTAATTATATAGCAATATGACGGGGCAAGTCAATATTGTTCCTCTGCGCGATTTTTTTTACAAAATAATTGACATCCGGTATGGTTGATGTTATGATTACGCGGAAAATAGCTTTGACGGAGAACACCGTCTGATAACGACCGTTCAGAGAGCGCGGCGGATGCTGTGAGCCGTGCCGGTCGGAAAGACTGCGTGACCGCTCCCGAGCCGGAGTCCGGAAATGGTCTCCCGTTTAACGCCCGTTAGAGCGTTTTGAGTGAAATCCAAGGTGGAACCGTGTTGTTTTTATGCACCCTTGCAATATGCGAGAGTGCTTTATTTATTGTAGGAGGAAACTATGGACGAAAACAAATTCACCTTTGAAAACGAAGAATACCGCCACACCTATTGGCACACCTGCTCTCACGTGCTGGCACAGGCCGTGAAACGCCTCTATCCCGAGGTCAAACTGGCCATCGGCCCTGCCATCGAAAACGGCTTTTATTACGATATGGATTCTCCCTTCCCCTTCACCCCCGAGATCATGGAGAAGATCGAAGGCGAAATGCGCAAGATCTGCAAGGAAAAGATCAAACTTGAGCGCTTTGAGCTGCCCCGCGGGGAAGCAATAAAGTTCATGGAAGAGCGCGAGGAGCCTTACAAGGTCGAGCTTATCAACGATCTGCCCGAGGATGCCGTTATCAGCTTCTATAAGCAGGGCGATTTCACCGACCTCTGCGCCGGCCCGCACCTCGATTCCACCGGCCGAATCAAGGGCAACGCCATCAAGCTCACTGCCTGCAACGCCGCTTACTGGAGAGGCGACAGCAGCCGCCAGACCCTCCAGCGTATCTACGGCATCGCTTTCCCCAAGAAGGAAGAACTGGACGCCTATCTTGCACGCATCGAGGAAGCCAAGCGCCGCGACCACCGCAAGCTCGGCAAGGAGCTGGGGCTGTTCGCTTTCCGCGATGAAGCTCCCGGCTTCCCGTTCTATCTCCCCAAAGGCATGGTGCTGAGAAACACCCTGATCGACTACTGGCGTCAGGTCCACAAGAAGTGGGATTACGTCGAGATCATGACCCCGCAGATCATGCGCCGCACCCTCTGGGAGACCTCCGGTCACTGGGATCACTATAAAGATAATATGTACACCACCCTCATTGACGGTGAGGATTTCGCCATCAAGCCCATGAACTGCCCCGGCTCCATTCTGGTCTATGACCTTGAGCCGCATTCCTACCGTGACCTGCCGCTTCGCTACGGTGAACTCGGCAACGTCCACCGTCATGAGCTGTCCGGTGCTCTCCACGGTATGTTCCGTGTCCGTGCCTTTACGCAGGACGATGCGCATATCCTTCTGGCAAAGGAACAGATCACGAGCGAGGTCGTCCGCATCGCACAGCTTTTCGATGAAGTCTACTCCATGTTCGGTCTGCCCTATACCATCGAGCTTTCCACTATGCCCGAGGATCACATCGGCACCCGCGAGGATTGGGAGAAGGCGGAGAACGCGCTGGCAGATGCTATCACCGGCATCGGCAAGACCTATGTCGTCAACCCCGGCGACGGCGCGTTCTACGGTCCCAAGCTCGACTACCATATTCAGGACTCCCTCGGACGTACCTGGCAGTGCGGCACCATCCAGCTCGACTACCAGCTCCCCGGCCGCTTTGACCTTGAGTATATCGGCGCGGACGGCGAGAAGCACACCCCCGTCATGATCCACCGTGTTGTTTTCGGCTCCATAGAGCGTTTCATCGGTGTTATCACCGAGCATTTCGCCGGTGCTTTCCCCGTATGGCTTGCCCCTGTGCAGTGCAGAATCATGCCCATTACCGACCGCTGCAACGACTATGCGGAAGAAGTCAAGGCCAATCTTGAAAAGCTCGGCATTCGCTGCGAGAGTGACCTCAGAAACGAAAAGATCGGCTACAAGATCAGAGAAGCCCAGATGCAGAAAATTCCCTATATGCTCGTTGTCGGCGACAAGGAGAAGGAAGCCGGCGCTGTTGCCGTCCGTACCCGCGGCGGCGTAGACCTCGGCGCAATGGAGCTTGCGGCCTTTGAAGCAAAGATTCTGGAAGAAATCGAGAACAAAACAAGAGATTAAAAAACAATAAGAATAATATTGCTTTTCTCCTGTAACAAATTTATAATTGATGCGTATATAGTATCGAAGCCAATACAACAGTATTGAATATGAAAAAGGAGAATAAAAAATGCTTGAGGAAAAAAATGCTTGACGATTCCGAACTTGAAGATGTCCTCGGCGGAGTACGCGGCAAGCCCGGCGGAAAAACCGAAAAGCTTCCGCGGCATATGTGCCGTGACGGTAAAAGAGGCGACCTGGTAGAAAACGGTTTTTCCAGTAACGGAAACGGCAGATTTAAGTGCAGATTATGCGGCGCAACCGGCAAGATCAATTATCTTCCCGGCACAAGACAGCTTTGCGATCTTATTTAAAACGGTCTGCTGAACAAAGTATAATAATCCATCTTTCCCCACATACTAACAAAAAGTATGTGGGGGAATTTCTTTGATAAATCAAAGAGATTATAAATGCCGTCAGGCTCGCCGCTTCAGGCGGCGACCGCCTGACATGGCAAAAATCCCCCATGCGGACAAGCCAGTATTCTTAAAATATGCGGGAAACCGCATGGGGGATTAATATGAGTAAACAAAGAAAAAAGCTGATCCTTGCGATAGCCATAATAATAACGGTGAATGTTTTTATGATCGCACTGGCGCAGTACGCCTCGGCGGAGCTTTATAAACGCGGGTCGAGCGGAGCGACGGTGCGGGAAATTCAGACAAGACTGCGCGCCTGGGGTTACTACTCCGGCAGTGTGGACGGTGTTTTCGGCAGTCAGACGGAAAAAGCGGTGAAGTATTTTCAGCAGAAAAACGGTTTGACGGCGGACGGACAGGTCGGAAGCGCAACTCTCGCGGCACTCGGGATAAACTCCGCCGCGAGCTCCTCCGGCAGCAGCGGAAGCAAAAGCAGCGGCGGCAGCGGAGATGTTGATCTGCTGGCACGTCTTATCTCCGCCGAGGCGCGGGGAGAATCGTATACCGGACAGGTGGCTGTCGGCGCCGTAGTACTCAACCGCGTGAAGCATACCTCTTTTCCGAACAGCGTAGCGGGAGTAATCTATCAGCCATGGGCGTTCACCTGCATTCAGGACGGACAGTTCAACGAGCCGGTTTCCGAGAGCGCCTACCGTGCCGCAAGAGACGCGCTCAACGGCTGGGATCCCAGCGGCGGCGCGATCTATTATTTCAATCCCAATACCGCGACAAGCGCCTGGATCTGGTCAAGACCGGTCATCGTAACCATAGGCAATCATATTTTCTGCGCCTGATCTTGAGTTTCGGTCAATAGCAGAAAATACAAAAAGCAGGCAACGATGGCAAGGTGAAAGCAAAGAAAAGCACTGAAAAAATGTAAAAATTTAAAAAAGAGTACACAAAAACAAGCACAAGGCACAAATGGCTTTGTACT
>JAZLGK010000170.1:0-2086 GCA_045616265.1 Candidatus Limivicinus sp. | reverse complement strand
GAACCGCCGACCCTCGTAATTTACAAAGCCATCGAAGGAGATACGGCGCTCCGGACAGAGGTAGAACCGCAGCGAGTCCGTCTTTGGCAGTGCATGAAGATACTCGCTGCATTGGTCTGTATATGTATCACCATCTCCTTTCTCATGGACACAAAGATTTAACATTTAGAAAAGCAAAAAAGGGCCGGATCTCCGAAAAAACATCGGAAATCCGGTCCCTCAAACGCTGTGTAAATAGTTCAAATCCCTCTCACCGGTCGAAAACGGCCTGTGACATCTTTTTGTTTTCACTTGAAAAAACGGCGACAAAAAACCCCGAAACCGTTGAGAGTGAACTGCTTTCCGTCAAGAGGACAATGAAATAATATAAATATTTCTCAGCTGGCAGCAATAGTTGCCAGCTGCTTTTTTATGCAGCCATGTAAAACCTTTCGTGCTTTTCCAGCGGTGTTAGTACGCCGAGGTTACGCTGAAGACGCTTGCTGTTGTAATAGTCGATGTATTCTTCAATCATCTGAACGAGACTTTCACGGTCAGTAAACCGTCTTCCGTAATACCGTTCGCGTTTCAGGATGCCCCAGAAGCCTTCCATAGGGCCGTTATCAATACAGTGCGCCACACGGGACATACTCTGCATCATCCCTGCCGCTTCCAGTTTTGCGTGGAAAGTGCGGTTTGTGTACTGAAAGCCTCGGTCACTGTGGAACAGCGGATGGGCATCGGGGTTTGCCTTGACAGCCGCATCAAAGGTGTCATATACCAATGGATTGTCGTTACTGTCTCGGATGACAAAGGCGACGATCCTTCTGTCGTAAAGGTCAAGAATGGCACTCAGATATACCTTGTGTTTTTCAATACCTTCATACCATTTGAATTCTGTTACATCCGTCAGCCATTTTTCATTCGGCTTGTCGGCATGAAAGTCTCTGTTCAGGATGTTTTCCGCTACATACTGAGGATTAGGTGCGTTCCGTGTACAGCCGTTGTTCGCATATTTGATGGTGGATTTAACGTCTCTGCTGCGGCA
This sequence comes from Candidatus Limivicinus sp., assembly GCA_045616265.1. Classification (GTDB taxonomy): domain Bacteria; phylum Bacillota; class Clostridia; order Oscillospirales; family Oscillospiraceae; genus Limivicinus. The sequence continues at coordinate 1,059 of JAZLGK010000170.1, read as the reverse complement.
GATTCTCAAGGCACGCTTGTCACTGATGCAAACGCCGTGGTATCTCTCCAAGTCATCACGTATACGCCGGTATCCCTTGTCCGGACTTTCTATGTGAATCTGCTCAGCGAGATCTGCAATGCGTTTGTTCTCGGTCTCTCGTTCGGACAGCTTTCCAGAAATCCAATTGTAGTAAGCATTTCTTGAAACATGAAGTATCCTGCAGCACGATTCCAGGGGATAGCCATATTCCTCATGGCAGTCTCGGATGGACACATACAGATTGCTCTGTCTTACTTGTGAAAGGCATCTCTCCTTTCCAGCTCGTCCAATTTTTTTAACAGATCTCGCTCCATCCTTGTCATATAGAGTTCATGCTCAAGCTGCGCCATCCTGATCTTCATTTCTTCCAGCTCCGTCCGCGGTTCCTGTGAGGCCGTCTTCTTTCCACGTCGGTCTTCCAGCCCGGCCTCTCCCATCTCCTTGAACTTCTTCACCCAGGTATAGACTTGCTGGTAGCTCACATTGTTCTTGATGGCCGTTTCACCATAGTTGCTTCCGTTTTCCAGGCAGTCCTTTGCTATGGCTATGCGTTCTTCCTGTGTCGTTTCCCGTCCCTCTTTCATGCGGCTTCCTCCTGACATCTTTCGTTTGAAGTCTCTGCCGCTATTATACACCTTTATCCAGTTCCTGAGCTGACTTATTGAACGCAATCCATATTTCGCTGAAATTCCCCGCAGTGATCCTTTCCCCTCCAGATACTCCCTCACTGCCGCTGTTTTCTTTTCTTCCGTGTAGACGCTATTATGTTCCTGCTCTTTGAATGCCAATTCGCCTCCGGCTTTGTATCGCGCTACCCATTCTCTTACGGCTGACTCGTCTACCCCCAATCGCCGTGCCGCCTCCGACTGGCTCATTCTCCCTTCTGCGCACAATTTCGATGCTTCTATTCGTTCTTCTGCTGTGACTTTTTCTCTGGGCATAGAAATACTCCCTTCATGATTAACAGTGGTTTTTTATTTCACTGTCTCTCATGAAGGGAGCATATCATTCTTTCCCGGAGTTGATTTTATCCCTATC
>JAZLGK010000169.1:0-4501 GCA_045616265.1 Candidatus Limivicinus sp. | reverse complement strand
ACGGTCAGAAGGATGATTGGATTCTTCAGCATATCGAACTCATATACCCAGCGGTATGTACCGTCATCACTTTTTTTGATATTCTCACTCATTGTTCGTTCTCTCCTTTTATGAACAAGATGGTCTCTTCGCCGTTAAGCGGAGACTGAAGCGCGATAGTATTCCCATCCGTCACAGTGAAATCGTTAATAAAATCGTAGGATACATCCGAAACAGCAATCCTGAAGCGTTCTGCCTTGTCATAACGCCACTGTCCGTGTTGAAAAAGGAAGACGTAGGTGCCGCTCTGTTCTCCGCCCGGCAGCCCGGCAGCCTCTGCCAGTTCTCGCGAAAAATCAAAGGTGACGCTCTCACCGTCGCCGTTGAAGGTCATGGTTCCGTATTCGGATGTAAACACGCCGTCATGGGGATCGGGCTCCAGCAGGCTGCTGTCCGGAGGCATATCTTTTGCTCCGCAGGCTGCGCAGAGTAACAGCACACACAGAAACGGGATCAACAGAAGGATCTTTCTGGTCATGGGACATTTACCTTCCTTTTTTACGCTTCCTGTAGGCTTCGATGGATCTGTCCATTGCTTCTGCGGATGAATCGTAGGCCATGGTCACCAGATCATTGAAGGCCGTCTGAACGATATCGCTGCTTCCCACGGTGATGTTGTAGATATTCTTCCCGTCCGCTTTGATAAAACCGGCTTCGTCTGCCATATCGCCCAATGTTTCTCCGACGAGCTCTGTAGTGACTTCGAAAGAAGATTTCGTCAATGATTCGCCTGCGGCATTCGCAGCTCCGCTCAGACCTTTGCCGTCGATGAGCGCCCCTGCTGCAGCTTCCGCCGCCCGACCGCCGACGATATAGATGGACTTGGCGCCTCCTTCGAAGTAGTCTTTCCCTATGTTGTACAGGCTTCCGGTCAGTGCTTTGCCTGCTGCGGTACCCATGCTTTTTCCGTTGAGACGTGCATCCTCAAGGGCACCGGCCTGATCTGTCGCCAGCACGTAGATCGCTTTCCCGACCTTGCCTGACGTGCCGCCGTAGTTTGCGAAGAAATCAAAGGCTTTATCGGTTCCGTACTTTGTCACCGTCGCTGCCCAGAGCGCGATATCATATACCGCTGCCTGTCGGCCTGCCCTACGCCCCTCTATGGCATGGATCCTCTGATCGCGCGCGATGATCTCCCGGATATGCGCTTCGTCCGTATCGAGGGTCCCGTAATGCTTCAGGTTGTACAGTATTTTCGCGGTCTCTTCTTCGATCTTGCGCTGCTCTGCTTCAAAGGCGGCGTCGCCCTCATGGAGCATACGGTCAAATTCCGTATCGTGCGTCCTGATTTTTTCATTCTGCTGATCGATCCACCGTCTGTCGTTCTGCCGCTGCAAGATCCACTCCGCCAGATTGCTCAGATTGAGTATGGTCTTTCCGTCGGAGCTGACCCATTCGCCTGTCTTTCTGTCCTCTGTATAGAATTCCTGCGCGCCGGTCGCCGGGTCGGTGATGAAAATGCAGTCACCGATCTTGAAGTTCATTTCCACTTTATAGATACCTTCAAGATCGAAGACGATCACAGCCTCTTCAGGGATAGTGTCTGCCATAGGCGCAGAAACCACGGCACCCATATAATCTCCGGACATCTGCTTACTGGTCAGGCTGAGATAGGTCTTCGGATAAATGTTGATACGCGCCGTAAGCGACGGATCGGTCTTTTCGGTGCCGTCCGGATATATGGCAACCATGCGGGCGTAGACGACAGCATCGTCGCCGACATTGATCGTATCACCGAACTCTTTGTAGACGCGCATTTCGTAGCTTACGTTTTCTTCCTCGTCCTCTTTCTCCTCTTCGGACTCCTTCTGATCCTGCTTTGCGGCCTTTCTTTTTTTGCCTTTTCCTATGATCGCGCCTCCGCCAAGCAAAACTACCGCAGCGATAGCAGCAGGGATTACAAAGCCTGGCATTTCGCCCTTATCATCCGACGCATCGACTTGGATCACTGTCTCGGAAACGTTTTCCTCTTCTCCTGTCCCTTCCGCATCGGAAGAGGATACGCCATCACCGATCTCTCCGGCGCCCGGAACTTCCCCGATCACCAGTTCGAGAATGACCATGTCGCCCTCGCTCGATTTGATTTCTGTAATGAGCTTTTCACCTGTACTGTCTTTCGATATGGTAAACGTTTTTCCTACTGAAAATCGTTCATCCCCGAACAGCGCATAATCCTTTTCTCGGGAGATCTCTTTATCGCCTTGATACTGTATACATTCCTGGAAAATTCCTTCTCCGCCCACGGATCCGGGCGCATAGCCTCCGACTGTAAAATACACTCCGATCAGCCTGTCTTTGTCCTGGGCATCGTAGTGAAGGATTCTGTGGTAGACATGCATGCCGTCTTTATCGGTATACTCTTTCGCATCCACGATTTCCGGAACAAAGGTGGTTGCCTCTGTCGTAATCCAGTATCCCCAGTAAGCAAACCGGATGCTGTTATACTGCTCATATTCCGTGGTATCCTCATCTTCAACTGCTGCAACATCTGCACTATCGGGTGGATTGTCAACCGACTGAGTGGCAAAAGCCTGGACGGAAAACGCCGGAATGAGTACAAGACAAAGCATCAACATGGAGATTCTGCGAAGCTGCTGGGACAAGAGCTTTTTCTGCGCTTCCGGAAGAACGATCCTTCCTTCACCTTTCCTGTCGGGCGCGTTTATATGTACAGTCTGCGATACAGCTCCGGCTGTTTGACGTACTGCTTCCTGCGATACGCTTTTCACTGGCTTAGGAGCAGATGCGGCGGGCATGTTTTTCGTTGCACTTTCCGCAGCTTTTCTTGCTTTTCTATCGCTCGTCCTGTTTTTTATGGCTGAAATAATGTTGAAGATCAAAAACACCAGCGAAACAATGCAGCCGTATACAAAGCCGTGCGCAAAATCGAAATTATCTGTCACAAGCCCGTAAATGATCATGCCGGGGATCGGCAGAAGGATCAGGATAGTCGCGCATCCGATTCCTTTTCTTTTTTTCTCTTTCATGTCATTCACCATCCTGACCGTTCAAATACTGAACTTCTTTAATCTGAATACTATCTCTGCGTGAACGCTATGGCGATAATGACAAGTCCGAACAGCAAAAGCGCAATTCCGAAACTCTTTCCGCCGCTTTTGCCGTTTACCAGAAATTCCTCCGGTTTATCGGGGTTATATTTGACCGTTGCAGTATCGCCCACGTTGAAGTCCCTTTTGTTATGACTGTAAATACCACCGTTTTTCCGAATGGTATTCCCACCCGCCACAAACTCATAGATCGGTGTATAGGTGAATTTCTTATGGGTATTTTCTGAACCTGCTTCGTCTTTTTCCGTCTGAACTTCAACGATCACGGCAGAAGCAGAAGCAGTACATCTGTTTTTCTTTTGCGATCCCTTTCTGATGCTGAGAAATCCAAGCAGAACGATCACAATGCCAACAAGTAAATATGCAACAAAAGGTTCCATCTTCTTTTCCTCCTTACTTGGAATAACCCGCGCGGTCAAGAAGCTGCTTCATATATGCAGCATACTTTTGACGAATTTCCTCTGCCGGGCCCTTGCGTTCTTCTTCCATGGACATGGTCTTGGCGACCTTCCACGCGCCGAAGAAAACATTATGCGAATGAATGGAGCGGAAAATGTCCTGCTCCGCACCCTTCGGCGTATCGCACACAGAAAGGATGACCTTGTTTTCCTTATTGAACAGTCCACCGGCTTTTCTGGAATATACGATTACCATGAACCGTTCTGTGGCAGGAAGCAGAATGTACTGCTCAATAGATGCAGCTGGCGGACGGCCGATGACAAAATGGTTGTATTGCTCCTTGTCCCAATGCTCCTGCATGAACTGTTCCAGTTCCTCCAGTGTAAACGCGCGACTGGTCTTGATAACCTGTCTTCCGATCATAGTATTGCTCCTTTCATACCTGTTCCTGTTTTATCCGATAGATTCTGAATTCAACGCTCCGTCCAAGCGGGCTTTATAGCTCACACACCATGATGAACTCTTCGTCGTTTTCATCGACCGTTTCAAATCCGATGGTCTTATACATCTTTACGGCGTAGTTGGCTTTCTGCACAGCAAGGGAAGCTCGTTTATAGCCCTGCCATTTCAGCAGTTCAAGCATCTTTACCATCAGCTGCGAGCCTATGCCGAGGCCTCGATACTCTTTATAGAGAGAAATAGCGAAGGAGGGTGTCTCATCGTCCACATGACCGTAATCATTCATAATCCGTGTCCAGACCGCGCCGACCACCTTACCGCCGAAATCCGCTACCAGACAGTGATCTCCTTTGCGGGAACCGAAATCATCAGTGTAGACCCGAAGCTCCGGCTTCTCGATAATGTCCCGTGCAGGTGGCTCCATTCCTGGCGGAACGAAGATCGCTTCGTATAAGAAATCCTTCAGCAGTGCGGTTTCACTCTTGCGCAGACCACGGATGACATACTTCTTTTGCCGGTCACTCATCGCATGGCAA
>JAZLGK010000168.1:0-5570 GCA_045616265.1 Candidatus Limivicinus sp. | reverse complement strand
TGGGGACCCCTTCCCCGGAGGTTTACATAAATTTTGGGATGGACTCGTTTGAATCATGTCCGTCATCATGTCTGCGGTTATGGGTATTATCATGACGACCGTTGTCCGCAACTCCAATCCTCAGGCTGCACAGACTCCGGCTGCGATCGCATACATCACTGCTGTTCTGGAATCTGTCTGCATCGGTCTGCTGACTTCCCTCATCATTCCCCTCAGCAAGCTCGGTCAGGCACTTACCAAGAAGTACAATGCAGCACCCGGTTCTACGAAGTTCACCATTCTTAACTCTCTGCCGATGTCCATCGGCAACGGTCTTATCGTAAGCGCTTGCATCTGCCTCATTAACATTGCTCAGGCCCGCAGTCATATGCCTCCTCAGGCTCTGGCACAGATGCCTTCTCTCTTCGTGATGTGGTTCAGCTCCTGGGTCAAGAATCTACCTATTTCTCTGCCTGTCAGCTACATCATTTCTGTTTTGATCTCCCCATTCGTGGCGCAGGCAGTAGGTCTCGGCGACCCTCCGGCCGGTGCCGGCGCACCTCCTCAGGGCAAATAAGCTCTCTATGCCGAGCGGGCATATGAACCGTGCTTTGCCCGAACCGGCAGCGAAAGCAAAACAGAGCAGTATAGAAAGTCCTCTCCTTTCCCCGGGAGATCCGTATCGGTTTCCCGGGTCGCAGGAGAGGATATTATTATTTAACCGTAAGATTTTCGTAAAACCTGTTGCATTCTTATGAAAGCGTGTCATAATAATCATGAGAAGATCCGAAAGGAGAGGTGCGAATGAACGAAATGGACGCGATACGGGCGCGGCATTCCGTGCGTGCTTATCAGGAACGAAGAATAGAGCCGGAAAAGGCCGAGAAACTGAAAGCGCTGATCGACGAGGTGAACGCGGAGGGTAACCTGCACCTGCAGTTTGTGGAGGATGCCGGGAGAACCTTCAACCGTCTGCTGAGCCGGGCCATGCGTCTCGGCAGTGCGCCGAGCGTTATTGCCTGCGTGGGACACGACGACAGCACACTGGACGAGCGCGTCGGCTTTTACGGTGAGAAAGTCGTTCTTGCGGCACAGGGCATGGGACTGAACACCTGTTGGGCAGGCACATTCAACAAAAACGGCGTCCCGGCGGAAATAAGCGAAGGGGAACGTCTGGTCATTGTTATCGCCGTGGGATACGGTGAGAATCAGGGGAAGGAGCACAAGTCCAAAACACCGGAACAGGTCTCCAAAGCGGCGGGCGAGCGTCCGGCGTGGTTTGATTACGGCGTGAAAACGGCTTTGCTTGCCCCTACCGCCATCAACCGACAGGGCTTTGAAATACGGCTGAATGAGGACGGGAGTGTGGATTTTAGCGATAAGGGCGGTCCGTTCAGCAAGGTCGATCTGGGGATCGTGAAATACAACTTTACGGTCGGAGCAGATTTCATAAAAAAAGGAGGAACAAATCATGAGTAAGAAATTAGTCGCTTATTTTTCCGCTTCCGGAAAGACGGCAAAGGTAGCTGAAAAGCTTGCTTCCGCAATCGGTACAGATCTTTACGAGATCAAGCCGGAAGTGAAATACACCAAGGCAGACCTCAACTGGATGAACAATAAATCTCGCAGCAGCGTGGAGATGAACGACAAGAGTTTCCGACCTGCGATCATTACCGGCGATCTGGACGTGTCCGGCTATGATACGGTTTACCTCGGTTTTCCGATCTGGTGGTATGTCGCGCCGACACTTATCAACACGTTTCTGGAAACGTATGACTTCACCGGCAAGAAGATCGTCCTCTTTGCCACTTCCGGCAGCAGCGGCTTCGGCAATACCGCGGCGGAGCTGAAACCCTCCGCCCGCGGCGCGGAGATCACAGAGGCAAAGGTACTGAGCGGCATCATTTCCGAGGCAAAAATCAGTAAGTTGGTAGAAATCTGCAGATAAGCCGACGCTTTTCTCGGCTACATACGGTTAATCCCTCCGGTTTCGGAGGGATTATTTTATAAAAAAAGATCGCAACTCATTGAAAGAAAAATAAAAACGGTCTATAATATACCGATAGTTTCAAGCTGGAGGGATGAACGGTGGCGGAGCAGAAAACCAATGTAATGCGGCTTTTAGAGCAGAAGAAGATAAAATATACACCGCATGAATACCCGCACGGAGACGAGGCGGTGGACGGAGTGACGGTGGCGGAAAGTCTCGGGCAGCCGCCGGAAAAGGTCTTCAAGACTCTGGTCGCCAGAGGTGCGAGTAAGAAGATATATGTCTTTGATATTCCGGTCGCCGAGGAACTGGATCTGAAAAAAGCCGCCAAGGCCGTGGGCGAGAAATCCATCGCCATGATCCATGTAAAAGAAATAACAGAGCTTACCGGCTATGTGCGCGGCGGCTGTTCGCCCGTCGGGATGAAAAAGCAGTACTTCACGGTGTTTCATGATTCATGCCTTGCTCAGGATACGGTCATGGTGAGCGCCGGCAAAATAGGATATCAGGTCGAACTTGCGCCTGAGGAGCTTATCAGGCTGACTCGGGCGGCAACCGCCGATATAATTATCGCATAATCGAGGGTTTATGATGCAGAACAGCATTTTTATAAAAGGCGCCAGAGAGAATAATCTCAAAAATATAGACGTGGAGATTCCGAGAGACAAGCTCGTCATTGTCACCGGCCTTTCCGGGAGCGGCAAATCCTCTCTGGCTTTTGATACGGTCTATGCCGAAGGTCAGCGCCGGTATGTGGAGAGCCTTTCATCCTATGCCAGAATGTTTCTCGGTCAGATGGACAAACCGGATGTGGATTACATCGAGGGGCTTTCTCCCGCCATTTCCATAGACCAGAAGACCACATCCAGAAATCCGCGCTCCACGGTGGGAACCGTCACGGAGATCTACGACTATCTTCGCCTTCTCTGGGCGCGCATCGGCATACCCCACTGCCCGAAGTGCGGAAAGGAGATACGCCAGCAGACCATTGATCAGATGGTCGATAAAATCAGGGAGCTGCCCGAAGGCACGCGCATACAGATCCTCGCTCCCGTAATCCGCGGTAAAAAGGGCGAGCATGTGAAGGTGCTGGAGGACGCGAAGAAATCCGGCTATGTCCGCGCACGGGTAGACGGGATCGTCTACGACCTCACGGAAGAGATAAAGCTTGAGAAAAACAAAAAGCACAACATAGAAATTATCGTGGACCGACTTGCGATCAAGCCGGACATCACCCGCCGACTTACCGACTCCTGCGAGACGGCACTGGCTTTGGCGGATGGGCTTCTCCTGGTGGATATTCCATCTGAGGAGCGGCAGATCGCCTTTTCCCAGAACTACGCCTGCGAGGACTGCGGCATTTCCATCGAGGAGCTGGCGCCGCGCCTCTTCTCCTTTAACAGTCCGCAGGGTGCCTGTCCGAAATGTACCGGTTTAGGTATGCAGCTTCTTGTGGATCCGGAGCTTATCATGCCGAACCCGAATCTCAGCATCATGGACGGGGGACTGGTGGCCTCCGGCTGGGGAAACGTAAAGAACGATTCCATTTCAAAAATGTACTTTGACGCTCTTTCCAAGCGCTTTCATTTCAAGCTCAATGAGCCGATAAAGAACATTTCTCCGGAGGGAATAAACGCGATCCTCTACGGTACCCGGGGCGAGCCGCTCCAGCTTCGTTACGAAAAGGCGGAGGGCTACGGCGTCATCAAAAGAGAATTTGAGGGCATCGTCAACAATATCCAGCGCCGGTATTCCGAGACACAGAGCCCCGGCGTCCGGGCGGAACTGGAAGAAAGTATGTCACAGACGCCCTGCCCGGACTGCATAGGCAGAAGGCTTAAACCGGCGGCGCTTTCCGTGACTGTGGGCGGGATAAATATCGCCGAGTTCTGCGATCTCTCGGTCGTCGATGCGCTTAGATTCATAGAAGATCTTGAGCTCAGCGAAAGAGAAAAAATAATTGCGGAGCGTATTCTTAAAGAGATTCGCTCAAGACTGGGTTTTCTCAGCAGCGTCGGTCTCGGCTATCTTAATTTAAGCCGCTCCGCCGCGACTCTCTCCGGAGGCGAGAGCCAGAGAATACGTCTTGCAACGCAGATAGGATCAAGCCTCATGGGAGTGCTCTATATCCTTGATGAGCCGAGTATCGGACTTCATCAGCGGGACAACGGAAAGCTCATTGCTACCCTGAAGCGTCTGCGTGATCTGGGAAATACGCTCATCGTCGTAGAGCACGATGAAGAAACCATGCGCTCTGCCGACCATATCATCGATATTGGTCCCGGTGCGGGGATCAACGGCGGGAATGTAGTTGCGCAAGGTACGATCGCGGATATCTGCGCCTGCGAGGATTCGATCACCGGTCAGTATCTCAGCGGAAAGAAGTTTATCCCGGTACCTTCCAAGCACAGAGCGGGCAGCGGCAGAAGCCTTGTGATACGGAACGCCTCCGAGAACAACCTCAAGAATATCGATGTCGAGATCCCACTGGGCAAGCTTGTATGTGTGACCGGTGTTTCCGGCAGCGGCAAATCCTCCCTCGTGAATGAAATACTCTATAAAACACTCGCCGCTGAAAAGAACCGCGTCAAGGTACGCCCGGGCAAATGCGACGGGATCGAAGGGCTTGCGTATGTTGATAAGGTCATCGCTCTCGACCAGAGCCCTATCGGACGTTCTCCGCGCTCCAATCCCGCAACCTATACCGGTGTTTTCAATGATATACGCGATCTCTTTGCATCGACACAAGAGGCAAAGATGCGAGGCTACAGTCAGGGACGTTTTTCTTTCAATGTAAAGGGCGGCCGCTGCGAAGCCTGCGGAGGCGACGGGCTTGTGAAGATCGAGATGCATTTTCTCCCGGATGTGTATGTCCCCTGCGAGGTCTGCGGCGGCAAACGGTATAACCGCGAGACATTGGAAGTTCGTTACAAGGGGAAAAACATTTCGGAAGTTCTCGACATGACTGTGGAGGAAGCCTGCTCCTTCTTTGCCAATCAGTCGAGAATACTCAATAAGATACAGACGCATTATGATGTGGGACTCGGCTATATAAAGCTCGGTCAGTCCAGCACGACCCTTTCCGGCGGTGAAGCGCAGCGTGTGAAGCTGGCAACGGAATTATCCAAACGCAGCACGGGAAATACCGTGTATATCCTCGACGAACCGACCACGGGACTGCATATCGCCGATGTGCATAGGCTTATCAATATCCTTGACCGTTTTGCCGATGCGGGCAATACGGTTGTGGTCATCGGGCATAACCTTGATGTTATTAAGGTCGCCGACCATATCATCGATCTCGGTCCCGAGGGAGGCGACGGCGGGGGAGAGGTAGTCTTCACCGGAACCCCCGAGAACTGTGCGGAATACGAAAAGAGCTATACGGGACAGTATCTGAAACCACTGCTGAATAAATAAAAGACGGAAGACCCGCCTCTAGGCGGGTCTTCCGGTTGTTTTGGCGCTTTAGCTTGACAAAACCCCTGGTTCTGCCAGGGGTGGGAAAAAAAGCCTTGTCAAATAAAACCTCCCGGTATAGAGTGATGTGGGTTTGCCAACCGCATCACAGAATAATAGGAGGTTTTATAAGTGAAAAATG
>JAZLGK010000167.1:0-9328 GCA_045616265.1 Candidatus Limivicinus sp. | reverse complement strand
GCATCTGCCGGAAAAATTGTGCTCTGACTTCGTCACTTTTTCTTGCAATACACAAAGTATTCCTGCAAAAAAGTGCCATCGTCATAACCCAATTTTTCTCGGTATCTGCTCTTGCTGAATTGATCATCGCTTACTTAAGCTATAAAAAAGAGAAGCCGAAGCTTCTCTTTTTTTACTCCGCATCCTGCGGCTTTTCTATAATACCGTCGGGAGAGGTGCCTACATACTGCGGAGGACAGGGATCGCCGCAGAGGGGATCCTTCCAGTAATAGCTGTACTCGCTGTAGGTGTAGCCGAGCTGAGTGCGCAGAAGATCGTAACGCGGTACATAGTGGTAGATAAACATACTGTCATCGTAGTAGTCCCAACGCCAGTTCTCGCCGTGAGGATCGTCGGTCGTCGTGTTGATGACGCAGTTGGGAGCATTTGACTGCATCATCGCCACCTGCTCATCCGGCACCTCGGTATAAAGTCCGATCCAGAGTCTCTCCATGTCGGTACAGCCGTAGATGGCGCTGATGTCTCTCACCTGCGTACAGCCAATGTTGAGATGATGCAGAGACTTCATGCCGGACAGACAGGAGATATCCGAAACGGGCGTGGAATTCATTTCGAGATACTCAAGCTTCGGGCAGTTTTTAAGCGGTGAAATATCCGTGATATTCTCGTTTATCGCAATAATGAATACTTCCAGATCGGGCATATAATTAACAAAGGATATGTCTGTCAGCATATCGTTGTGCCCCAGGTCGAGATATTTTATCTTCGTACAGTATTTGAGCTTTTCGCCCACCGTGTTGTCCAGCATACCGCCGACAGAGGGGCGGGAGGCGAGGATGCGCTCGGTATCGGTACGCACACTGTAACAGGCGCCGAACCAGATACGCCAGACCACCTCGACATCCGGGAACATATTGCGGATCTCTTCCATGCGAAGATCATCCACGCCGCAATAGTCCATATCGAGCTTTCTGCAGTTTTTCATACAGCGGAGCGCGGAAATAACGGCTTCGCCGTTGTCGTCCACGGGAACATGGCTGAGGTTGATCTCCTCGGCGGAAATGTTCATGGGGTAACCGTAAAGAGAGAAGGAGAAATCAATGTTCGCATTCGGGCAGGCTTCGGAGAGCTTTACAATATCCGCCCAGGAAAGGGAGCTGCTTTCCTCATCACCGAGTCTTACGTTTTGAAGGGATTTCATACAGCCGAGCCATGCGGCGGCCTCCTGAATATTCTCCGGCGAGAGAGCACGCAGATCGACTTCATTATCTGTGAGGTTTACCGAGCTGCCGCCGATCACAATACTGTAAGAGGGAGTGATCTGAGGATATTCACTCTGCAGAGAAGCGATGTTTTCCGGGGTCAAAGCCGCTCCGTTCTGATTGCTGCCGAATTCCGCGATTTTAACGTTCGGCAAATATTTAAGGAGTGAAAAATAACCGGTAAAATTATCCGCCGAAGCTCCGCTGAGATCCACCCTTTCGCTTTTGCTGCCGACCGAGCTTCCGTCGGGGAGCGTAACCGTGTAGGTCACATCTACCTGCGGATTCCGCTCTGCCCAGTCGATCACTTCCTCAAAGTATTCCGTTCCGGAGAAATCGGCGCTTTTAAGTGACGTAAAGGCAGAGAGCTTCTGTGTCTCACCCTTGTTGAGAACGACCTTGATGCTGTCAGCACTTCTCGGAAAGCTGCCGTTATCGAAAATAACGGTCTTTGTGATCACAGAACGTGCTTCCGAAAGAAAATCGGCAGAGAGAAAAGAAAAGCCGACGGCTCCCACGCAGAGCAGATACACGATCAAAACCACATAAGAAAAGATACCTTTGCTTTTTTTCTTCTTTTTCTTCATGCCGAAGCCCTCCGAGTACAATATGCTGAAAGTATATCATTGAGAAAGGTGATTTTCAATACAAAAAGCATGAAGAATAAAATGCAGAGTTTAATTATTTGAGCGGGACATTGATTTTTATTCTTTCGTTCTGCAGGGCTCTCCATACGGTATCGTTAAATACCCTACTATATTATATTTATATCTTGAAAAGATGCGGAAAATCTGTTATACTGAATGAGTTTAGTATAAGAGTTTTCCGCGTCTTTTTTTACGGAGGAAAAGAAATGAATTCGCTGAAAGATCTATGGCAGGAAATATTGAAGCTCCTCTCCGGGAAGATAACCGAATCCGCACTTGTCACCTGGTTTTCCGACTGTGAGATCGTTGAAATGGACGATTGCCGCTTTGTTATTCATACACCGAACACCTTCAAAAGAGATATTATCAATGACCGGTATATTCCCCTTCTCAAAGACGCGCTGTATCAGCTTTTCTCTGCCGATTTTGACATATATGTCTTAGCCGGAGATGAAATAAACGATTACGTGAAGACCGAAAAGGTGGACAGTTCCCTGCCGGAGGTAGCGGGTTACACCTTCGACCGTTTTATTGTCGGCGCTTCCAACCGATATGCCCACGCCGCCGCCATGGCGGTAGCCCAGAAACCGGGACAGACCTACAATCCCCTTTTCATCTACGGCAACTCCGGTCTCGGAAAAACGCACCTTCTGCTGTCGATCGGACAGTACATCCACGAAAAAAATCCCGGAAAAAAGATCGTCTATATCAAAAGCGACGAGTTTACAAACAATATGGTGCGCTCTATAAGAGAAGGAACAGCCGAGGAATTCCGTACCAGATACCGGAACGCCGATCTCTTTTTAGTGGACGATATCCAGTTCATCGCCGGCAAACAGCAGACACAGAACGAGTTTTTCCATACCTTCAACAATATATACGAGGCGGGACATCAGATCGTCATCACCTCTGACCGTCCGCCCATGGAGATGAGCCTTCTGGATGACCGTCTGCGTACCCGCTTTGAGGGCGGACTCATGGCGGATATCCAGCCTCCCGATATGGAGACGAGAATGGCGATCACCCGCAATAAGGCCTCCCAGTTAGGTCTTGTTCTGTCTGACGACGCGGTCGTATATATAGCAGAAAAGATCACCGCCAATATCCGCCAGATCGAAGGCGTTATCAAAAAGCTTACCGCCTATAAGGATATTCTGGACGAGGTCATTACCATAGAGTCCGTACAGCGCGCCATCAAGGATGTTATACGCGACGGAGAATTTATTCCCAAGCCGGAAGAGATCATAAAAGAGTGTGCAAGATATTACAGCATTCGGGAGGAAGAGCTCACGGGACAGTCCCGCTCTAAAAATCCCACTATGGCACGGCAGGTCGCCATGTATCTCATGCGCTCTCTCACCAATATGTCGCTGAAGGATATCGGCGCCAGCTGCGGCGACAGAAACCATGCCACCGTCCTTTCCTCGATCCGCAAAGTAGAAGACCTTCTCAAAGCCGGTCCCAAAATGGCGGCAACGATCCGGGACATCACGGGGAACATTAATAGCTGAATGAGGAATTAGGAATTATGGAGCCGCTTTGCGGCGATTGAAATTTCCTCAATATTCGTAGTTTGGAGCATTATTTCAATTTTTCGGATAATCATAAATAGGAAGCAAAAGATTCGGTGACTGAGGAAAATATAATCTGTCGGCGCAGCCGACACCTCAATTCCTAACTCCTAATTCCTCATTCCTAATTTTCAACATATATGTGTTGAAAGTGGAGAAGTCAAATGTTGAAAGTTTTTAAGGCTCAGGGCTGTTGAAAACCGGGTAAATTTTCAACAGAATTATCAACACGTAAAAGCCTTGAAAATTCAGTATAAATCGAACTTTTCAACAAAAAAATTTTCTAATACTATTTTTACTAAAAAAATTTATTTACTTACTGATAAGAAAAAATTTTTCGGAGGAGATCATCATGAAATTTACCTGCGATAAGTATGAGCTGCAGCAGGCTGTCAATATCTGCGCGAGAGCAACGGCCGCAAAAAGCCCCGTTCCCGCTTTGGAAGGTATTTTAATTTCCGCCGGAGACTCCCTCCGACTGACCGGCTACGACCTCAAGAAAGGCATTTACACGGATATCGATGCGGATATTGAGGTCTGCGGCAGTATCGTTGTCGGTGCAAGGCTTTTCGGAGAGATGATCCGCCGTATGCCGGACGGCAGAGTCTCCTTCAGTACCGACGATAACGAGAACGTATATCTCAAATGCGGTAAGAACGAGTATAAGTTCATGGGCATCAGCACGGAGGACTATCCCGAAATACCGTCCATTGACAACGGAAGCGGAATGACCATGCCGATGAAAATACTGAAAAGCATGATAAATCAGACTATCTTTGCCGTTGCCGACAATGACGTGAGACCCATCTACACCGGCGCTCTTTTCGAGGTCAGCGAAAAAGAGCTGACGATAGTTGCGGTGGACGGATACAGGCTTGCAAAGAGAGTGGAAAAGCTCAACGATGCGATGCTTAAAAATTCAAGCTTTGTCGTTCCGGGCTCTTCCCTTTCGGATATTGAGAGAATATGCACGGACGAGGACGGAGATGTGGACATAAATGTCGGCACAAAGCATATCTCGTTTAAGATCGGCAATACCGTCGTAATAAGCCGCAGACTTGAAGGAGAGTTTTTGAATTACCGAAAATCCATCCCCACGGAATTTGCCCATAAGATAAAAATCGTAAAGTCTGAGCTTGTAAGCTCCATAGACCGTGTCGGTCTTATCATCTCCGAAAAGAATAACAGTCCCGTGCGCATGACCTTCAACGACGGATCGATTTATCTGCGCTGTGTCAATCCCGTAGGTGTTGCCGAGGATGAATGCTTCTGCGAGGGCAGCGGCGGAGGTATGGAAATAGGCTTTAATAACCGATATATGACCGATGCGCTGAAAGCTTCCGGACAGGATAAACTTCTTATATGCATCAATACTCCCTCCGCTCCCTGCATCATCAAAGCCGAGGACGAAAACGATTCGTTCACATATATGATATTGCCGGTAAGGCTGAAAGCGTAAAAAAATTAGGAATGAGGAATTAGGAATGAGGAATTGATGTGTCGGCTGCGCCGACAGATTATATTTTCCTCAGTTAACGAATATTTCGCTTCCTATTTATGATTATCCGAAAAATTGAAATAATGCCCCAAACTAAGAATATTGAGGAAATTTCAATCGCCGCGAAGCGGCGTACCTTAATTCCTCATTCCTAATTCCTCATTCAAATAAGATTGGAACTTTAAAAAGATGGAAAAAATTAAAATAACCACCGACTTTATAAAATTGGAGTCCCTTTTGAAGTTTGCCGCGCTCTGTGCGAGCGGGGGAGAGGCAAAGAACGTCATTGCGGACAGGCTTGTAAAGGTAAACGGCGAGATCTGCACCATGAGAGGAAAAAAGATACGTGCGGGAGACAGGGTGAGCTTTGACGGCAAAGAGCTGACGGTAGAATATGAGGGTCAATAAAATAGCCCTGCAGGGCTGGCGCAATTACGAATTTGAGACGGTGGAGTTTTCATCGGGCACGAATGTGATAACCGGGCAGAACGCTCAGGGAAAGACAAATCTTTTAGAGGCCGTTTATATGCTCTCCGGCGGAAAAAGCTTTCGCAGCCGCTTTGACCGTGAGCTTGTGGGCTTTGCATATTCGGACGCCGATATCCTTTCGGATATTTACAGTCATGAGCGGGAACAGACAATAAGAATACAGCTTCACCCGGGGCTTGCAAAAAAAATAACCGTCAACGGAGTGAAAAAAAGCGCCTACGAGTTGGGGGATACGGTCAATATCGTTCTTTTCTGCCCGGACGATCTCAATATCATAAAGGACGGCGCAGCGGTCAGAAGAAAGCTGCTGGATAACGCCATAAGTCAGATAAGACCCAAATACTGCGAGCTTCTGAGCCAGTACAACAGATTTTTCGAGCATAAAACAAAAATTCTCAGGGATTGGCGGGAAAAGCCGTCGCTCCTTGAAACACTGGACGATTTTTCCGACGGTATGGCAAGAACGGGCGCTCAGCTCATACGCTACCGTGCGGCGTTCACATCCCGCCTCAACGAAGCATCGGCGCCCATCCACAGCGAGTTTTCCGGAAACGGCGAAGAGCTTAAACTGAAATATAAGACAGTCAGCACGGTTTCCGACCCCTTTGCATCCGCGAAGGAGATATATTATGAAATCTGCGAGCATCAGGAAAAGCACCGGACAGCGGAGATCGAATCCGAGCAGTGTCTTACCGGCATACACAAGGACGATCTTGAGATATTCATAAACGGCAATCCCGCCCGTGCTTTTGCCTCCCAGGGACAGACGAGGACGGCGGCGCTTTCAATAAAGCTCGGTGAGAGAGAAATATTTCTCAGGGAGACCGGCGAATACCCGATATTGCTGCTGGACGACGTGCTCTCCGAGCTGGACGCGAAAAGGCAGGAATTTGTCCTGAACCGCATCGGCGGCGGTCAGACGCTCATAAGCTGCTGCGAGGACGAGGGAATTTCTTCCCGGACGGGAGGAAAAGTTCTGTTCGTCGAACAAGGCAAGGTGAGAGAAAGATAAAAAGTGAAAAGTGGAAAGTGAAAAGTGGAATGATCCGGATTTTAACATTTTCCGTTTTTCATGTAAAAATTTGAAATCGGAAAATGAGACTCAGAAAGTAGAGAAACAGAGTATTTCCACTTTCCACATTTCACTTTCCACTTTATAAGAAGTGTATATTCACATCGGAAAAGGTACGGTTATCGACGAGAGGGAGATCATCGGGATATTTGACCTTGATATAACCTCTCAGTCACATATCACAAGAAAATATCTGTCCGCTGCGGAAAAGAGCGGACAGGTGATAAACGCCGCTGAGGATATTCCCAAATCCTACGTCGTCACCGAGACGAAAGGAACAAGGAAACTGTATCTCAGCCAGATGGCGACCGCTACGCTGCTCAAAAGGGCAGCAGAAAACACAATTTATAAAGTGGAAAGAGGAAAGTGAAAAGTGGAATGATTCCGTTTTTTACATTTCCGATTTTCACGTCAAAAACTTAAAACTGGGAAAAGAAGTGCAGAAAGTTACAAATCAGACTTTTTTCACTTTCCACTTTCCACTTTCCACTTTGAAAAAGGAGAAAAAAGTAAAAGTCAAGCAGGAAATATTTTCACTTTCCACTTTCCACTTTTCACTTTGAAATTCGTACAATGTCAGATTTACTCGAAAACATCACCGCCGCTGCGGAAGAATACGACGCGTCACAGATACAGGTCCTTGAGGGGCTTGAGGCTGTGAGAAAGAGACCGGGTATGTATATCGGCTCGACCTCCTCCTCGGGTCTTCACCATCTCGTGTATGAGATCGTTGATAACGCCATTGACGAGGCGCTTGCCGGCTTCTGCACCGAGATCGAGGTGACGATAGAAAAGGATAATATCATCCGCGTTTCGGATAACGGCCGCGGCATCCCCGTGGATATCCAGGAGCAGACGGGCAAGAGCGCTCTTGAGGTCGTCTTCACGGTGCTCCATGCCGGCGGCAAGTTCGGCGGCGGGGGCTATAAGGTCTCCGGCGGTCTGCACGGCGTCGGCGCGTCGGTCGTCAACGCTCTGTCCGAATGGCTTGAGGTACAGGTACACAAGGACGGGAAAATATATCAGATGCGCTTTTCCCGGGGAGTTATCACTGAGGAAATAAGAGTTATAGGAGAAACCGAAAAGCGCGGCACGACAGTGCGCTTCAAACCCGATCCCGAGATGTTCGACGACACGGTTTACGATTACGAGATACTCCACACCCGAATGCGCGAGCAGGCTTTTCTCAATGCGGGTATTTCGATCCTGTTGAGTGATGAACGCCCCGAAAAAGAACAAAGTGAAAGAATGTGCTATGAGGGCGGCATAAGGGAGTTTGTAAGCTTTATCAATAAAAATAAAACTCCGGTGCATGAGGGAGTCATCTATCTCTCCGGTCAGAAGGACGACGCCATTGCCGAGGTCGCCATACAGTATAACGACAGCTATAACGAAAATATCGTCTCCTTCGCAAACGACATCCACACCCCCGAGGGCGGTATGCACGAGACCGGCTTCAAGACCGCTCTTACCAGAGTCATCAACGCCTACGGAACAAAGATCAACGTCATCAAGGGCGACGACAAGGTCAGCGGAGAGGACGTGCGCGAGGGCATAACGGCGGTCATCTCCGTAAAGCTCCCCGAAGCGCAGTTTGAAGGTCAGACAAAGCAGAAGCTTGGCAACGCCTATATAAGAACCCTTGTGGACGGGATCGTAAACGACCAGCTCACCGTCTTTTTTGAGGAACACCCCACTATCGGCAAAGCGATACTCGAAAAGGCGATGATGGCGAACAGAGCGAGAGAGGCGGCCAGGAAAGCCAAGGAGTCTGTCAGGCGAAAAACCGGACTTGAATCCGGACAGATGCCCGATAAGCTGCAGGACTGCAACGAGCGCGACCCGAGTCTGTGCGAGATATACATCGTTGAGGGCGACAGCGCCGCAGGCTCCGCCATCCAGGGCAGAGACTCACGCTTCCAGGCTATCCTTGCCATGTGGGGCAAGATGCTCAACGTCGAAAAAGCCCGCGCCGATAAAATTTACGGCAACGACAAGCTCTATCCGCTCATAGTGGCTCTCGGAGCGGGCATAGGGGACGAATTTAATATAGAAAAGCTCCGCTATCATAAGATCGTCATCATGGCGGATGCCGATGTTGACGGCAGCCATATCCGAACCCTTCTTCTCACCTTCTTCTTCCGCTATATGCGCCCGCTCATTGAAAACGGCTATGTGTACTCCGCCGTCCCGCCGCTTTTCAAGATAACACGCGGCAAGCAGCAGAGAGTAGCCTATTCCGAGCCGGAGCGTGACCGTATCTCCGCCGAGATGCGCGCCGACAACCCCAACGCAAAGATAGAGATCTCCCGCTTCAAGGGTCTCGGCGAGATGGACCCGCACGAGCTGTGGGATACCACCATGGACCCCGAAAAGCGCTCCCTCCGCAGGATAACACTCAACGACGCCATCCGCGCCGACCAGATCTTCACCGTCCTCATGGGCGAAGAGGTCGAACCGAGACGCGAGTGGATCGAGCAGAATGCGAGATACGTGGTGAACCTCGATATCTAAAAAAGTGGAAAGTGAAAAGTGGAAAGTGAAAAGTGGAAAGTGAAAATAAAATTTGCCGGAAACTTTTCCTTTTCAGAATATATAGGCAATTGTAAAAGTCGGGCAATTAACCACGGCGTTATGTCCCAATCACAGTAGGGAACGGTCTTGACCGTTCCGAAAACTCCGGGGCTGCGGCTTGTCTGCGGAACGCTCAAGAGCGTTCCCTACGGTGCGGTGGAGAAAAATCAATAATCAGACACTTAAAAATCCGCGATTTTTCAAGTTCTTTTGAG
>JAZLGK010000166.1:0-2263 GCA_045616265.1 Candidatus Limivicinus sp. | reverse complement strand
ACCGTGCAGATCACTGTCACCAACGGCACGGCAAGCAAGGTCTATACCGTGACCGTCACCAAGTCTTAAGGAGGACTGGCAGATGGAAAACGAAAGAAGTTCTGTTATCACCATCGGCGGCGAGCAGTACGAACTGCTTCTCACCACGCAAGCTACCAAGGAGATCGCCGGACGCTACGGCGGTCTGGAAAACCTCGGCGATAAGCTGATGAAGGCAAAAAACTTTGAAATGGCGCTCGGTGAGATCGTTTGGCTTATCGTTCTGCTTGCCAATCAGAGCATCCTCATCTTCAATCTCAAGCATAAGGGCAAGGAGAAAGACCTTCTGACCGAGGATGCGGTCGAGCTTCTGACTACGCCGCTTGACCTTGCGGATTTCAAGACTGCCATCATGGAGGCTCTCTACAAAGGCACCCGCCGCAATATCGAAAGTGAGCCGGACACAAAAAACACGGGAGCCGAGTAAGCAGTGAAGAACTGTTTACCCGGCTTCTTTATTACGGCTTATCCCAACTGCACCTCACGCAGGACGAGGTGTGGCTGATGCCTTTCGGTCTTCTGCTCGACCTGTGGGAATGCCACAAGCAGTACAACGGTCAGGCAAAACCAAAGCGGCAATATTTTATTGATGACATTATCCCGGACGGGGTATGAAAACACCCATCCGCAAACAACTACGGATGGGTGTACGCTTACAAATTGTGTTTTCCTGCACGATGCCGGGCAGTAATCGAATCATTCAATCTCCACCTCGCCGCATTGATCGAGATCATCCTGCGTGATACCAAGCTCTCTGTGCAGCTCTTCGCCGGATATAACCGCACTTGGATCATACTTTGCAAGGCGGTCAGTCGCAACTGCCAGCAAACCGGCATCATTTGCTTCGTCCATCGGGCGTAGACGTTCATCTGGTGTAAGCAAAACGCATTTGTTATTCTTCATTCTTCATTTTCCAAAAGCAGTGCGAGAAAAGCGTCCGGTGCGTAAACGGGAATGGACGATTTTGCGTAGTCCGAAAGGTTTCTCGTGACTATGCAGTCCATCTGCTCCCGGATAGCTGTTTCGATCATCACCGCGTCCTCGTAATCCGTAACTTCAGACAGCAAGGCTTTCTGGCAATCGATGCCGTTTGTAGACAAAACGCCTACCAGTTTCAGCAGGGTATCAAGTGCCTTTCTGGATTCGGCATCGCTGTGGGTGTAACGGTGCATCAGATAATAAATATCCGTCAGTGCTTTGGCAGAGACAAAACCTTCAAAGCGGTGGTTGGCAACGCAAAGAAAAATGTCTTTTGCGTCCTTAAAAAACGGTTCCCGCTTTTGCAGAAGGTCAACCACAATACAGGTATCGAGTAGAGCTTTCATATCTTACTGAGCCTCTCTTCCCGTGCTTCTTCCAAAGAAACATCTGCCGGAAGGATTCCAATAAGTGTCTCTACCAGTTCAACACGATCCTGAAACGGATTGGTCAGCTTGGAGATGATCTTGCCGTTCTTGGTGATGAAGATATCCTCAGTGGCAGACAGCAGCAGATACTTGCCTAAATTCATTTTCAGTTCAGTAGCTGTGATTGACATGACAATTCCTCCTTCACAGTTCTTGTATCTATAGTATATCCATTTCGTGCGAATTATGCAATAGCTTCGCACGAAATATTTTTAATTTGGCACGATGGGAGGTGAAAACGTGGCAGACAGCTTTGGTCTAAAAATCGGTCTTGAGGGTGAAAAAGAGTTCAAGTCGGCACTTTCCGACATCAACAATTCCTTCAAAGTCCTCAAATCTGAAATGAACCTCGTTTCCTCCGAGTTCGATAAGAACGACAAATCTGTAGAGGCGCTTACGGCGAGGAACACGGTTCTGGGCAAAGAGATCGATGCACAGAAGCAGAAGATCGAAACCTTACGAGCCGCCCTTGCCAACGCCGCCGAATCCTTCGGTGAGAATGACCGCCGTACCCAAAACTGGCAGATCCAGCTCAACAATGCCGAAGCCGCTCTGAACGCAATGGAGCGGGAGGTTGAAAGCAACAACAAGGCAATCGAACAGGCAGACAGCGGTATGGATGACGCATCCAAAAGCGCCGGAGAGCTTGCCGATTCCGTAGGCGATGCAGGAAGCGAAGCGAATCACGCCCCCTCCAAATTTGAAGGTCTGGGCAATGCCTGCAAAGCGGTCGGCGTAGCAATGGCAGCGGCATTTACCGCTGTTGCCGCCGCTTCGGTCGCTGCCGGAAAAGCTCTGGTGGATATGACCGTGAACGG
>JAZLGK010000165.1:0-12695 GCA_045616265.1 Candidatus Limivicinus sp. | reverse complement strand
TTTTTCTTGCAATACACAAAGTATTCCTGCGAAAAAATGCCTTCATCAGAACCCATTTTCTCTCGCCATCTGCTCTTGCCGCATTATGCGGTATTGCCTTAAGATTAAAGATATTCTAATCAGAACACTGCTTCCGCCCTTGTACGGTCGGGTTTCTTGCCGTTCCGTCCCTGCGTTGTGTCACTGACAGATGCGGCCGCGTCTGTCAACGCCTTTGTCTTTATAGTAGTGACGCTTGCTTCTGTACATTTTCCGGTCGGCTTCCTTGAGAAGCTCGTCCACAGTCGCGGAGTTGCCGGAGCTTCCGAACGCAGCGCCGTAGGAAATGCTGAGACTGTCCACCAGCTCGCCATGCCAGTCCGCGGCTTTTTTATCAAGCTCGGCTGTCAGAACGTTCAGGTCTTCCGGTACGGAGGTCAGGATCACGGAGAACTCGTCTCCGCCGGTGCGGAAGGTTTTGCCGTAGGCGGCGAACACACTGTCCATGATCCCGCCGGCGGCTTTTATGATTTCATCACCGGCGGCATGACCGATATTGTCGTTCGCTTCCTTAAGTCCATTCAGGTCGGCGCAGATCACAATAACGCTGTCAAGAGAGAAAACGCCGTTTCGGATCTCATTTACCGTTTCTTCATAGGCACGCCGGTTGTAAAGGCCGGTGAGGTCATCGCGATAGCTGTAATTTGCTAGCGTAACAACTTCGGATTCAAGGCGCTCCTTCTTTGCTTTGAGAAGGTCGGTATACTCCCGCTCCATGGTGACATCCTCCAGTTTGAGAACGTGTCCCAGCACGGTATGGCCTTCCTTTACGGGGCTGACGGAGACGCCGTAAATCCTCCCGTTCTCGCGGTAATCGGCTGTACTCTCCGCAAGAAGCCGCGTCAGAGTCGGTATTTCCCTTGTGATCTCGCTGTCCAGCTCCGCCGTTTTCAGCTCCGGAAACAGCTCCTCCGCTTTCTTGTTGCAGCCCTGGAAAAGTCCGGCATCGTCAAAAACAATAATTGCCTCGTCCATGGACTCAATGGAAAAGCGTTTGGCGATGTTGTCCACATCGTAGAGATTGTTCCGGTAGATCATATACAGCATCATCAGCGAGAACGCCGCAAAGGCTATGGGCTGCAGGTCGTTATCGGAGTCGGTGAGCTTGGGGATAATATAGGAAACACAGGGCAGCATGACGGCGATGAGAATACGCCAGACGTACCTGCGTCTTCTATGCATATTTTTATGGAGAAGACCACGGTGATGACCACGGCGGCAGCCATATACAGCCCGAACAGGCCGACTGCGAGCGTGTGCAGGAAGCCGTATTCTTTTTCCAGTACGCAGTAGCCGTCCATAGGCACGGCCCAGTAGCTCTTATAAAAATATGGGTGATGGTTGAGCGTGAGGACAGCGAAGGAGATAAGGAAATTCAAAGTGTGGAAAACCGTCTCTACCGTTTTGGGAATGGAAAAACGGCAGTATTCCAGAATGAACAGGAGCATCAGAAACATACCGTGGGTGACAAAGGTATAAACAAGCTTCTGCCCGACAATAAAGGAATCCGCGTCCACTGCCTCGGAGCGGAACAGAAAACCGAGACAGCAGCCCGTAAGAGAGGCGCAGACAAGCAGAGCCAGCTTCTGCATACGGCTTTCGGAATGGCTGGCGATGACCACACAGCAGGCAAACATGATAAAAACGGATATGTAATTCAGTAATACAAAAACACCATGAACGGAAATAAGAATCATCTCTTTTGATAGATGCGCCGTATGCGCAGAATATAAATTAATTCTATTCTCAACGCACCTGACGGTGCTATAAAAAGGTGACTTTGTCTACTTTTTAATGAGAATCAGTATAAGTTATTATAGTAGCATTTTGGGGATTGTCCAGCGGTATTTTTCACAAAAAAGCGCAAAAAGCATGACACTTTTCAGAAAGTGTCATGCTGAAACGTAATGCTTGGAAGGGCGGATCAGACATACACAAGCAGCAGACCCACCAGAGTACCCACAAGCGCCATAGCGCCGGGAGCCTTGCTCTTCCATATGAGGAAGGACTCGGGAAACAGCTCGCCGAAAACCACATACAGCATCGCGCCACCCGCAAAGCTCAGCGAAATCGACAGCCACAGGGGGCTGATAAGGCCGAGCGAATAGCCTAAGATCGCACCGAGGATCGTCGGTACGCCGCTCAATGCGGTTATGCCGATGGCTTTCCACTTGTTCATTCCGCCGGAAATAAGCGGCACGGAGACCGCCATACCTTCCGGGATATTGTGCAGACCTATGACCATGGCGATGATGAAGCCCGCACCGCCGGTCAGAGAACCGGCGTCTCCCGCATAGGACGCGCCGATCACCATGCCCTCCGGCATATTGTGCAGAGCGATTGCCGCCGCCATCACAAGTCCCGCGACGAACAGACCGTTTCCGGAAGGTGCGTTTTCCTTTTTATGCTTGTTGTAGTGGTCGGCATGGATCAGCTCATCCAGATCATCCGCCGTCTGCGGGTGATCCTTGTCGATATGTACGATCTCGGGATTGGTGTGCTTATCGATCATCATATTGAGAAGCCACACCACAACGAAACCGAACGCCGTGCCGACGATCACGAGCCAGACCGGGAAAGCCTCCGTCGCACCCTCCGGCAGAAAAGCCTCAGGGATCAGATCAAAGCAGACGACCGCCATCATCACACCGCCCGCAAACGCCAGAAGAAGGCTTATCACCTTGGAAGAATCGCGCCGGAGTATCGCTCCTATAAAACCGCCGAGTCCCGTGCCGCCGACGCCGGCAATGGCGGTAATTATGATTATCCAGCCTAAAGTACTTATAGCCGTGTCCTCCTTTTCTTGTCTCCACACCATTATAGTTAGAGTCCTCTAACTTGTCAAGAAAAAAATAATATTTTGTTGAAAAAAGCGTCAGGCACAAATGTCGGCCTGACGCTTTGGCTTATATGAATGATATTCGGAAAGCGGAGAGGATTATGCCTTCTTTGCCTGCATAGAGCGGATGACGAACAGGACGGCAACGATCAGAGCCACGCCGATGACGAGGCAGAGGATCGCGCTTCTCGCAAAGCCCGCAATGATGAAGCAGACAAAGCTGATCGCCGCAACGGTGAGCGCGTAGGGAAGCTGGGTGCTGACGTGGGAGATGTGGTCAACATTGGCGCCGGCGGAAGCCATGATGGTGGTATCGGAGATGGGGGAGATATGGTCGCCGCAGACAGCACCGGCCAGGCAAGCGGAGATACCGATCATAAGGAGGTCGGGGTTGTCAGTGAATACGGGGAGAACAATGGGAATGAGGATGCCGAAGGTGCCCCAGCTTGTACCGGTTGCGAAGGCAAGACCGAGAGCCACGAGGAAGATGATAGCAGGGAGCATTGCGAAGAGACCTGCTGCAGCGCCTTCCACAAGACCGGCGACGTAATCGGCAGCGCCGAGCATACCGGTCATGTTCTTGAGGGTGAGGGCGAAGGTGAGGATGAGCATTGCGGGAACCATGGCGACAAAGCCCTTGGTGATGCAGCCACAGGCATCCTTGTAGCTGATAACGCGGCGGCAGATGAGGTAGATGAAGGTAATGATGACAGCGATGATGCAGCCCCAGGGAAGACCGACGGAAGCATCGGTATTGGCGAAGGAGTCGATCAGGGTCTCACCGGACCAGAAGCCGCCGACATACATCATACCGCAGATGCAGCAGATAATGAGTACGATGACGGGAATGAGCATATCCCAGATGGTTGCGTTGGCGACCTCGGTCTCTTCATCGTTGCCGAGGGAGCCGACATCTCCTGCCAGAGCCTTCATCTCCGCTGCTGCCATGGGACCGTAGTCAACGCCCATTACAGTGATGATGATGACAAAAGCGATGGTGAGAAGAGAGTAGAAGTTATAAGGGATAGCCTGAATGAAAAGCTGGATGCCGGAAATGCCGGTGTCAAGATCCTGTGCGGTAGCGGAAACGGCGGCGGCCCAGGAGGACACGGGAGCGATCATGCAGATCGGAGCGGCGGTCGCGTCGATGATCCATGCCAGCTTTGCGCGGGAGACCTTATGGGAGTCGGTCACGGGACGCATGACGGAGCCGACGGTGAGGCAGTTGAAGTAGTCGTCCACGAAGATCAGCACGCCCAGCAGGAAAGTGGCGAGCACGGCGCCGATGCGGGTCTTTACGTGCTTCACGGCCCAGTGGCCGAACGCGGCGGAACCGCCGGCGGAGTTGATCAGAGCGACCATGATGCCGAGCAGCACGAGGAACATGAAGATACCGGCGTTCCAGCCGTCAGCGATTGCGGCGATAAAGCCGTCATTGATCATGGTGTCGAGAGAAGCGATGGGATTGAAGCCGGCGACGAACAGAGCGCCTACAACAATGCCGATGAACAGGGACGAGTAGGTTTCCTTTGTGATCAGTGCAAGGACAATGGCAACAATTGGCGGGACGAGAGCCCAGAAAGTACCGACGAATGACATGAGAGTTTACCTCCGAAACAAAAAATGTCATGAACAGAGAAGATACTGTTCATGACATTGAATAATCTTAACTATGTCCGACAGCTCTCCACTCTTGCGAGTGACAGTCCATAGGATATTCTCCCATGACCCAGGCATACCCGGCCGGAAAACCGAGTACCCTTCGGCGGCGACCCCTTTCGCACCGGACGAATCCGTGCCCTTTAACGGTGCTACTGATGATAACCGCGCCTCTATCATCTTTGTTCAATTGCCTACATTATACATAATTCTTTCCGCTTGTCAACACTTTAAATTGGTAAAACCGTTTTTTGTATGATATGCCCGAAAGCAGCAGAAAAACATAGCAGCGCCTTAGGAAAATTACCGGGAGTGTCAGTGTGTCAGCAGCGGCGTTCTCAATGGCGGCACTCACCTCTGCGCACGATTCCGCGTATAATGCAGCGGGAGGAAAACCGATGCTTACAATTCAAAAATTCGGCGGCAGTTCACTGTCTGACATAGATAAGCTCCGCCGCGCCGCACTCAGATGTACAGACGCCATGCAAAACGGGCAGAAGGTGGTCATGGTGGTCTCCGCCATGGGAGATACCACGGATGATCTTGCAGAGCTTGCACACGAGATCAACCCCGATCCGCCGAAGCGGGAGAGTGACGCGCTTCTGACCTCCGGAGAGCAGCAGTCCGCCGCGCTCATGGCGATCATGCTTGACAGTATGGGTACAAAAGCCGTTTCGCTCACCGGCTGGCAATGCGGGATATTCACCGACAGTCTCTTCGGAGATGCCTCTCCCGAGGTCACCTTTCCCAACCGGATCGCAGATGCGCTGGAAGCCGGGTTCGTACCGGTGGTGACCGGCTTTCAGGGCGTGGATATAGCCGGAAATATCACTTCGCTCGGGCGCGGCGGCTCGGACACCACCGCCGTCCTTTTAGCGGCGGCGCTGGAGGCAGACCGATGCGAAATATACACCGATGTGGACGGCATATATACCGCCGACCCGCGTCTCGTAAAGGATGCAAAGCGCATCACGGTGATCGATTACCGCGATATGCTGACGCTCTCCCTCGAAGGCTCGCAGGTACTGCATCACAAGAGTGTGTCACTGGCCATGGCAAACAGTGTCAACATACATCTGCTGCCCGCCGGAAGGAAAGGCGGCGGCTCGATCGTCACCTCGCTTTCCGACGAGGAAAGACCCGTTCTGGCGGGTGTTACGAAAAACGGGAGCAGCGGCGAGCTCGCGCTGGTCGGAAAGGGATGTCGGGCGGAGCTTCTGCCGCAGACGGTACTGTGGCTGGCTGACAGCGGCATACGCGTTACCGGCGGCGGCGTGCGGGAGAACTGTATGTACTTAACGGTAGATAAAGAGCAGTTGGCTATTGCCGTGCAGCTTCTCCATGATATGTACTTCTGATTATATCTTATTTAAACATCGGACGGGCGGGGAAATGTTTTTCGCATTTCTCCGCCCGTTATGACAGCTCTGTGTCAAAAGATCATTCTTTCCCTGTGTTTCCGGGTTTATGGGGCTTGCCGTGATAGAAACGGCGGCGGTTATTCCTGTTCTTAACAGGCTTTTCGCCGGTCTTTTCCCCGGCGTCGCTCTTTGTCTCGACCTTCACCGGCTTTACGGTCGCCTTATGCTCCGCATTCTCCGGGGCATTTTCCTTCTTAGCGTACGGCTGTTTCTTTCCGCTGCCGTTTCTTCTGTTCCGGTTATTCCTGCCTCTGTACGGACGGTCTTTCCTAAGGGGCTTCTCCGCTTCCTCCGTTTCGGCGGGTTCGGGAGCACTATTCTCTGCGCTGACCGGTTCGGGTGTTTTCATATTAGCGCCATTCTTCCCGTTTCTGCCGCCCTTGCCGCGTCTGCGGGAACGCTGGGGTTCACGCAGCTTGCTCACAGGTACTTCCACCGTCTCCTCCGGGGCAGTTTTCATGACGGTTTCGTTCCACTCGTCCTCGATCTCTTCCTCGGGCTCTTCGGGTACGTAGGTGAATACATCCGCCGGGGTCTCCCCGTCCTTCGGTCTGCCGCCGGGAACCGCTGCAAGCTCGTTGGATTTATAGAGGCGGAGCGTATCATCCGTATCGCTGTCCAGCTTCACCTTTACGGTCTGCCGCAGCAGATTTACCTGCACTGCCGTACCGTAGCCGTCCTTCGTCTGCACGAAAGCGCCCTGCTTGGGGACGTTTTTCAGAAGATCCTCATAGGCGTCCTGCTCATAACGGAGGCAGCACATAAGCCTTCCGCAGCTTCCGGAAATTTTCGTGGGGTTGAGAGAGAGCGACTGTACCTTGGCCATTTTTGTGGAAACCGGCTGGAAACCGTCCAGAAACTGGCTGCAGCAATAGGGTCGCCCGCAAATGGCGATCCCGCCGATCATCTTGGCCTCGTCACGCACGCCGATCTGCCTCAGTTCAATGCGGCTGCGGAAGATCCCGGCAAGGTCTTTGACAAGCTCGCGGAAATCCACACGCCCGTCCGAGGTGAAGAAGAACATGATCTTATTGCCTTCAAAGCTGCATTCGACCTCCACAAGCTTCATATCGAGCCCATGCTCGGCGATCTTCTGCTGGCATATGACAAAGGCTTCCTGTTCGAGCTTTTTGTTAGTCTCCGCAACGGCAAGATCTTCCTCCGACGCTATGCGGATAACGGGACGCAGAGGCGGAACCACCGAGGTGTCCGGCACTTTGTGATTGCCATAGCAGCAGTCCGCGATCTCAAGACCCTTGGAGGTCTCCACGATGACTTTATCGCCGCTCTTTATACTAAGCTCCCCGGGATCGAAAGAATAACTTTTTCCGCGGTTCTTGAATTTTATACTTACTACTTCTGTCAATTTGTATTCCTTCCTGTTCGCCGCCCTCAGACCGATGCCAGAAGGCCGAAAATATGTTTTACTCCTGTATTCACTTTGAGATACGCAGTACATTTTGCCATCAGCGCGCATAGCTGAGAAAGCCGTTCGCCGCTCATCCCCATAGCGTCCCGCCGATGTGTGAGCATATCCGCAAGTATATCCTCTGCGCATGAGATGAATCCGACGGCGGAAAGCGTGTCCATCCCCTCGTTTGCAAAGCAGAACGCACATTGCTCCGACCGGGGACCGCGGGCGACCGTCCTCAGATACTCCTCCGCAAGCTTGGCGAGTTCCGTGTCCTCTTCCGTCTCCGCACCGCCGCAGCTTACTTCCGTGCACCTTGAGCGCACAGTCGGGAGAAGCTGCCTTGTGTTCACCGCACAGAGCAGTATGACGACTCTCTCCGGCGGCTCCTCGAGAAGCTTGAGCGCCGCGTTCTGCGCGGCGGTATTCATGCTGTCGGCGTTTTCGATAATGTATACTTTCCGTTCGGCTTCGTTCGGCAGGATATAGGCGTCCGAAACCACGGAACGGATCTGATCGACAAGGATCTCCTTTTTCGCCCGTCCCTTATCGTCGAGCGGAAGTCCGACCGTGATCACATCGGGGTGGATATGCTGCACGGTCTTTCTGCAGTCACGGCATACGCCGCAGGGGCGCTTCCCGATGCCGGAGCACACAGCCGCCGCCGCAAGCTCCAAAGCGCGGCTCTTCGCCGCCTCCATCGTGCGGGCGGATACGATGCAGGATTGGGATACGGACATATTATTCCGGACATCCGCCATGTTCTTCACCCCTCCCGAAGCATCCGCCTTTTCTGCCATTTTACTATGAAAGCTACGCTTCCATAGTAAATATTGTATTAAACGCCCGTTCCTCGCCCCTAACGGGGCAACCGAAACGGATGCAAAAAAATTTCCATGCGCACACGGCTTTCATTTATTGTGACGCGCATTTTGCGCATGGGAATTTGTTATATCAGTTTATTTTACATTTTTATCGTCCGGTAGTCAACAAAAATAACTTTAATTTTTTGTGCCGTTTTTTAATTTTCCTCTTGATTGATGCTGTGGGTTTATTGTATAATGGACTCAACTATATTATGTAAATGGAGTTTACAGACTATGGAACTTGCAGCAGCAGCTTCAGCCACTCCTTTCGCACTCTGGCTGAACTCATTCTTTTCCGGATACGACTTTGCGATCCTGGATTTTATGAACACCGCAGCCGTCAACGCCGGCGGTATTCTCACACCGATCATGAAGGCCATTAGCTTTCTCGGTGAAAAAGGCATTCTGTTCTTCCTGCTTTCGGCCATTCTCATGCTTTTCCCCAAGACCCGCAAAATGGGTCTGTGTGTATTCGGCGCCGTTAGCTGCGGCTATCTCATTAACAATATCATTCTCAAGGAGACTGTGGCAAGAGTGCGCCCTTTCCTCGACGGAGCCAACGCCCATTACCGGGATTACAAAAGCTTCTGGAGTGCGGTCGGTTCCCCGGCGGAGGACGGCTTTTCCTTCGCCTCCGGTCATGTGACCGCCGCTGCGGCGGGTATGTTTGCGCTCCTTTTCACCAAGGGCAAAAAAATGATCCTCCCGACGATTGCGTGGGTCGGTCTCATGATGATCTCCCGCAATTATCTTGTGGCACATTATCCCTCCGACTGCCTGTTCGCTCTGGTGATCGGCATACTTTCCGCCCTGATTGCCTGGGGCATATCCTCATTCATCTTCAATTGGCTGGACGATAACGGTGACTATCCGTTCTGTCGATGGGTACTGAACGCCCGCCTCCCCTTCTCTTTCGGAGAGATCAAAGACAAAGCCGTCGGCTCCTTTGACAGCATTAAGGATAAGGCCGCCGGTTCCTTTGACACGATTAAGGATAAGGCCGCCGGTTCCTTTGACAGCATCCGTGACAGGGCATCCAACATTTCCATACCGGATATCAGGAGTGCCGGGAAAAAGCCTGCCGACGACAGCCTCCCCTCCCGTGAGACAGCCAAAGCCGGGATTTCCAAGAAAGAAGCCTCCGATTGGAACAGCCGCTGGGCGGAATATCAGAAGAATAAGCACCCCCATGCCGTCCGATCCGAAAAGGCGGAGGAGGACAGCAAAAACACGGCCGAAGAAGATGTAAAGGTTTTCACAGGAAGCAGGAATACCGCTCCCTCCGAAGACAGCGCGGAGAAAACGCCGATATCCGTTTCCGAAGAAGAGGAAATTCTGAAAGCTCCCACGAAGAACGCCAAAAAAGGTGTCCCCGATTTTGACCTTGATAACTGGACGAACCTCTCGGACTTCATCAACGCCGCTCCCGAACCGGAGGTTTATAAGAGACCCGTTTCCGAAAGGAGCAGCAGAAGTCAGGGCGGAGCTTATAAAGGCCGTCACGTCAAATGATCCGCCGGTGATCACAGACGGAAAATACGCGGAGGAACGGTTTCGACTGTTCCGCCGGCAAGCAGCAAACCGAGAGCTTCAAAACGGTCAGGGCAGTTCCCTGCGGTACTGACGAAAGGAGACAGAACATGAAAAAATATACTTCACTCCTGCTGGCGTGTATTGCACTTATTTCCTTTTGCATCAGCTTCAGAATCACGGCTTTCGCCGATGAAGAGCTTTCCGCAACCCCCGCCGCAAACGAGAGTGAGCAGCTTGAAAAGCTCATGGAAGACTTTGCGGAAAATCTCCGGCCCGGGACGGCAGGTTCGAGCCTGACAGCCGTGAAGGAAGCGGTGCGTCTTATGGACTGGGGCACAGTGACAAAAATGACGGATGATGATATCTGCTTAACCGTTCTCCGCTATCTTTTAGACAAAGATGACGCGTTTGCCGAAGAATACACGCAGAAGCTTGAACAGCTTAACGAAACCTATCAGCTTCTTCTCACCGAAGGGCAGGAGGAGCTTTTGGAGTCCGCCGGCTGCACCGGCACGGCCTATCCCTGGGGCGGTGAGCCGATCAACGCCGTGGAAGCCTTCTTCGAGGCGGCGGGCATCGGCATCTACACCGGCGACTATGCGGAATTCCTTGACACCTACTGTCAGGCCATAAGCGAAAGCTGGTCCGTCGAAAAGCTCGCCGCGGCGGGGATCAATATAAATAACTGCGATTTTTTTAAACGGCCCGACGCGCTCGATCTTTTCGGCTTTACCGTCCGGGATATCAATCATGACGGTGTGGAAGAACTGCTCGTAGGGCCCGTAAACGACGCGCAGACTGTCAACGATCTGTATACTCTCTGCGACGGGAACCGGGAGCTTGTCATTCAGGGCGGAGCATACAACGAAAATTACTTCGTCTGCAGCGACGGAACGGTGTGCCGCTATACGTACAGAAACGAGAGCAGCAAAGGCTATCACTATTTCACGCTGAATAACGGCTGGCTCGTCCCCTTCGGGTGCCTGGTCTTTGACGCCACCGTTGACCCCTTTAATCTGTGGTTCATCGGAGATGACGACAGTTGGGACGTAAGAGGCTTTTCCTATTATCCCGCCGATATGGCAATGCAGATGATCCAAAGCTATGAAGCAAAGTACGACGACAACAACTATACCCCGTTCTCGGAGCTGTCGGACGGTTGATACCGAAAAACTCAAAAGATTTCCCGCAGAGCAAACTGCGGGATTTTTTCGTATAAGGAAAATACTGGATTTTTAATAAACTTTTTTCCCGAAACAAATAAATTTCCCAAAAAAGCAAAATTAATTCTTGATTTTTATCTTTTGTTATGCTGTAAATATACGCAAGATATAATTGATTTAACGAGATAGTATTATGTCAGGTTTTTATAACGGTTATCCCGGTGACGCTTATGTTAAATACGACGGTCATTATTTATATCAAAATGGGGGCTTTATCGAAAGCAACTTCCGGTATGTACCGTTTGTCTACAGATGGGAACTTGGCGGCGGCATAACTGCTATATTGGGACGGAATGGTTGGGCCGGTGACAGTCGTGTCAAATTAGAAAAAAGGGCTGAAATATATAATGGCTCACTCGACATATCTAGTAGCATCTTCGATAAGCGCGGCGAAGATCGCTATAGCAATATATATTGGTATGCTCATCAAGATAGTTAATTCTTTTCGATTTATATCTTCAGATCCCCGGAGGTTTCTCCGGGGATCTTTTTTTGACGTGACGGAAGAGCCTTTCCCGGATAAGACAAGTGCTCTTCACTCTCGGAACGGTCAAGACCGTTCCCTACATTCTGCTGCCATAATTCCGCATTAAAAAAACGAAGCACCATCTTCGATGATGCTTCGTTTTTTATGACCCGTACGGGATTCCTCGCCTGCGGGCGAGCCGGGTCGCGGCTCTGGACTGCCCCCGGCAGTCCATTCACTCCCGCTCCCTCCGAATCCCGTTTTATTTAAAAAGCAAAAAACCCGCTCTCGCGAGTTTTCTGCTTTTATGACCCGTACGGGATTCGGACCCATGTTACCGCCGTGAAAGGGCAGAAAAAACCGCATTATTTAGCCGTTATTCATGAGCAGTCCACTATTCTTTCACTTTTTTCTGAAAAATTTCGCCGAATTACGGAGGATTGTTGTGAATTACGTCTGCGTGTTATCTTTCTCTATCGGCACTACTTTGATCGATTCAAGCTGTTCAAGAATTATGTTCCATACAGCCGCAATCGCCGCCGCGAGTGCCGCAGCCACAACAGGGGCAAGATACGCCCATGCAGCGCCCCAGCTCTCCGGGAAGCCGCCGTTGAGCAGGACAACGATTTCGGGAATGAGTACGCCGAAAAATGCCTGCACAAATGTTTTGAGTGCGCGAATCATCCAATCTTTCATGTTCAATTCCCTTTCCCCGACTCAAGGTCGGCAATCCTGTGATTTGCAACAGTTATTTTTTCATCAACCACATCCGCTCTTTTCTCAAGTGCGTATGTCCGTTCGATGACGGTGTTGTGCTTGTCCACCTTTTTTTCGAGCTGTTGGAGCCGGTACTCCATAATGGCGGCGGACTTGCGGTTGGCTATGTACGCGCCCAGGAGCGTACCGAGGAATGATATTATCGCAACTATGACCGTATCGCTCATTTCAGCAGCTCCCTCCACGTTTTCTCTCCGCACACGCCGTCCACTTCCAGCCCCTTCTTCTGCTGGAAGTCACGGAGGCAGGCATCCAGTCCCAGCCACAGCACGTCATAGCCGAGCTTTTTGAGCTGTGCCATGAGGAAACAAGCCTCTGGCGTATGGTCACCGCTTTTTACCGTGCCCATTATGTAGGAAGGCGGTTCTGCGTCGTCTTCCTTATTCAACATTCCGCCTTCCGCATCCCGCATTGCCTCCAGCTCTTTGCCGTATCTCCCGTAAAGGCTCTTGGCATAGCCA
>JAZLGK010000164.1:0-5294 GCA_045616265.1 Candidatus Limivicinus sp. | reverse complement strand
GGCATCAATAATAAGATCAAAACCCTGCGCCGTCAGGCTTATGGTTACCATGACGACGATTACTTCTTCTTGAAAGCTTTAGATATTTCAAGAAAACCTTATCTCAAAAATCCTAAATCACACAATCTTTTTCAGTGAGACAAAATTTTTATTGAATTGCTGTAACATTCCGGTTTATAATGCGTATTAAGCAGTGTAATCCAAATTACAAATATAATAATTAAAGGAGAGATTTATCATGGCGGAACTGGAAAACAAAAAACTTGACGATGAACAGCTGGAAGGCACAGCGGGCGGTTACGGCGGATATATGCAGCCTTTTGTTACATACAACTGCCAGCTTACGGGCTACTACTGGGGAACCACTTTCATGGGCGGCGGCCCCAACACTGCACTGATCGGTCAGTATATGCAGGTCGTCTATAACCCCGGCGCACAGGGAGCCTGCCATTATCAGTTGATGAGCGGCGGTCAGTATATGGGCTGGACGGTTGTGGAAAACTTCAGACTGGTCTGAAAAATCGAACAAAAAGGAGAAAAATCATGGAAATTATTAACGAAAACGAACTCGAAGAAGTTTCCGGCGGCAACTGGAAGAACGATTATTTTTATTACAAAGTGGTTTACGGCGATACCCTCTCCGGCCTGGCGATGCGTTTCGGTACCACGGTAAACAAGCTCTGGGAGCTCAACCGTGATAAGATATCGAATCCCGACAAGATCGAAGTCGGCTGGGAGCTCAGGATCCCCACCAGCAAGAAAGTCGGCTGGATGTGATCATCCGGTAAAAAAACCCATACGTTCAAACGGACGTATGGGAATTTTTTTGGTGTGTCACGAATCGGTTGCGCGTTTTCCGGAGAAACGAAACGACAGCCGCATTCAGTAAAAGCAATATGCACATGGAGACCGGCCAGTAGCCGCCTATGTTGAGACCATAGAAATCTTCCCAGCCGCCTCTGCTCTTTGTAATGAAAACGACCATTACAGTATATACGATAGCGTAAATGATCAGGGGCAGGAGAGCCGGCAGACACTGCTTTCGCGAAAGGGGACTGCCGCCGTCAAAAAAGATGAAGGAAAGCACCGCGAGAACAGGACATATACCGTGCAGATACAGATTGCTGCCGCCGAACATACTTTCAAAACCCAGAGCGGGAGCGAGGTAGACGATCACAACAAGAAAGGTTATGGTCACGCCGGCCGTGCCGGCAAGCTTGAGAACGCCCAGAGCCGGCGGCATCCGTTCATCTCTGCCGAGCGCCCGCCTGAATTCATAGGGCAGAAGCAGAAGACAGGTCAGAGCCGCAAGAGTATTCGAGTCTATCGTGAAATAGCGGAAACAGATCGCCCCGGTCACATTCATGTTGCCTTCACCGGAAGCGAAAAAGAATCTTGATACGGAATACACCGTCAGAACGAAGATCAGAAGATCGGAAACGAAAGAAAGAACAGCGAGCGTTTTTTTCTTCATGGCATCCCTCTGTCAGACGGCAACGGGTATCTTCCGATCGAAATCGGAGAACTCGTAATTTTCCACCCGGAAGCTGTCGCGATTGAACTTATAGAAATCATCCACTGTGGAGTCAATGATGAATTTCGGCGCTTTTTTCGGCTCGTTTTTGATAAGCTCTTCGATCACCGGCACATGACGGTCGTAAATATGCGCGTCGGCAATGACATGGACAAGCTCTCCCGGTTCAAAGCCGCTGATCTGCGCCATCATCATCGTCAGCACGGAGTACTGCACGACATTCCAGTTGTTGGCGGCAAGAAAGTCCTGTGAGCGCTGGTTTAATATGGCGTTGAGCTTGTTTCCCGCAACGTTGAAGGTCATCGAGTAGGCGCAGGGATAGAGCGCCATTTCGCTGAGGTCGGCAAAATTGTAGATATTGGTCATAATGCGGCGGGAGGCGGGGTTGTGCTTTAAGTCCCAGATCACCTTATCGACCTGATCCATATCGCCCTCGGGGTAGTGGTGTTTCACGCCGAGCTGATAGCCGTAGGCTTTGCCGATGGAGCCGTTCTCATCCGCCCACGCGTCCCATACGCGGGTGCGGAGTTCATTGACATTATTGC
Source organism: Candidatus Limivicinus sp. (assembly GCA_045616265.1). Lineage (GTDB taxonomy): Bacteria > Bacillota > Clostridia > Oscillospirales > Oscillospiraceae > Limivicinus. Next base: position 3,215 of record JAZLGK010000164.1, on the reverse strand, counting down.
TCTTTGCCTGCCAGATCCAGAGAAGCTCGTCGACGGCGGACTTCCAGTAGGTACGGCGGAGGGTGAGAAGCGGGAATTCTTCGGAAAGATCGTAGCGGTTGACAATGCAGAATTTTTTGATCGTATGCGCCGGCGTCCCGTCCTCCCAGCGGGGACGGACCTCCCGGTCGGTATCCCATATGCCGTTTTCAAGAATATCCTTACAGTTTTGTATAAATATTTCATCCGCTCTACTCATGAATAAGCCTCCGATTTTTTTGATAATTATATAATTAATTATACTATGCCTCCCGCTTACGGTCAACAACGGGAGTATTACAAAATAAAACAGAGCAAATTGCAAAAAAATTAAAATATTCATCGAAAAGTGAATAAATGGGCTTGACTATGCATATTTATTCGTGTATACTCATAAGCGTCGTGAGACAATATGGATATTGAAAACAAGGAGCCTCTAAATATTCAGAGTGAGCCGAGCCGCGAGGGATTTTTTCGTCAGATGAAGCAAAAAACGCAGGGAATACTTTGTGTATTCCCGAGGCTTTTTGCAAAATCTGACGGGAATAATACCTGCGGATTCGACCGAGATTGAATTTTTAGAGGTGACCAACAAAAACGCGTGAAAAGGAGAAAATCAAAATGAAAAAGATCACAGCAATCGTACTTGCCATGGTCATGGTATTTGCTCTGTGTGCGGCTTCAGCCTTCGCAGACGGTAAGCTCATCCTCGGCACCTCCGCCGACTACGCTCCCTTTGAATTCATGTATGCCGACGAAAACGGCGAAATGGTCTACGGCGGTATCGATATTGATGTCGCCAAGTACATCGCAGCGGAAATGGACAAGGAGCTTCAGGTCGAAAACATGAGCTTTGACTATCTGCTCGTCAGCCTTGCTAAGGGTGACTATGATATGGTCATTGCCTGCATGGAGTCCACCGAGGAGCGTCTGAACGCAGCCGACTTCTCCGAGCCCTACTACACCGACGTACCTCCCATGATCCTTGTTAAGAAGGACGCTGCCGATAATTACAAGACTCTCGCTGATTTCAGCGGAAAGAATGTCGGCGCACAGACCGCTACCACCAAGCTCGACATGGTCAATGAAATGGAAGGCGTCAACGCCGTGGCTCTGGCCAACGTCAACGACCTCGTCAATGAGCTCGTATATGACAAGATCGATGCCGTTCTTCTTGACGGCGCTATCGCTCTTGAGTTTGCCAAGGTCAATCCCGACCTCGTTGTCGCCGATGCCTCCGCGGAGCTGGGCGAAGCCGCTCCCTACTGTGTGGCTGTAGCCAAGGGCGACCCCAAGGGTCTGCTTCCCGAAATCAACGCGGCCATTGCCAAGATGACCGAAGAGGATGCCGTTGCTTCCTTCATTGAAGCCGCCAGCGCACTGGTCGATTCCGGTGCTGCCGAAGAGGTTTCCGCTGACGCCCCCGAAGAGGCATAATTCATACACTACCCATCCCTATCCATATTTCACGCGAGGGTGTAAAGCTCTGAAAAGGGCTTTACACTTTCGTGCGGTTTATGAGGTTTTTATGAAAGGATAGTAAAGAGAAAAAATGTGGTTCAGTGAGCTTTTTAAAGGAATGTCTCCCGCCTCTTTTTTTAATTTTTCGTTTCTGCCCAAGTACGGCAATTTCTTCCTGCAGGGTCTCGGCTATACGCTGCTTCTGGCCATTGTTTCTGTCCTGCTGGCTATTTTGCCGGCTCTGATGCTGGCGATCATGCGCCTGAGTAAAAACAGGGTCGTCAGGGGAATCGCGGGCGCGTATATCGCCGCCTTCCGTTCAACACCCCTGCTCGTTCAGCTGAGCATTATCTATTTCGGACTTTTCGGAGCGATCACCATTCCCAGAATAACCATTTTAGGTTTTCTTGATATCAGCCGCTTTATCCCGGGCGTTGTGGCGCTGGCACTTAACAGCTCCGCCTATGTCGCCGAGATCTTCCGCGCCGGTATCCTGGCGGTCGATGTGGGGCAGACCGAGGCGGCAAGGTCGCTGGGCCTGAACGGTTTCCAGTCCATGCGCCTCATCGTTCTGCCGCAGGCCATCAAGAATGTTCTCCCGGCTCTTGCCAACGAGATCGTCACCATGGTCAAGGAATCCTCGATCTGCATGACGCTGGGTATGAGTGAGCTGATGTTTGCCGCAAAGAATGTCGCCACCACTACCTATATTTCCATAGCACCCTACGTTGTGGCGGCGATCATATATTTCTGCATCAATTACCCCGCTTCCAAGGCAATCGAAGCCATCGAAAGGAGAATGCGCCGTGGAGACAAAGTCTGAAATTCTTATAAGCGTACAGGATTTGGTCAAGGAGTATAACGACGGACAGACCAAGGCCATCAACCATTGCAGTATGGATGTGAAGAGGGGAGAGGTCGTGGCCATCATCGGCCCTTCCGGTTCCGGAAAATCCACCATGCTCCGCTCCCTCAACCTGCTGGAAACCCCGACCTCCGGCCATATCTATTTTGACGGCGTTGATCTCAGCGACAAGAGCGTGGATATCAACCTCCACAGGCAGAAGATGGGCATGGTCTTCCAGCACTTCAATCTTTTCCCGCATCTGACCGTCAAAAAGAACATCACTCTCGCCCCCGTACAGCTCCGGCTCAAGACGCAGGCGGAAGCGGATAAGAAGGCGGATGAGCTTTTGGAGCGTGTAGGTCTTTCGGACAAGGCCAACGAATATCCCGCCATGCTTTCCGGCGGTCAGAAGCAGAGGATTGCCATTGTCCGCGCTCTGGCCATGGAGCCTGAGGTCATGCTTTTTGACGAGCCGACCTCCGCCCTCGACCCGGAAATGGTCGGCGAGGTGCTGGATGTTATGAAGGAGCTCGCCCGCGGCGGCATGACGATGGTAGTTGTCACCCACGAGATGGGCTTCGCCCGTGAAGTCGGCAACCGCGTCCTCTTTATGGCGGACGGCAATATCCTCGAAGAGGGTACGCCCACGGAGATTTTCGACCATCCGAAGAACCCCCGCCTCGTGGATTTCCTCAGCAAAGTGCTCTGATAAAAATTTGCGCTCTCCGGAAATTTTCCGGAGAGTGTTTTTTTGGCGCTTTAGCTTGACAAAACCCCTGGTTCTGCCAGGGGTGGGAAAAAAAGCCTTGGCAAATAAAACCTCCCGGTATAGAGTGATGTGGGTTTGCCAACCGCATCACAGAATAATAGGAGGTTTTATAAGTGAAAA
>JAZLGK010000163.1:0-5917 GCA_045616265.1 Candidatus Limivicinus sp. | reverse complement strand
GACCTGGGTGCGCGGGGTAATGAACATTGCCCCGCGCTCCTGTGCGTTCCAGATACCGTACGCAACTGCCTCGCCGGTCTCAAAGGAGATGAGGGAGCCGGTGCCGCGGCGTGCGATGTCGCCCTTGTAGGGCTCATAGCGCTCAAAGACGCTGGCAAGGATACCCTCACCCTTGGTGTCGGTGAGGAATTCGTTTCTGTATCCGAAAAGTCCTCTGGAGGGGACAAGGAATTCAAGCTTCATGCGGCTGCCGACGGGGGTCATCTCCAAAAACTCGCCCTTGCGGGAGCCGAGCTTTTCCATAACCGCGCCCATGTAGTCCTGCGGCACGTCAACCACAACGCGCTCAACGGGCTCGCACTTTTTGCCGTCGATCTCGCGGTAAAGCACGCGGGGAGGAGATACCTGGAATTCAAAGCCTTCACGGCGCATGGTCTCAATAAGGATGGAAAGGCTCATTTCGCCGCGCCCGGCAACGGTAAAGCTGTCGGTGGAGTCCTCGACCTCTTTGACGCGCAAAGAAACATCCTTCATCGTCTCGCGGAACAGACGGTCGCGAATCTGACGGGAGGTGACGAACTTGCCTTCTCTCCCGGCAAAAGGACTGTCATTGACCGAGAAGGTCATTTCAAGGGTCGGTTCGCCGATCTTAACAAAAGGCAGAGGTTCACTGAAACCGCGTTCGCAGATTGTGTCACCGATGGTTACTTCGCCGATGCCGCTCATGGCGATGATATTGCCGGCGGAGGCTTCGGTCACGGGAACCCGGTTGAGCCCGTCGAACTGGAACAGGGCGACAGCCTTGGCCTTTACGGGGGCGGAATCGGGGTTGTGGTAGTTGGAGACCTCGATCTCCTCATTCTGCTTTATCACGCCGCGCTCAATGCGTCCGATGGCGATACGGCCGACATATTCGTTATAGTCGATACTGTTGACAAGCATCTGGAAGGGCTTTTCGGTGTCCGTTTCGGGAGCGGGAATGTACTCCAGAATCGTCTCAAACAGCGGTTTGAGATCGGTGCCGACGACTTCGGGAGAATAGCTTGCCGTGCCGTTTCTGCCGGGGCAGAAGAGCATGGGGGAATCAAGCTGTTCGTCGGTGGCGTTGAGGTCTATGAGAAGCTCAAGAACTTCGTCAATGACATCGTGAATACGCTGGTCGGGACGGTCGATTTTGTTGACGACAACGATAACTCTGTGTCCCAGCTCAAGAGCGCGGGAGAGGACAAAGCGGGTCTGCGGCATGGGACCTTCGGCGGCGTCCACAAGGAGGATAACGCCGTTGACCATCTTGAGGATACGCTCGACCTCGCCGCCGAAATCGGCATGACCCGGGGTGTCAACGATATTTATTTTGGTGTCGCCGTACCATACGGCGGTGTTCTTGGCCATGATCGTGATGCCGCGTTCACGTTCCAGATCGTTGGAGTCCATAACACGGTCAACGATCTCCTGATTTTCGCGGTATACGCCGCTCTGCTTGAGCATTTCATCGACAAGCGTGGTCTTACCGTGGTCAACGTGGGCAATGATAGCAACATTTCTCAGTTTATCCATAAGTTTTTGCAGCTCCATTTTTATATACATTATTTTCAACACAAAACTGAATTTTAACACCGTTAAAATCAAATTGCAACAGTTTTCAGGCGTGTTTCTGCGGCTTAACCGAAAAATTTTTCCGCTTTTTCTATAATGGCAGATCCGCTTGCCGTATTTTTCAAAAAACACTTTTGCTTCGACCGGGTTTTCGGACAGCGCCTCATAAAAATAATACCACGATTGAATTTAACTGACAACTGTGGTAAAATGTATAAAAACAACTGTTCGGAGAGGCAAAATGACAGACAACTTTTTCGCTTATATATCCCGTATGCGCTATATCGGCCGCTGGAGTCTCATGAGAAACGCGCTGCCGGAGAATATTCAGGAGCACAGCCACATGGTCGCGGTCATCGCCCACGCTCTGGGGGTGATCCGCCGGGACGTTTTCAAGGTGGAATGTGACCCCAACGAATACGCCGCCGTTGCGCTCTACCACGATTGCAGCGAAATTCTCACCGGCGACCTTCCCACGCCGATCAAGTACCACAGCGCGGAAATAAGCAATGCGTATAAACAGGTGGAGGAGCTGGCCTGTCATAAGCTTCTTGCGACTTTGCCATCTGAAATTCGCGGGGAGTTTGAAAACCTGCTTGTCGGAAAGATGCACGATGAGAAATACGACCTTGTGAAAGCGGCGGACAAGCTCTCTGCCTACATAAAGTGCATTGAAGAGCGGCGCGCCGGGAATGATGAATTTGCCTCTGCCGAAAAGCAGACCCGCGCCATACTGGATGCAAACCCATTGCCGGAGGTTAAGTATTTTCTGGAACACTTCATTCCCGCGTTTGAGCTGACGCTGGATGAATTGGGAACAATAGAGGAATAAAAATGGAAAAAGAAAAAATCGATAGGATAAACGAGCTTGCCCATATCGCAAAGATACGTGAGCTGACAGAGGAAGAATCTGCCGAGAGGGACGCACTCCGCAAGGAGTATATAGCCGACTGGCGCAAGAGCACGATCGAGGTGCTGGAAAACACCTATATAATTACCCCTGACGGGAAAAAGAAAAAACTTGCAAATAAGAAAGAGGGTAAGGCATGAAGCATCATATCCTTGCAAAATTCAATGAGAGTGTTGAGGACAAGTCAGCTCTGCTACTGGAAATCCAGAAACTTTTTGCCGCCGGTGATGAGATAGAGGGCGTTGAATCCTACACGGTCATTCCCAACTGCATTGACCGCGAAAACCGCTATGACGTGATGATAATAGTGGAAATGCAGAAAGAGGCGCTTCCCAACTGGGATGGATCGAAGCTCCACCATGACTGGAAGGATAAATTCGGCGGGTATCTTGAAAAGAAAGCGATCTTTGACTGTGAATAAGGAAAGACCGATTCTTATTCTGGGTGCGCTGAGAAGTAAAACGGAGCTTCTTATATCGTCTCTGACAGAGACCGAGGAGATATCTGTCGGAGACTACCGCTTTTTCAAGGGAAAAATTGCCGGAAAGCCGGTAATCGTCTGCCGCTGCCTTGTAGGGATGGTTTATTCTGCGGCGGCTATCATGCTGGGCGCGGAACGCTTTTCACCCGGGGCTGTGATCAACTGCGGCACAGCGGGCGCTCATAACCCTGCGCTTCATCCGGGAGACATTGTCCTGGGGCAGAACATTATCAATATCGGAAGATACAACACGCCCCATCGGAAAAAAAGCGCGGGAAGCGAAGCAATGTTGTGGGAGTTTCCCGGAGAGGAATGCTTTGAAAAAGACGGGTATCTGTACATCTATTCCGCCCACAGCGACGAGTCTCTTATATCAGCGGCAGAGACGACGGAATACAGCGGCGGTCGGGTATTTCGGGGCACGCTGCTCAGCTCGGACGCGTGGAACCGGGAGATCGACCGGATTCTGCTTTTCAACGAAGTATTTTCCTCTGACTGCGAGGATATGGAGAGCTTCGCTGCGGCAAAAATCTGCGAGCAGCTTCAAATCCCCTGCCTCTGCGCCCGCATTATCTCCAACAGTGAGTTTTACCCCGGCGAAGGATGTGATTTTGCCCTATACGGCAGAAAATGTCAGGAATTTGTCCTGAAACTCATAGGAAAACTATAAAACGGCACAGCATTTTTACGATGCTGTGCCGTTCATTTTAAAAGGTTCCAAATCAGTTCTGATAAAGCGCTACAAACTCTTCCAGCGTGAGGCCGTGCGACATGATGTAGGTCGCGGCTTCCACGCCGACATAGCGGAAATGGAAGGGCTCGTACATAACGCCGGTGATATCCTCCTTGCCGTCGGGGAACCGGAGAATGAAGCCGAATTCGTGACAGTGCTGAACCATGTACTGGAACATGGCGGTGTTTTCGATGCTGCGATCCTTGATCTCGTAGTAATGGTCGGTAATGTCGCAGCAGATACCGGTCTGATGTTCACTGCAGCCTGCGGGCATGGTGATATAGAAGCCCTGCGCGTCCTTACCGTCCGAAACGCCGTTGTTGTTGCAGACTCTCACAAAGTTTGCCGCCTGGTCGGCATAACTGCGGTAGCCGGAAGAGAGATACACGGTGAGACCCTGCGCCTCCGTATCGGCCTTCATGGCAAGAATGGCGTCCTTTATACGGGAATCCAGCGGGCATTGGCTGTCGCTGACCAATACGACCTCAGGGGGCGCATAGTCGGAGGGCAGGGGATTGTCCGCATTGACGAGCATAAATTCCCAACTGTTTATATCAATGTCAGGCAGGTCGGATTCCTGTTCGATCGGAGCGGGCGTTTCGATCAGATTAATGATCTCACCGAGCTCTTCGGCGGGTGCCGGTGTTTCGGCAGGTATTTCAACGGATACGGGAGTTGCTGCAGGCATACTCGGCTGTTGGGCAGCTTCTTCCGCCTCTTTAGCAAGTCTCTTAACAGCCTCACTGTATATGAAAGCGTGCTCACTGTCGAAATCATCGCTGTGCGGGGACGTGGAGACACGTTTGTATGTATAGAAAGAGAAAAGGATCAGCATGATTATGCCAAAGAATACTCTGAAAACACGACTTCCTTTCATCTTACCCTCCTGAAACAAAGAACTCAGTATTGTTTATAATAACATTTTCCCCCTGCAAGGTCAACTGTCAAAATAAGAATCCTCCGCTTGACGCAGGAGTTTCGGTACATTATAATTTACAAAAAACATGACGGAGGTTTTAATATGAAGATCACATGGTACGGACATTCCTGTTTCAAGGTCGAAAGCAAGGACGGCAGCGCTGTTTTTGACCCCTACGCTCCCGGCAAGGTTCCGGGACTTGAGCTGCCGGAGATCACGGCGGACGCGGTGTTCTGCAGTCACGGACACGGAGACCACAATTATTCCGAGGGCGTTAAGCTCACCGGGAACAAACCGGGATTTTCCGTCACTCAGATGAAAACCTTTCATGATGGGAATAAAGGCGCTCAGCGCGGGGAAAACCTTGTCACGGCGATAGATGCCGAGGGTATGCGCGCTGTCCATTTAGGCGACCTCGGGCACGCGCTCTCCCCGAAGCAGATCAAAGAGCTGGGAACGGTCGATGTCTTGTTCATCCCCGTGGGCGGCTATTATACGATCGACGCGCAGGACGCGGCGATGATCGTTTCGGTGCTTTCCCCGCGCGTGACAATTCCCATGCACTACCGCGGCGAGGGCTTCGGCTATGACGTGATAGACACGGTGGATGCTTTTGTCCGTCTTGCCGGAAAAGTACAGCAGTTTGACACAAACGAAATCGAGATCACCCCGGACACCTCGGCGATGACGGCATTGCTCAGATGCCCGACAAAATAAAAAAAAGAACCTATTGCATTATTGCAATAATGCACAAACCTGTCATTGCGAAACCATCCCGCGGGATGGTTGTGGCAATCCGCATCCCCTTGACAATGTGGAAATTTCACAAACAAGAAACAAGGAGAAAACGGATTCCCAGGTCTGCCCTTTAGGGTACACCAGTGTGCGCACTGGTTCGGAATGACAGGTTTTGTACTAAGGGACCGCTGAATAATTCACCTTCGGTATCTGCTCTCGGCAAATTAATCAGCGTTTCCCTAACTGCTTCTTTGCGGAAACGATATATAATCTTTAAGGCAACACCGCATAATGCAGCAAGAGCAGATGCCGAGAGAAAACGGGTTCAGCTTTGCATAAGTTCGCGTAAGCCAAATCGAAGATTTGGACGCTCACTTATGATGAAGGCATTTTTTCGCAGGAATACTTTGTGTATTGCAAGAAAAAATCACAAAATCTGAGCACATTTTATCCGTCAGCTGCCACAGACGTATTGTGCGGTGTTGCCTTAGTATAAGCCATGTCATATTCAAAAAACCATACAGTTTTCAGCCATATATC
>JAZLGK010000162.1:0-2400 GCA_045616265.1 Candidatus Limivicinus sp. | reverse complement strand
CATGAGCGGGAAATCGCCCATGAAGATCTCCTGCTCCTTGATCTCGCCCGTCTCCTTGTTGTAGAGGCGAACGCTGACCTTGAGCGGGGCGGCGTACGTTGCGTCACGCGCCTTGCACTCGAGCACGTCGTACTTCGGCGCCTCATCCATCTTGTAGTCGATGAAGCTCAGCTCCAGGTTGCCGGCATAGTTGGAGATCGCGGCAACGTCGGCAAAGACCTCATGCAGGCCCGTGTCGAGGAACCACTGATAGGACTTCTTCTGGAGCTCCAGAAGATTGGGCATATCCATGATCTCCTCGTGGCGGGCAAAATTCTTGCGGAGGGTCTTGCCGTACAGTTTGTCTTTGGCCATATTGCTCTTCACGCCTTTCTTTTCTTCGGGTTCTGTCTCCCCGAAGGAATGTATTAACAGTCTCATTTTTGCGATACACGCGGGTTTGTTGTCAAAAGTGTCTTGTGGGTGCTTGCGCTTTGCACCACAATATGTTATCCTTTCGACAGTGGGTGGGAGTTCGATATGCTCCCACTTTCGTATATAAGCGCTTTATTATACCTGCTGCGCCGTGCAAAGTCAAGACAAAATTTGTTAACTCGCCGCAATTCCGGCGGGTTTTTTATTTTTCTCCGCAAAAAAAGACGCCCGAAGGCGTCTTTCTTGTTATTCTTTTACTGTGCGACACGCATCACGGTGATCTTCACTTTTTTCATTTTCCATCACTCCTTACGAGTTGCACCACCGTCTCAACATTGTTTCCTTTGGAGAGGAAAACGACTTTGCCTGTGATTTACCTTTGAAATTCCTGATAAGGGAGATTTTTCGGAAAAGGTCCCTCCAGCTTATATTTGATCCCCAGCTCATCCAGCACACCGCAAAAAGCTTTGATATATTTATCCGCTTTTACCAGTGCCATCACCGCGAAGAAAATCCTGCTTCCCATTGCGGATATTTCTGTGAGTAAATGTCCGTCGACGATAAATACGAATGACTCGATATAAGCCTCCAGCTCGCCCCAGTCCAGATTGCCTGTATAGTTGACGTTATATGTTCCGTGTATGGCGTCTTTTCCCAAATTCTGGTTATTCTTCCCGGCATACCGGCGCTTTTGCCGCAGCCCTTTACAATGATCAATGCCGTCTCTGAATTCCAGCTGCTTGCGGACCACCTCCGACGAGCAGGTGACATCTGTCTGCAAAATCATCTGCCCGCGCGTAAGCGTACCGAGTTTTTCCATATCGTATGCGGCCATCCCGCGCTTATAATCCACATAGAGGTGCGTGAGGAAATCGCAGTGGGAGTCCGGGATGCCAAGTGAAGCGCAGGGATTATGCGCCAGAACACCGCGGATGACAGCGGCCTTTTTCGGAAGCACCTTGTCGAGCATTTTGAACATCAGCACCGTACAGAGCGAAGCAACGCTGGAATCGTTGTTTTTGGAAAACCTCATCAATTCCGGCTGCTCAAACGTAAACAGATAATACGCTTCCTTTTTCGCAAACGGGTTGATGAACCCGTTGATATAATCGAATAAAAGCATTGCCGCCTTTCCCCCGGGGAATTGATAGATCGGTTTTTCTTTCGCCAAAATATCATAGGAGGGTTCGGTGAGCTCCGTGGGGAGAAACTCACTTCCGGGTTTGCGTATGCCGGGCGCAGCTGCGGCGACTCCGTATTTCTCCGTGACGTACTGCCAGATACAGGTCATGGCCCACGGCTGTATGCCCTTTCCGCCGGCCAGAGAATGACTGATGGTGAAATAGATATCCTTCCCCTCCGTGTCCACATAGAGCATATGCCGGTTAACCTCTTCAGAGCCGATCGCAGGCGCCTTTTGGCGCGTGGAAAAGACCGCAACGGGCCTGTGATTGTCCTCTAAAACATATGCGCCTTCTTCATTGACCGTAATCCTTTTTTTGAAATACGGATAGCGGTCCGTGGCAACGTTTACCGCGCTTTTCAGGGTCTCAATGTCCACTGGATCCCTCATTGTAACCTTTACACGAGCCACGTTTCTGATCGTCTTACCGGTGTAATAAAGCATATAACTGTCAAAACTATGCTTCACGCTTTTTCTCCCTCCTGCATCTCTTTTTAGGTCTATCGCCGCTCATTTAGGTCTGATCTGATCTTTCGCTCCTCACAAGTCTCACCGCCGTCTCTACATGATCGGCGCGCGGGAACAGATCCACCGCGCAGGCGCGCTCGGCGGTATAGCCTGCCTCGGCGAAGCGCTTGACATCCCGTGCAAGCGTGGCTGGGTCGCAGGAAACGTACACCACGCACTTCGGCGCCATCTGCGCGATGGTCGTGACCACGTCTTCGGCAAGTCCCTTACGCGGGGGATCGACGCACACCACGTCGGGGTGCAGATGCTCTTTCGCCAGTTTTGCCGCAATCTCG
>JAZLGK010000161.1:0-11284 GCA_045616265.1 Candidatus Limivicinus sp. | reverse complement strand
CTTGCCGATGGAACGCGAATACCAACGCTTCTGTGACCACTGTGGTCAGGCTTTGGATTGGACCGCCTTTTCTAAGGCCGTTATTGTCCTTGCTAACTTTCCAAATGAGGCTCGTTAATTCGAGCCTCGTTTGACGCTTACTCAACGACGATTTGCCGGAAAGCTATGATGCAATTTCTTTCCGCACAAAAATCGACCTGTTGCTGAACCACTTCATTGATATGGCAGTTCAGGGATACGGTTGGATCGCAGCATAATACGAAGTATAGAATAAGCTATCTCGCCGGACGGTTTTTGCCGTCCGGCGGAATGCTTTTTACCCAATCCAGTTTTTTACATTAAACACCATCCGAAGAAATTTCTTTGTTGCTTTCTGCAAACCTTTTTTCAAACCGACAGACTCAACAAGATATTGAACGGTTGCGTCTGCCATATCGTCTAAAGTAATCTCCGAGCGGGGCTTATCCGGAAGAAGCTCTGTTATGCGCTTTGCAGCAGCGGAAGATGCAGTGGGCGTTGTAGCTTTGCCGTCGTCCATATCTTTCTTTATATCCCGCAGAATAGCCATGAAAATACTTTTGATCTTTTCGTAATCCGCTTCATTCTCACCGATCTTCTGTGAATTGAGATAGCGGATATCTTCCTTCATTTCCTCTCTGCACTCAGGCTTTAACGGCATTTCTCCCTTTATGGTGTCCGTGACTATATCGATCAGCGCGTTTCTTTCGGCAATCCCTCTTGCGGCAGTTCCGTTAAAATAGCTCCCTATCAATCTGAGCATGGACGGAAAATTCCTATGTTCAATAAGCCGGTTAAGAATATCGGCATCGACGGTCTTCGTTATAAGCCGCTTGACCGTGTCCTCTGACAAACCGAGCTGAGAAATGTCATAGCTCTTTGGTGTGCTTACAACGGTCAGACCGAGAAGATAATCAGATGAAACATTGAACAGTTTTGCGATATCTGCAAGCAAAGCAAAACTTATGCTCTGTGACTCGCCGCTTTCCAGTCTGCTGATCTGCGACCGATGAACATGCAGCTTTTCCGCAAGATCGTTTTGTGTCCAGCTTCGATCTTTTCTGAGCTCGGATATCCTGCAGCCTAAACTGTTTTCATCCGAAATACTATTATTCTTCATTGGCTCTCCCAAAAGTTTTGATATACACTTATATCATACCACTCTGTCGCAGATTTGCAACTTTACAACTGAAAATTTACAGAATGTGCAATCTTTGAACAAAATCAGGGGTTGCATTTTTTGCGCGGTAAAATGCGGTCAACAAGTGAATGACCGACCGAACTGAGATAAACCGCAAAGACTTTCTGAGGAAAAGAGCGCTTCATACGGGGACGGCACAGCGCCGAACAGGGTTGCCTGCCAGGAAACAGTAAGGATAAAACGGCAAATAAAATTTTTCGGAGGAATGATGAACAAAATACGCAAATTAAAAGATGACTTGGAAGCCGAGCGGGAGCGCAACGCAAAAGAAATCGAAAGGCTGAAAGTCCAGACAAAATGTACCGGCGACAGAATCAAAAGTCTTGAGCGCGAAGAAAAACAGCTCGAGCGCAGACAGCGCAACAGAAGAATATTCACTCGCGGCGGAATGCTGGAAGCATTTTTGATGAATCCTCTCATTTTATCGGACGATGACGTGTATGCAATTCTCAAAACTGCTTTTGGAAATCACGAGACAAATGATTTTTTGAAATCAGTAATTGAGAAAAGAGAAAACGAGTGCTGCGAAAAATAGAGTCCCTCATTTTGAGGGCGCAATTATACACCGCAGTCCACAAAACTTTCCGTTTTGTAAAACACGTTTTAACACTGCATTTATGGATTGCAAATTGCAATCACAGGGGCAAAGCCCCTGCGCCTGTAAACAGGCTTCCCCGAAAGAAGGTGAGAAAGAGTTTCCTGTCCGCATTTCTCCATAACGATCCGACAACGCAGTAAAAGACAGTCGGCTGTTGCGGGAGCGGCGTATCAGAGCGGTGAGAAACTTTTTTCTCAATATGATGCGAGAACAAAGAATTATCTGTACAAATCGAAAGAAGTCATTGCAAAAGGCATTCTGCTTCCGCCGAATGCCCCTGCTGAGTATTCTGACAGAGAGACATTGTGGAATGCCGTTGAGAAATGCGAAAACCAGTGGAATGCGCAGCTTTCGAGAGGAATTATAATCGCACTACCGAGAGAGATATCAAAAAGCGAATATGAAAACCTGATCCGCGATTACTGCATGGAGCAATTTGTCTCCAAGGGAATGATTGCGGATTTTGCTGTTCATGACAAAGGTGACGGAAATCCTCACGCTCATATCATGCTGACCATGCGCGCTATGGACGAGAAAGGAAAATGGTTTCCGAAAGCAAGAAAAGTTTATGAGCTTGATGATAATGGAGAGCGCATTCGGCTTCCGTCCGGCGAATGGAAAAGTCACAAGGAATATACGGTTGACTGGGATGACAGAAAAAATGCGGAGCTATGGCGCAGTGCGTGGGCGGATATAGCGAATCGCTATCTTGAAAAATGCGGGAGTGATGAAAGACTTGATTTGCGTTCCTATGAAAGGCAGGGAAAGGAAGAACTGCCAACGGTACATCTGGGGGCTTCCGTTTCTCATATGGAGGCAAAGGGTATCCGCACGGAACTCGGAGATTATAACCGTCAGATCATCGGACACAATACCATGCTCAAGAAACTTAAAAAGAAGCTGGCAGAAATTTCTGCGTGGCTTGCGGCAGCGAAAGAGACTCTCGCAGAACTTAATAAAAAGGCAGCCCCTCAGCCAACGATTCTGGACTATGTACATTCGTATAACTCTCTGCAAAAATCCGGTCGGGGAAACTGGAGTGTAAAAGGAAAGCAGACAGCCAGTATAAACGACCTGAAATTCACTGCTGAGGTTTATAATTGGATGGCGGAAACCGGCATATATACTCTTGAAGATTTTAACAACATGGTCAATTCAGCGAAAGAGGATTTTGATAAACTGAATGCAAAGCGAAAAGAAATTCAGAGAACAGAAACAGCTCTGCGGTACTTGGATACGGCGACTGAGCTGAAGGCTATATTTGAAAAATCAAAGCGCGGATTTACCAAAGCGAAAGAAAAGTATGTCTCAGAGCATAGAGAAGAGATTGAAGCTTACAAAAAGGCCATGCGCTATCTAAGAGCAAATAGAATAAATGTTTCCGACAAAGTGGCACTGGAAGAAAAACAAATTGCTCTGAAAGGCGAGCGGGAAGAAATTGAAAATGGTCTGTGTCAGAAACATCTCGACCCGATATTGCTTGGCAGAATAAGACACTGTATTGAAACGGTTCTTGAAAGCGGAGAGACACCGGAGCATCAGGAAACCGTAAGAGAAAAATTAGACCGCGAGAACCGGAAAACAAATGAAAAGCACATACAGCAAATAGAACGATAGAAAGGAAAACCGAAAAAACGAATATAAGATCCATGACTGATGACACCGCTGAGCTTAGCGAAAGGAATGCAAATGCACCGATATAATGCGGGATAAATCTGTCAATAATCCATCTGAAAGGATGGAAGCTCCGATGGTTTTCAAAGTGAGACTCTTTGCTGACGGGAATATGGTTAAGCCGGAAGATTACAGTAAAATAAGAATCACTGCTCCGGCGGTTGACCGAATTGTCAACAGCATATTTGATGCGGAAAGTCAAAGAGAACTTGACAAAACTGCATAACGCGGCAGAGATCTTCTCTGCGCGTTACATAGAACTGCCGGAATAAAATAAGCCCTTCCATAATTTCACTACTCATACAATAAAATCAAACATAGTTGAAATATGCGAAAAATTGTGTTATACTGTGAAAAAGCAAAGGAAGGAGGGGACAGACCATAAAAAAGGACAGGAAAACTTTTCATCTCAGCAAAATTCTTGAGCTGCAGCCTTTTATGAAAATAGCCATTGACGATGAAGTACAGAGCGATGAAAACGGGAATTATCTGATAAACATTGCGTATCTCCGCGTTTCCACCGACAGACAGGCAGAGCTTGGTTTTGGCCTTGACATTCAGGAAAACGATGTTGTTCGATACAGCAAGGCAAACGAGCTGAAAAACCTTGTTCTCTTCATTGATGACGGCTTTACCGGCACAAATATGGACAGACCGGCATTGCAAGAGATCATCACTTACATCAACGATTTTAATGCAGGCAAGTCACATATTCGTATTGAAAACTTTATTATCTCCCGAATCGACCGTCTGGGACGCACTCTGCTCGGTACGCTGCAATTTATTCAGGACTATATTGTCTGCCAGAAGGACAGCAAGAACAGTGCAGTAAACCGGAACAAAGAAGATATAAACTTCATCTCCGTGGCCGAAAACTACTGCCGGATCGACCGAAACAATCCACAGGGAAAATTTCTGCTGATGCTTTTCGCGAGCCTTGCGGAATTTGACAGAGACCTGATTGTTGAAAAGCTCAAACGCGGGCGCACATCCCGAGTAGCTTCCGGGAAATGGATCGGCGGCGGAAAAATACCCTACGGCTACCGATACGACAAGTCAACCGGCATCCTTGTGATCGAACCGAAGGAGGCTGAGGTCGTCCGGGAGATATTCCGTCTGTACCTTGAAGAAAAAATGCCGCCGCAGAAAATAGCCGAAAGATTCGGATTCAGCGGCGACCGGAGCATTACGCAGATTCTTCAAAGAAAATCCCTCACCGGCTGTATAATATGGAATGGTGAGGAATACGAGGGACAGCATAAGGCTATCATTCCGCTTGAAACATGGGAGGCGGCGCAGGAAGAGCTCAGACGACGCAGCGTACACAGAACGGATTCCCACTATCTGCTTTCGGGGCTTCTGTACTGCGGGGAGTGCGGAGCGAAAATGCGTTATCAGAAGTGGAACGGGGGAAGCGGTGCGAAAATCGTTTGTTATTCCACGCAGAGATCCGCGATGAAAGGGAAGCCTTATCTTGTCAAGGATGAGAACTGCCCCAGCGTGAGATTCTGGGCAAATGACGTGGAAACGGCAGTCGTGTCGGAGCTGTTTCGCCTCAGCTATCTCGGCAATGAGGAAAACAAAAAGTCGGCAAATACGGTGGAGCCTATTGGCGTTCTGCTGAAAGAACTGAGTGCGGAGAGAAAGAGACTCAGTCGCCTCTATGATTTTGACGATGACGACAGCGATGATGTGCTGAAAGAAAAGATTCAGGACTGTAAACGCCGCATAGCAAACATTCAGAAGCAGATCAGCGACGAGGAAGAAAAGAAACTCATCGGCAGAAAAGTAGATAATGCCAGAAAAATTTTCAGGACGCTGAAAGATACCTGGCCTGAAATGAACGAAAAGGAAAAACAAACTGTTTGTCAGGAGCTTATCGACCGTGTTATAATATACAAAGACGGAACGATAGACGTACATCTGAAGCTGAAAAGCTTCTTATTTGAGCAAGAAAAAACCTGATATTTATCTACCGTAAATATCAGGAAAATTTTATAAAATGTATTTCTACATCCGGTAATCATCGGCACACCGTAGGTGGAGAACTGGACGTTCTGGTTTAGGTCGAAGCAGTCAATGGCCTTGATAAGCCCGATGCAGCCTACCTGAAAGAGATCGTCCATGCTTTCGCCGCGATTGGAAAACTTCTGCACAACCGACAGCACGAGCCGGAGATTGCCCGAGATCAGGCGCTCTCTTGCGTCCTCGCTGCCGCTGCGCGCTTTTTCCAGAAGCCTGCGGGTCTCTTCTCCTTTCAGAACGGGAAGCTTTGCGGTATTGACTCCGCATATCTCAACCTTACCCAGCATCAAATCACTCCGATCTACTCACCCGAAAGCGGGGAGTAGATTATTATTTCCCGGAAACGGTAATTTGATGCAGAAATAAAAAGGCATAACCGCCGATGAGGGCGGCTATGCCAAAGCGTATCGGTTTTTCGAATTAAAGACCGAATTCTTTCATCAGAGAAGCTGTCATTACATCGATCGGCGCGTCAACGCCGGTCCAGAGCCTGTAGTTCAATGCACCCTGATTGACAAGCATTTCAAGACCCCGGACGGTTTTGCAGCCCCGGTCGGAAGCTTCCTTGAGAAACAGCGTGTTCGGATCGTTGAAGATCACGTCGCACACCGTCATGCCGGGAAGCACGGAATCGTAGTTGATATCCGGCTTTTTATCGGTGTCGGGATAGAGTCCGACGGGCGTTGCGTTCACAAGAATGTCCGTATCCGCGGGGATATCCGCTTTGCCGCTCCATTCTATGAATTTACCTTCGGCGCCGGTTTTGCTGCTGATAAGCTCGGCCAGTGTTCTGCCGCGCGCGGCGGAATGGTTGATGATGTAGATTTTTTCGATCCCGTGGACGGCACATTCCACGGCGATGGCTCTGGCGGCTCCACCGGCGCCGAGGATCGACAGCGTTTTGCCCTCCAATTCCACGCCGTTGTCTATAAGAGATTTCAGAAATCCCTTGCCGTCGCTGTTATCTCCCCGCAGACGGCCGTTATTGTTTACAACGACGTTGATAGCGCCGATGATCTCCGCCTCCGGGGAGAGCTCGTCAACGTATTTGACCGCTTCGACCTTATGCGGGATCGTGAGGTTGATGCCGCGGAAATTAAGCGCACGGAGAGCCGCCATCGCTTTATCGAGTTCGCCTTTTTCGACTCTCATGGTGATATACCGGTAATCAAGCCCCTTCGCCGCAAAAGCCGCCTCTTCAATAACGCCCGTAGGATTCTCCTCGATCGGGCATCCGAAAACCCCGACCAGCTCGGATCTGTAATTCTTCGCCATATTTATACACCCCTTTATTTATGCAGATAGCTGCAAATATGTTTTGCGTTGTAAAAACTAACGGTACCGTAATATAAAGAACGATAAAAGAAAAGAGACTGCAAAGAAAAAACTGTGATGAGAGATATCCCCCCCGCAGGACGGTGTGGCACACCCTCCGCAGAGGGCGTACAGCGCGCAGCCGCGCTTGCGCGGCTCTTGGCGCGTTGTAATCCGTTCTTCTTATCGGCGGTTATTATTTCTGCCCGTAATAGGCGTTGGCGCCGTGCTTGCGGAAATAGTGCTTGTCCATGAGGTACTGCGGCGCGGGCTGAACGGCGGGATCGAAGACCTTGGCGATAAACGCCATGTGTGCCGTCTCGTCTAAAACAAGCGCATTTTCAACGGCCTTTGCGGCGCTGCTGCCCCAGGTGAAGGGACCGTGCTTGCAGACAAGGACACCGGGAGTGGCGGCGGGGTCGATATTGCGGGTTTTGAAGGTCTCCACGATCACCTTGCCGGTGTTCAGCTCGTACGCTTCGGTAATCTCCTCGTCGGTGAGATGTCTTGTACAGGGTACTTCTCCGTAGAAGTTGTCGGCATGGGTGGTGTTGTAGCAGGGGAGGGACTGCTCGGCCTGCGCCAGAGCCACGGCATAGCGGGAATGGGTATGTACGACTCCCCTGACCGCGCTGAAATTGCGATAGAGCTCAAGATGCGTCGGCAGGTCGGAGGAGGGGCGGAGATTCCCTTCCACGATGTTGCCGTCCAGATCCACGACGACCATATCGTCCGCGCACATCTTTGCATAGCTCACGCCGCTGGGCTTGATGATGACATATTTCCTGTCCTCGCTTATCTCGGAGGCGTTGCCCCAGGTGAGAACAACAAGACCGTATTCCACTAATTTAAGATTTGCTTCAAGGACTCTCTGTTTAAGCTCTTCTAACATAATATCCTCCGTAGTTTAAATAAATCTTTGGCATTGCTTGTCTGCAATGATACTATATGCCGCCGGGTTTTTCAAGATGTGAAGGAGAAAAACGTCATTTCGGCGTCTCTGTTGCCGGCACTTTGACAATGATTAATATACATACTAATTGCATATACCGGATAGATGTATCCGATTAATTAACAAATTAGTTAATTGAACATTCACAGCATTTTCCATGTCAATATAACTAAAAAATGATTATTAAATGTATTTAAAGTGCCAAAACTACACAAGACATATTGACATTTTTTCGAACACGCAGGTATAATCAAAACACAAAATAAACGTATTACATATGAATTAATATAAATAATAATCTAACCGGGGTGGAAATGCTGCCATGATAAACCAAAAGGCAAACATCACTGTTCAGCGCGGCGATATTATCGGTCAGGCTGAGAAAACCTTATTCGGTTCTTTTGTTGAGCATCTGGGAAGATGCGTTTATAACGGCATTTATGAGCCGGCTCATCCGCTTGCGGATGAGTACGGGTTCAGAACCGATGTGCAGGAACTGATAAAAGAATTGAATGTTCCCGTGATCCGCTATCCCGGCGGGAATTTTGTGTCGAGCTATCGCTGGGAGGACGGTGTCGGCCCGGTAGAGCAGCGCCCTGCGCGGCTGGATCTGGCGTGGCGCTCAAGAGAAACAAATGCCGTCGGCGTCAACGAGTTTTCCACGTGGTGCCGCCGTGTGGGCGCGGAGCCGATGATGGCGATCAACCTCGGCACAAGAGGCATTGAAGCCGCCCTTGATCTGCTGGATTACTGCAACCACCCCTCCGGAACCTATTTGAGCGACCTGAGAATAAAGCACGGCTATAAGGAGCCGCACAATATACGCTACTGGTGCCTCGGCAACGAGATGGACGGTCCGTGGCAGGTCGGTCACAAGACCGCGCAGGAATACGGCCGCCTTGCCTGCGAGACAGCCCGCGCCATGCGTATGGTCGATCCCGATCTCAAGCTCGTCTCCTGCGGCAGCTCCCATACCATGATGGACACCTTCCCCGACTGGGAGGCGGAGACCCTTACCCATACCTACGATATGGTCGATTACATATCTCTGCATCAGTATTTTGAAAATGACGGCACCGGAGCGGAGAATTTCCTCGCTCAGTCCATGGAGACCGACCGCTTTATTAAAACCGTCATAGCCGTCTGCGATTACGTCAAGGCGAAAAAACGCGGCAGGAAAGATATAATGCTTTCTTTCGACGAGTGGAATCTCTGGTATCACTCCAAGAACAAGGATGACGATACCATGAAGAACGACCCGTGGAATTCCGTGCCGAGGCTTTTGGAGGATATCTATACCTTTGAGGACGCTCTTTTGGCAGGCTGTATGCTCATCACCTTCCTCAAGCACGCCGATCGGCTGAAAATGGCGTGTCTTGCCCAGCTTGTCAATGTCATCGCGCCGATCATGACCGATATAGGCGGCGGTATCTGCTGTCAGACTACATTTTACCCATTCAAGCACGTCTCGGCATTCGGCAGAGGAAAAGTGCTGAGGACATTTACCGACTGCGGGAAGTACGACACGAAGAGCTTCTGCGATGTGCCGTATGTGGAGTGTGTCGCGGTGGAAAGTGAAAACGGCGAAATAACGCTCTTTGCGGTCAACCGGAATATCACGGAGGACGTTGCAGCTAACTTCCGGCTGCTCGGCTACGAGGGCTATACCGTGAAGGAGCATATCTCCATGACCTGTGACGACCTCAAGGCAGTGAACACCGTGACCAATCCCGACCGGGTAAAGCCGGAATGTTTAAGCGGTACCGTCGTCGCGTCATCGGATGACAGCTTTGATATAAAGCTCAAAAAGGCGTCCTGGAACGTGATCCGCTTCGGGAAGATCGCCGATTAATCATTGTAAATTAGGGAGAAACCGAAGAAGCGCGTACAGACCTTAAAAACGGTGCGAAACGTTTGTTTCCTGCCGCCGCAGAGGTTTCGAGTGCTGCCGACAGCGTATCCTTTAATTTAAAAATTTAAAACGGAGGAAAAATCATGAAAAAGACACTGGCACTCGTACTTACCCTTTGCCTGATGTTCGCTCTGGTCATTCCTGCCTTCGCAGCAGAGCCGACAGAGATCGAGTTCTGGACCTTCCAGGCTCTCCATGTCGAGTTCTACAAGGATATGGCGGAAAAGTGGAACGAACTCAACCCCGACAGACCCATCACCATCAAGGAAACCGTTTACGACTATGAGGATATGCACAGCAAGCTCGGTATGGCTCTCACTTCCGGTGAAGGCGCACCCGACCTCGTTGACATTGAGATCAACAAGTTCGCAAACTTCCTCAACGGCGACATCCAGCTTCTCCCCCTGAATGCAGAACTTGAGCCCGAGCTTGACAACATCGTCAAGGCCAGAGTTGACATCTACTCCAAGGACGGCAATTACTACGGCATCTGCTTCCACATCGGCGCTGCAGTTATCTTCTACAACGCAAAGATGTGCGAAGAGGCCGGTATTGATTTCAAGGCAATCAACACCTGGCAGGATTACTATGAAGCAGGCAAGAAGTTCAAAGAGACCTTCCCCGACAAGTACTGGGTATCCGTTGAGACCGGCGACGTATGGCACATCTGGCCTCTGATCGCTCAGCTCGGCGGCGACTTCACCACGGCGGACGGTCAGCCCAACCTCGATTCTCCCGAAGTTGCATTTGCTCTCCAGTGGTACCGCGATATGATCGATGAAGGCATCGCCTGTGTTGCACCCGGCGGCGGACATCATCAGGAAGAGTTCTACGGCTACATGAACGACGGCAACATCTGCTCCATCGTTATGCCTATGTGGTATCTCGACCGCTTCACCAACTACATGCCCGACCTCAAGGGTCAGATGGCAGTATGGCGTCTCCCCGTATGGAATGACCAGAGCCCCAAGTCCGTCGGTCAGGGCGGTACCGGCACGGCCGTTACCAACCAGGCTGATGATCCTCAGCTCACCAAGGACTTCCTCGTCTATGCAAAGACCTCCCGCGACGGCGCAATCGAAGCATGGAACAAGATGGGCTTTGATCCTATCCGTGTAGAAGCGCTTGACCTGCCTGAGATCAAGGATGCCACCAACGTATTCACCGAGTACTATGTGACCAGCCCGATCGAAGTCCTGATGTCCATTAAGGACGACATCGTCGGCCACAACAACAATTCCGTCATGCCAGCAACTCTCGATGCTGCAAAGGCGAACGTATTCAACCGCGCATACACCGAAGCGAACGTCGATATTCCCGCAATGCTGGAAGAAGAGCAGGCAAATATCATCTTCTGATAATCTGTTAACCGGTGGATCTCAGGCAGATACTATCTGCCTGAGATTCTGTAATTCGGATATAAATGAAGCATATTTTATTCTTAAAACTTAAGTAAGCGATGATCAATTCAGCAAGAGCAGATACCGAGAAAAATTGGGTTATGACGATGGCACTTTTTTGCAGGAATACTTTGTGTATTGCAAGAAAAAGTGACGAAGTCAGAGCACAATTTTTCCGGCAGATGCCGAA
>JAZLGK010000160.1:0-7105 GCA_045616265.1 Candidatus Limivicinus sp. | reverse complement strand
AGCTGGGGCGCAAAACAGCGGCGGGAATACTTTCTTGATGAAAACGGAAACCGTATTTGCGATGAGGAAGGCAACGAGCTTTTTATGGCCGTGCCGACAACCGACTGGGGAAGGCCGGAAACTCTGGAACGCTGGCGGGCGGCATGGACGGAGATAAACAACGCTCACTTTGCCGAGCATAACATCTCCGCCCGTATTGATAATCGCTCCTTTGAACGTCAGGAGATTCTGCAGATCCCCACCATACACGAAGGCCCGAATGTACGCCAGATGGAGCGCAAAGGAATACGAACCGAGAAAGGCGAACGTAACCGTTGGATCAGGCAGATCAACAAAACCGTAAGAGCTATCCGGGAACGGCTCAAAGCTCTTGTATCGTGGATAACGGAACTGAAAGAAAACCCGGAGCCGATGGTGATCGATCTGCTGAACGAATATTACGATCAGCGTAATTCAAAAGCATGGTCGAACACTGCCAAAAGCAATAATCTGAAAGAATACGCAAAGCTCGTTTCCTACTTGCAGGAACATAAACTTTATACCGTCCGCGATCTGACAGAGCATATTCAGAAGGTCAACAAAAAGGGAAAGCCGGCACAGGCAGAATTTTCAAATCTGCGTGACCGGCTTTGTGAGCTGGACGATATTGAAAAGGCCGGTGCGCGGTATACGGCCTCCAAACCCGTCTACGATGAGTGGTACAAAATCTATTTCAAAAAAGCCAAAGAGAGATTTGCCGCTGAACACAAAAAAGAACTCAACACATTCCATGTCAGCCGCAAGAAGCTGACGAAGCTGGATTATCTGGATGACAGCGGAAACTTCGATGAAAAGAAACTGCATCGGGAACGGGAAAGAATACTGGCTGCGCTTGCAGGGTTTGAAAAGGAGCATCACCCTTTGAAAGAACAGGTTGAAACCCTGACAGCGATCCGGAAGGCACTGTCACAGGTAAATGATGACAGTATGTGCGAAGAACGTGAAGATGAACAGGAAAGAATTCAGGAGCAGAACAATAATACTGCTCCGAAAAAGAAATATAAACGGGATGACTATTCCCTGTAAAAAGAGGTGATATAACGAATTTGAACGAACTACCCCATGAAAATATACAGAACAGTTTTCAAAAACGTATCGGAAAAACGACCTATATTGTATTTGCCAATCCGTCCGAAAGTGCAAAAATGACGCTGGAGGAAAAGTATAAGGATATGTGCATTAAAGAAGTTCTAAAAAAATCTTTTGAAACAAACTAAATAAATATAAAGGAGACCCAAAATGTTTTCATGGGTCTCCGGAAAAAACGCATTATTAAGGTTTATGAGCGATTGGGGTTACCGTTCCATATCCTTCCTTTCTTTGGGAAGAATGTCCTTGATATAGGACTTCACTGCATTATACACATCGTTGAAGGGAGGCTTGTCTACATCCCCTGTAAGTCTGAACTTATCATAAGCATACTCTAAATCACCTTTTCGGTGAAGAAATCCCTGAAATGTCCCTAAAACTCTGCCATTATCTTTTAATATCTGATTAATATTGGCACTGTAAAAGGGAAATACCTGTGACAGATAATACAAATCCACGACATCCTTGATGCGTCGGAAGATTTTATCTCCGGAAACGGCTGAGATTTTATCTGCCAGCATCTGATCAACGGAAACGCCGCGAAAACGAATCTCTGCAATTTCATATATTCTTGTGAGCGCAGCGGGACGGTTTACATCAATATCCATTGTAAAGAGTATTTCGCCTGTATTACGGTCAGAGATTTCAAAGCCGGCAGAACGTCCTTCGCCGTACATTCTGTATAAGCTTACCGCCAGATCAATACCGGCTCTTTCAAGAGCCTTTTGCAGAGAATCAGTCATTTGCTCTGCTGTTGGAAGGTATTCCGAATACCAGTTTGCATCAATATCCACCGTGTGCCGGATTTCTTTATGATAGCCTGCTTCAAGCAGACAGGCTTTCAGAACCATTGATCCCTTAAAATCAATGGGAATGCCGCTGTCATATATGGCTTTCATCACACCATACATCAATTCTTCTTCTGCTGTAATCTGCATGAAATCACCTGTCAGTTCTCATAATAGTTTATGGCATCATCTGCAAGTTCTGCAAATCTTTCCCGGTATTCAGGAGATACAAAAACTCCGTCAAAGCTGTTATCGTTAGTGAAGTAGTATCGGCTGAGAGCCTCCGTGATACCCTGCATATCTAAAATTGTTTCATTTGCAAGTGCATCTGTGACAGTGCGGTTAAAATCAGTAAAGCGCAGTCCGTACTTCTCCTTGACATCATAGCCGCTTATGGTATTTCCCAGCAGAACAACGCCGTTGAAGTCCGAAGCGGATTCATCGCCGTAACCCCATACGATATATTCGTCACTTCGTCCGCCGAAACGGCCCTGACACATCAGCGCTTCATCCAAAGCGAAAACGAAGGATTCTCCGAGGTTTTCCCGGACTGCCTTCAGCCAGGAGACAGCGCCGACATAATCACGTCTCTTCGGCAGCTCCTTTTTGTTCGAGTCATGCTTCGGCAGCACTCTTGTCTTGCGGTTGTAAAGATCGGATTGTATGCGTTCTTCCAGCAACTCTGACACATATTCCGGCGGCCTACGTATACCTGCTTCCCAATTCTGAATTGTACGAAAAGGAATGTTATATCTTGCAGCAAATTCGCTCTGCGTATCGCCTAATGCGTTTCTCATTTCAAGGATCGTCATATCATTCACCTCGCACATATTATGCACCCAATGGGTGCATATGTCAAGCGGATTTATTTTAATATTCCGCCTGCCCTGACAGCTTAAATGTGTGCAAGTTTCCAATAAAATAATTAAACACTTAACGTCCAATAGAAACGAATAAGAATTAGTCCTTCAGGGTATCTGCAAACAGAAGATTTGCAGATCACTCTGATGGGTTTTTTTATATCCAGCCGAATTAACAAAAAGCCTGAATATCAGCCATTTAAGCGGATAGTTTTGACTCAATGGATTTTGAATTAAACGAGTTAAAAAAATCATCTTGACAGACATGTAATTGAGGGCACAGGATACAGAGCACGAACAAGATTTGCCAAATTTTTCAATCTCCCCGAGCTTATGCGCTTATTCAAGGATGCGGCGGACATCAAAACCGCCGACCAGCTCCATCTGCCCACGCCGAAAGCCATATACCACAATGAGGTATCTCAGCCAACGGAAATACAGAAAGAAATGGTAAAGGAGCTGTCGGAGAGAGCTTCCAGAGTCCATGCCGGCATCGTCAATGCTACGGAGGACAATATGCTGAAAATCACCTCGGATGGCCGAAAGCTGGGACTTGACCAGAGGATCATCAATCCCGACCTGCCGGACGACCCGAACAGCAAGGTAAACAGATGTGTTGACAACATTTTCCGTATCTGGGATGAAGGACAGCCGGACAAGCTGACACAGCTGGTATTCTGTGACCTTTCCACACCCAAGGGAATAAAAACCGATGGGAAAAAAGCGGCAAAATCCGTGATGGGAAATCTGGACAGCCCGGAGATAAACGCACTTATAGGGAAAGACACGGTTGAGGAAGAACAGGAGTTTTCCGTCTATGATGACATCCGCAGAAAACTTGTTGAAAAAGGAATCCCCAGAGAACAGATCGCCTTTATTCACGAGGCCAATACCGAAGTGAGGAAAAAAGAACTGTTTGCAAAGGTACGCTCCGGGCAGGTGCGTGTTCTGATGGGAAGCACATTCAAGATGGGCGCCGGTATGAACGTGCAGGATCGGCTCATTGCTCTGCACGATCTGGATGCCCCGTGGCGTCCCGGTGATCTGGAACAGCGAAGCGGCAGAATCATCCGTCAGGGCAACAAGAACCCGGAGGTACATATTTTTCGTTACGTCACGGAATCCACCTTCGACGCTTATCTCTGGCAGACTTTGGAGAATAAGCAGAAGTTTATCTCCCAGATCATGACCTCAAAATCTCCCGTGCGTTCCTGCGAGGATGTAGACGAAACGGCGCTGAGCTTTGCCGAGATAAAAGCCCTTTGCGCCGGTGACGAGAGAATAAAAGAGAAAATGGATCTCGATGTGGATGTGGCAAGGCTCAAGCTTATGAAAGCAAATCATCAGAGCCAGCAGTTCCGGTTGGAGGATAATCTCATGCGGGAGTTTCCAAAGCAGGTGGATGAAAACAAGGGATATATTGCCGGGTTTCAGTCCGACCTTGCCGTGCTGGAAGCTCATCCGCACCCCGCGGACGGCTTTGCCGGTATGGAGGTAAAGGGAGATAAGCTCATAGATAAGGATAATGCCGGAGCGGCGCTCCTTGAAACCTTCAAGGATGTCAAGGGTCTGGAACCCATACCGATTGGCAGCTACCGCGGCTTTAGTATGTTTCTTTCCGTAGAGGACTTCGGGAAAAAGTTCATGCTTACCCTCAAGGGAAAAATGTCCCACCGCGTGGAACTCGGCAAGGATGCAAGGGGCAATCTCATACGCATAGATAATGCGCTCGCCGCTATGCCGGAGCGGATGAACGCGGTACAGGCCCGGCTGGACAGCATCTATGAACAGATCGAAGCGGCCAAAGAGCAGCTCGGCAAACCGTTCCCTCAGGAGGAAGAACTGAGGGTAAAGTCTGCACGGCTTGCGGAGCTGAATATCGCTTTGAACATCGACAACCGGAGTCCCATGGAGCAGCTTGTGGACGATGGCGGCGAGGAGGTCGCAAAAGCCGCGCCCACACTGACCGAGAGGCTGCAAAGGAAGAACGAATACAGCCATTCAAACAATAAAAGCTATAAGGAGGAGGAACGATAGAAAACCTGAAAATACGGGAGATGCTTCCCGAAGAAAGAAAATACTGCTACACGCAGGATGAAGAAACTATGCGAAAAGCCGGAGCCATCGGACATCTGAGAGTTGACATGGATACCAATGGCAGCGGCTTTTTTTCGTTCTGGGATGACCATAACGCCGGACTGAAAACCGACGCTTTCAAGGCGGAGTTTGACAATGTAATAAACGCTCTCCGCTTTGATGATGAATACGGCGGGATACTGAAAAACAGATCATCGCTGGCAAAATACTGTTTTGAACACGCGGACAGCCGAATGGACGATGAATTCAGAAATTTCGGTTTTCGTGCCGATACGGAGGAATACAGCTACCTGATCCGCTGTAATCCGAATAAGGGAGAATATAACGCCTATATTTATGCGTATGATAGAGACCTGCTGGACGAAGCTCTTCTGCCAGCACCGGAGCTGATGAATGTGATCGTGGTGGAACCGGAACGGAAACCGTATCTGAAAGCGATCAAAACGGGGCTTGAGTCTTTGCAGAGAGAGGTCGGCGGAGATATTCAGGCTGTTTATCCGTATGAAGACCCGGTGGCTTTGATCGTCAATGAAGAAGGAAAGATAAATGGTCTGCCGCTCAACCGTGCTTTGCGCGACGAGGACAATCATCTCTATGATGTCGTTGCCGGAACATTTCTCATTGTGGGTCTCGGAGAAGAAAGTTTTGTCTCCGTGCCGGATGAGCTTGTTGACAAATATAAGGATAGATTCAGAACACCGGAGCTTTTTATGAACATAGACGAGAAGATCGTAGTCATGCCGATGCTGTATGAGAAAAAGGAGTCGGTTCTGGATAAGCTGGCGCAGAAACCTCCTGCGCCGAAAGCAGCAAAACCGAAAAAGAATCTGGAGGTGGAGCTGTGAAAAACCTGAATGATCTGAATGCTGAGATATATGAAAAAGCCTGTGAGGAACAGGCAAAATTCAAGGAATGGCTTCTCACTCAGCCGCCCGAAGAAATCCTCCATCATGCCTACGAGTACAGCACCCGCGAGGATATTCTGATGGCACTGGAAGAACATGATTTTAACCGTGAGCAGGCTGAGGCGCTGCTTGCCAAGGACGATGTGATGGGCGCAATCTTTCATGAGTTCGGCAAGCTCGAAACAGAACATATGACCGACATACGGGACTGCATCGGAAACTTTGCGGATGAAACAGCGAAGCGGCAGATCCCCGATGTGCCGATCTACCGGGAGTCCGCCGCCTATGCGCAGGAACACGGAGAGCTCAACAAATACAGAGCCTCCATGAAGGTCAATGTGATGTGCAGAACCTCCATTGAAAACGCTATCAACGACAACTATCATGATAATATTCTGAATACCAAGGGCGTGGATGATGTTGCATGGCTGTATGGAAAGGATAGAGTATTATTCGTCCTTGCGGCGACTGTACAGAAGAAAGGCTGGGACGGGCGCATCTCGGATGAAAACAAGGAGTGGGCCAACGCCTATCTCGGCGGGGAAATGATTGACGCCGAATGCCGTTTCACTATTGGGGATGCCCATCCCGGACTTCTCGATTTGTTCGTCACCGCCGCGAGGAAAGAGCTTGACCGCAAGCCGTCCGTTCTGGAAAAGCTCGCAAAGAAGCCGGAGAATAAAGCCGCCCGTCCGCTTAACCCGCTTGAACTATGATGCGCAGAAAACGAAATATCCGGCTGGAATTCTATGTCACGCAGGAGGAGAAGGACGCGATAGAGGCGCGGATGCGATTATACGGTACGGAAAATCTCAGCGCGTTTCTCCGTAAGATCGCCATTGACGGCTACGTCCTGAAGCTCGATCTTCCGGAACTGAAAGAGCTGCTGACGCTGATGCGCTATGCCGGAAACAACATAAACCAGATCGCATACCGCGCAAACAGCACAGGACGGCTCTACCAGGCGGACATCGATGAGATAAAGCAGAAGCAGGAGAAGCTGCTGGAAACGGCGGGAAACATACTGTGCTCACTTTCCAGACTGTGATCGGCAAGTTGATTTTGAGGGGAAAGTCACGAGACCTTCCCCTCATTTTCATACCCACAGAGCAAGCTGCTCCGGTGTGATATTCATTTTTTCAATCAACACGCTGAGGCTGACGTCATATTGCTCTTTTGTGATCGCGCCGGTGGAGAGAAATGTATCCAGAGTATTCTTCTGATTTCTGAAAAGCAGTTCCTTTTTCTGCTCCGGTTGTAAATTCAACTTTGTGATCGTGTAATCCATATCGTGTCCTCCTGTGCAGCTTACCCGCAGATTATACAC